>JBBQVB010000057.1:0-15570 GCA_038211965.1 Sphingomonadales bacterium
GAAGCGTTCGGCGGCCTCGACGATCATCAGCGAAGCATTGGGCACGTCGACGCCGACCTCGATCACCGTCGTCGCGACGAGCAGCGGTACCGCGCCGCTGCTGAATGCCGCCATCACCGCGTCCTTTTCGGCGGCCTTCAACCGCCCGTGGACGAGACCGACGGCGGCGTCGCCGAAGCGCCCGCGCAGCCACGCCGCGCGCGTCGCTGCAGCGGCTTCGTCACCCAGCTCGTTGCCTTCGACGAGCGGGCACACCCAGTACGCCTGTCCCCCGCCCGACAGATGCCGCCCAAGCCCCTCGACGACCTCGTGCAACCGCTCGGTGGCGGTCACCCGCGTCTCGACCGGAGTCCGGCCCGGCGGCAGCGCGTCGATCGCCGACACGTCCATCTCGCCGTACGCCGTCAGCGCCAGCGTCCGCGGGATCGGCGTCGCGGTCATTGCGAGCAGATGCGGCGTCGCGCGCGCCTTGGCGCTGAGCTGCAGGCGCTGCGCGACGCCGAAGCGGTGCTGCTCGTCGATCACCACGAGACCGAGAGCGTGGTAGGCGATGTCGTCCTGGAAGATCGCGGGGGTGCCGATCAGGACGTCGATGCGGCCATGTGCCAGATCGGCTAATATTGTTCCACGTGGAACACCCTTATCGCGCCCTGTCAGGACCTGCACGCGGACCGGTAGGCCGTCGAGCAGCGCGCCCAGCGTCGCCGCGTGCTGACGCGCGAGGATTTCGGTCGGGGCGAGCAGCGCCGCCTGCGCGCCGCTCTCGACCGCAGCCAGCATCGCCAGCGCCGCGACGAGCGTCTTGCCCGATCCGACATCGCCCTGGAGCAGGCGCAGCATCGGCGACGCCTGCGCGAGGTCGCCCGCGATCTCCCCGGTAACGCGCTGCTGCGCCGCCGTCAGCGGCCACGGCAGGCGGTCGAGCAGCGCCGCCGTCAGCCGCCCCGTCCCCGCCAGCGGTCGCCCACGCTTGCGCCGCGTGTCGGCGCGCACGAGCAGCAGCGCGAGCTGGTTCGCGAGCAATTCGTCATACGCCAGCCGGTCGCGCGCCGCGGCGTCGAGGTCGTGCGCGGCGGCCAGCGCGTCGCGCCAGCCGGGCCAGCCGTGGCGCGCCAGCACACTCGGCTCGATCCATTCGGTGAGCGCTGGCGCGCGCGCCACCGCCGCCTTCACCAACCCACCCATGCGCTTGTTGGTGACGCCCTCGGTCAGCCCGTAGACGGGCTCGCGTGTCGGAATGGTCGCGGAATCGGCGGGCGTAACGACGTAATCGGGGTGGGCGATCTGCAAGGTTTCGCCGAAGCGTTCGAGGCGGCCCGAGACGAGGCGTTTCTGGTGCAGCGGCAGCAGCTTCTGCGCATACGCGCCGCCGCCGCCGAAATAGGCGAGGCTCAGCCAGTTGCCGGCAGCGTCGCGGCAATTGACCTTGAAGGGTCGCCGCATGCCCGCCGCGTCATAGGTCATCGGCTCGATCTCGACGGTGATCGTACGGTCGACATAGACGGGGTCGAGCGCCGTCAGCCGCACGCGGTCGATTGCCATGATGGGCAAATGGAACAGCAGGTCGACGACGCGCGTCAGCTTGAGCCGCGCCAGCTGCCGCCCCAGCGTCGCGCCGATGCCCTTGACGGCGATCAACTCGACGAACAGCGGGTTGAGGAGTTCGGGCCGCATGACTATGTCGGGTCTAGCAGCCCCCCGCCGCCCGCACCACGGGCGTGCGGGGGCGCTGCGCGTTGGAGACGAGCGATGACGGTGCACGAGGAAAACCGCCTCCGCGACTATGCGGCGGGCAAGGTCGCTTGGCGGGACCTGCGTGAGGAGGGCATGGTCTACTGGGAGGTGCTGGCGAACCTGGGTCGGTTGAACCTTTATCCACCGATTGCTGGTGGTGAGGGACCCAATGCTGCGGCGCTCGCCGAGGGCCGGAGGCTGTTAGGCGAGGCGCTGGACGCTGCGGCATGACACCGACGATACTTGTCGCGGACGCTTCGCCACTGATCACGCTCGCGCTGGCAGATCAGCTTGACCTGCTGCTCTTGCCGAACTGGCCGAGCCGAGGGCGCAATGTCGATGGTCAACGTCGCGCGCCGGTCGATCCGGACGTCGCCGTTGCACTGAACGAGCGTCTCGACAGGCTCTACGGCCCGCGCAAATGACCCTCGATCTCCGCCGCCGCCGCGCGAAATTCCGTGCGTGGCATCGCGGCACGCGCGAGGCGGATTATATCGTCGGGGGGTTCGCCGACCGGTATCTCGACGGCTGGGACGATGACGGTTTGCGGTGGTTCGAGGACCTGCTCGACGAACAGGATGTCGATGTCATGGCATGGGCGCTCGGCACTCAGGCCGCGCCGCCGCGTTACGAGGGGCCGCAGCTCGACGCGCTGCTGCGGCTCGATTTTGTCGCGGTGACGCCGCGTTGAAGGTTCTGGTTTGATCGACCCCCGCAATGTCGCCGCCGCCAAACGCTCGCTGACGCTGGCCAGCGCGCCACAGGGCTATCTGCCGTGGCTCGTCGCCGACCTGGCGCGCGCGGCCCCGGCGCGTGCGGTGTTCGTCGCCGCCGACGATGCGAGCGCGCGCGCGCTGCTCGACGCGGTGACCTATTTCGCGCCCGAACTCGAGACGCTGTACTTGCCCGCGTGGGACTGCCTGCCCTACGACCGCGCCTCGCCGAGCCTGCGCGTCGCCAGCGACCGGCTCGCCGCGCTCGCCGCGCTCACCCAGCCGACCGCCAGGGCGCAGCTGCTCGTCACGACGGTCAACGCCATGCTCCAGCGCACGCTGACGCCCGAGCGCATCGCCGAGGTGACCGCGGTCATCAAGCCCGGCGCGCGCTTCGACCGCGACAGGCTCTCGGCGCTGCTGTCGGCGAACGGCTATGTCCGCACCGACACCGTCGTCGACGCGGGCGAATATGCGATCCGCGGCGGTCTGCTCGACCTTTATCCGGCAGGCGCGAGCGAGGCGCTGCGTCTCGACTTCTTCGGCGACGAGGTCGAGACGTTGCGGCGCTTCGACCCCGCGACGCAGCGCAGCACCGCGACGAGCGACGGCTTCACGCTGCTGCCGGTCAGCGAGGTGCTGCTGTCCGACGACACGATCAAGCGCTTCCGTAGCGGCTATCTCGATGCTTTCGGCGCGACCGCGACGGGCGACCCGCTCTACGCGGCGATCAGCGACGGGCGGCGGCTGGCCGGCATGGAGCATTGGCTGCCGCTGTTCGAGCCCGAACTCGCGACGGTGTTCGACTATCTCGGCAAGGACGCGCTGATCGTCCGCGAGGCCGGGACGCCGCCGGCCGCGACGGCGCGCTTCGAAGCGATCGCCGACTATCACGACAACCGCACCGCTGCGATGGCGGCCAAACAGGGCAATTACCGCCCGTTGGCGACGCAAGCGCTCTACCTGACCGAGGCCGAGTGGACGGCAGCGTTCAAGGATCGCCACGCGCACCTGACGCAGCCCTTCGGCGTCCCCGACGGCACGCGCGACACGGTCGATTGCGGCGCACTGGGTCCGCGCGACTTTACCCCCGAGCGCACGGCGGGGACCAATATCTACGAGGCGGTGCAGGGCCACGTCGACAGCCTGCGCAAGGCGAAGACGCGCGTCGTGCTGGCGAGCTACTCGAACGGCGCGCGCGAGCGGCTGCGCGGGCTGCTGGCGGACCACGGCGTCAAGAAGCTCGCGCTCGCCGACTCGTGGCAGGAGGCTTTGGGCGAGGCGGCGAGGGGCCAGGTCGCGCTGACCGTCGTGCCGCTCGACCACGGCTTCACCCAGAACGACCTGGCGGTGCTGACCGAACAGGACATGCTCGGCGACCGGCTCGTGCGCCGCCGCAAGTCCGCCAAGAAGGCCGACGCCTTCCTCGCCGAACTGGCGATGCTGACGCCCGGCGACCTGCTCGTCCACGCCGAACACGGCATCGGGCGCTACGAGGGCCTCGTCGCGGTCGATATCGGCCCCAAAGGCTCGCCCGCGCCGCACGACTGCGTGATGCTGAGCTACGACGGCGGCACCAAGCTGTACGTCCCCGTCGAGAACATCGACGTGCTCAGCCGCTATGGCTCGGACAGCGAGGGCGTCGGCCTCGACAAGCTCGGCGGCGTGGCGTGGGCGGCGCGCAAGGCCCGGATGAAGTCGCGCATCCGCGAGATCGCGGGCGAACTTATGGCGACGGCCGCCGCGCGCGCGCTGCGCGAGGCCGATGTCGCGATCCCCGACGCGCAGGGCTATGCCGAATTCGCGGGGGGCTTCCCGTATTCGGAGACCGAGGATCAGCAGCGCGCCATCGACGACGTGCTGGCCGACCTTGCGTCGGGTTCGCCGATGGACCGGCTGGTCTGCGGCGACGTCGGTTTCGGCAAGACCGAAGTGGCATTGCGCGCCGCCTATGCCGCTGCCTTGCAAGGCATGCAGGTCGCCATCGTCTGCCCGACGACGCTGCTCGCGCGCCAGCACTACGCGGGCTTCCGCGAGCGTTTTCGGACGCTGCCCGTCGAGGTCCGGCAGTTGTCGCGTCTCGTCACCGCGAGCGATGCCAAGGCGGCGCGCGACGGGCTCGCCGACGGCACGGTCGACATCGTCGTCGGTACCCACGCGCTGCTGGCGAAGTCCGTCGCCTTCAAGCGCCTCGGCCTCGTCATCGTCGACGAGGAGCAGCGCTTCGGCGTCACCCACAAGGAGCGGCTGAAGAATCTCAAGACCGACGTCCATGTCCTGACGCTGACCGCGACGCCGATCCCGCGCACCCTCCAGATGGCGCTGACGGGCCTGCGCGAGCTGTCGATCATCGCGACGCCGCCCGTCGACCGCCTCGCGGTCCGCACCTACGTCATGGAGTGGGACCCCGTGGTGATGCGCGAGGCGTTGCTGCGCGAACATTATCGCGGCGGGCAGAGCTTCGTCGTGACGCCCAAGATCGCCGACTTGGCGGACATCGAGCAGTTCCTGCGCAGCCAGATCCCCGAGATCAAGTCGGTCACCGCGCACGGCCAGATGGCCCCGAGCGAGGTCGAGACGCGGATGAGCGCCTTCTACGACCGCGAGTACGACGTGCTGCTGTCGACGACGATCATCGAGAGCGGCCTAGATATCCCCAGCGCCAACACGCTGATCGTCCACCGCGCCGACCGCTTCGGGCTGGCGCAGCTGTACCAGCTCAGGGGCCGCGTCGGGCGGGCGAAGATCCGCGCCTATGCCTATATGACGACGCCCGCCGACCAACAGATCACCGAGACCGCCGAGAAACGCCTGCACGTCCTGTCGAGCCTCGATTCGCTCGGCGCGGGGTTCCAGCTCGCCAGCCACGACCTCGACATTCGCGGCGCGGGCAATCTGCTCGGCGACGAGCAATCGGGGCATATCCGCGAGATCGGCTTCGAACTCTACCAGACGATGCTCGAGGAGGCGATCGTCGAGGCGCGCGCCGGGGCGGCAGGCCTCAAGCCCCCGCCGGAAACCTTCTCGCCGTCGATCAGCGTCGATGCGCCGATCCTAATCCCCGAGGATTACGTCCCCGACCTCAACCTGCGCATGGCGCTGTACCGGCGCATGAACGACCTCGCCGACCGCGCGCAGGTCGATGGCTTCGCCGCCGAGCTCATCGACCGCTTCGGGCCGCTGCCCGACGAAGTGTCGAACCTGGTCCAGGTCATTGAGATCAAGCAGTTCTGCCTGCTGGCGCGCGTCGCCAAGCTCGAGGCGGGCACCAAGGGCGCACTGGTCAGCTTCCAGAACGACGACTTCGCCGAGCCGGGCGCGCTGCTCGACTATATCGCGCGGCTGGGGACGCGGGCGAAGCTCCGCCCCGACAACAAGTTGTTCATCGGGGCCGACTGGACCACGACGCGGGCGCGGTTGAACGGCGCGCTGAGCCTTGCCAAGGCGCTGTCGAAGCTCGCGGCGGGGGCGACGGTCAAGCCCGCCGCCGCTGCTCCCGCGCCGCCGCCCAAGGCCAAACCGCTGCCGCCGCGCCCGTCGGTGTTCCGGTCGAAGGGGGCGCTGCGACGCTGACCTTGCGATCCTCTCCCGCCAGGGGAGAGGGTAGAAGTCACCCCGTCAGCCGCGCGTCCCACGCCTCGACGAACCCCGCGAGCGCGTCGCCGGGCAACGCGGGCGAGCACAGGAAGCCCTGGTACCAGTCGCAGCGCGCCGCTACGACGAGATCGAGATCGGCGTCGGTCTCGACGCCCTCGGCGACGACGCGCATGCCGAGGCCGCGTGCGATCTCGACGACGCCGCGCACCACGATGCGGTCGCGCGGCGACCCGGCGAGATCCCCGGTCAGCCGCTTGTCGAGCTTGAGGCAGTCGAGCGGCAGCGACTTGAGGTAGGCGAGGCTCGAATAGCCCGTGCCGAAATCGTCGAGCGCGATGCCGGTGCCGCGCGCGCTGACCGCCGCCAGCGTTGCGGCGGCGGCGTCGAGGTTCTGGATCAGGTCGCCTTCGGTGACCTCGAGCGTCAGCCGGGTGCGCGGGAAGCCGCTGGCGTCGAGCGCGGCATCGAGGCGCTCGCCGAAATCGGGGTCGCGCAGGTCGCCGGCGGTGACGTTGACCGACAGCATCAGCCCCGACAGCATCGGGGGCCACGCCGCCGCCTCGTGCAGCGCCTTGGCGCGGATGTGGTTGCCGAGTTGCGCCGCGACTTCGGCGCTGGCGGCGACTTCGAGCAGCGTCGCTGCGGAGATGCGCCCGAACACCGGATGCGCCCAGCGCACCAGCGCCTCGACGCCACCGATCCGCCCGGTCGCGAGGACGACCTGCGGCTGATACAGGATCTCGACCTCGTCGGCGTCGATGGCGCGCCGCAAATCCGATTCGAGGTCGGCGAGGCGCGTGTCGGGGTCGACGCCGGGGGCGGGTTCGAAGACCTCGATGCCGCCGGGCGTTCCGGCGCGCGCCTGCGCCAGCGCCGAGCTGGCGTGGCGGAACAGGCGTTCGGTACCGTCCTCGGCGGCGCGCGCATCGATATCGCCGATCGCGATGCCGATGCGCACCGCGAGGTGGACGATCCGCCCGCCTTCGGCAAACGGCGGCTCGAAGCCGTCGACGATGCGCCGGGCAAGCTTGGTTGCGTCGCCGAGCACCACCGGGGCCGGCATGACCACCGCGAACTCGGCCCCCGCCAGCCGCGCCACCAGCCGCGCATCGGCGCGCTCGCTGTCGTCGGCGACGAGGCGCGTCAGCCGCTCGCCGACGCCCTGCAGGAGCGCGTCCGCGGCGCTTCGACCGTAAGCGGCGTTGATCTGACCGAAGCGCCCGACGGCGATCAGCATGACGATCGCGGCAGGCGACGGGACGCCGGCGCGGGGCGTGCCGCCGAGCAGCAGGTCGACGAGGACGCGCGCATGATGCGCCGTGGCGAGGCCGGTCAGCGGGTCGCGGTGCGCGTCGCCGCCACCCAGGGCGACGTCGCGCCCCGCCGCCGCGTCGCCAAGGCGTTCGACAAGTCTTTCCGCAAAACGCACGGCGTGCGCGAGGTCGCCCTCGGCGAGCGGGCTGACGACGACGTGCGTCGCGCCCGCCGCATACGCCGCGCCGACCGCGTTGCCGTCGGTGCGCGCCAGCAGGACGATCAGTGCGCCGTGACGCGCCTCGATGATCGGTCCGAATTCATGCGCGGCGATCAGCGCGACCGCGAGCGCCCCGCGCGCGTCGATGATCGCGATCCGCGCGGTTGCGGCGGCGAAGGCGGCGGCGGCAGTGGGCGGGCGCACGACGACCGTCGTCGCGACGCCTGCGGCGGTCAGCGCCGTGCCAAGATCGCGGGCATAGCGCGGCGCCAGCACGAAAACGGGGGGGGGCTCGTTCGTCATCGACCTTCTTGCGGCTGTCCCGCCGCTGTCTCGTTCATACAGGCACTTCGCCACCGAAACTACCCGTGCGACACTGATCCGTGGCAAAGCTTTGTGGAACGCTCGCAGGGCGGCAATGGAGACTGACATGCTGGCCATCGGACTGATGTCGGGAACGTCGCTCGACGGCATCGACGCGGCGCTGATCGAAACCGACGGTGCGGCCGGGGTGCGGCGCGTCGGCTTTCATTTTGCGCCCTACGACGACGCGGCGCGCGCGACGCTGCGGGGCGCGTGCGCGGCGGCGCTGGGACGCGACGCACCGGGGCCCGACGCGCAGATCGATGCAGCGGCGGCGGTGCTGACGGCAGCGCATGCCGACGCGGTCGCGGCGCTGCTGGCGGCGACGGGGGTGGCGGCGCGCGCGGTCGGCGTCGTCGGCTTCCACGGGCAGACCGTCGCGCACCGCCCCGACCGCGGCTGGACGTGGCAGATCGGCGACGGCGCGCGCCTCGCGGCGCTGACCGGCATCCGCACGGTCGGTGATTTCCGGTCGGCCGACGTCGCGGCGGGGGGGCAGGGCGCGCCGCTGGCGCCGGGCTATCACCGCGCGCTGGTCGCGGGACTGTCGCTGCCGCTCGGCGTCCTCAACCTCGGCGGTGTCGGCAATCTGACGTGGTTCGGCAGCGACGGCGCGTGGGGCAGCTTCGACACCGGCCCCGCCAATGCGCCGATCGACGACTGGGTGCGCACGGAAGCCGGGCTGAGCCACGACGATGGTGGCGTGCTGGCGGCGGCGGGGTCGGTGCATGCCGACGTTCTCGACACGCTCCTCGACAACCCGTGGTTCGACCTCGCGCCGCCCAAATCGCTCGACCGCGCCGATTTCGCCGGCGCTGCGGCGCGCGGCTTGAGCCTTTTCGACGGCGCCGCGACGCTGACGGCGTTCACGGCGGCGACGGTGGCGCTGGCGCTCGGCCATGTTCCCGAACGCCTGCAACGCCTGCTGGTGACGGGCGGCGGGCGCCACAATGCAACGCTGATGCGCGAACTGGCGGCGCGCACCGGGGTTGCGGTCGACCCGGTCGAGGCCGTCGGCTGGCATGGCGACGAACTCGAGGCGCAGGCGTTCGCGTGGCTGGCGGTGCGGGTTCTCGCGGGCCTGCCGACGAGTTGGCCGGAGACGACCGGGGTGCGCGCGCCGGTCTGCGGCGGCGTCGTCAGCGCGTGAAGGCGACGACCTCGCCGACGACCGCCAACCCCGGCAGCAACAGCGCGACGACAATGCGCCAGCGCGCCACCCGCGCGGCGCGCCATTCGCCTGCAGCAAGCGCCAGCGCGAGCTGTGCGGCGACCATCGTCCAGACGTTGTAGCGCATGTCGGCGGCGACGCTGACGACGAGGTAGGCACCGCCGTAGAGCAGTGCGGACAGACTCAGCGCGGTGACGACGCGCCGCGCGCCGATCGCGGGTGCGACGAGCAGCAGTCCAAGCGCCACGGCAATCCACGTCGCGGGTCGCCCGAGCGGCGATTCGGCCATGACCCGCGCGCCCGCCAGAACGGCGCGCGTCGCCCCGTTCCACTTGAACCCCAGTCCCCAGCGGTTCGGCTCGCTCATCGCATAGACCGCGTCGCCGGGAACGGTCGCCACCGCCCAGCGCCAGTTGCGGTTGACGTGCGCCAGTCGGTGGCAGGCATAGGCTGCGGGGTTGGCGGCGACCGTCTCGAGCCACAGCCGCGTGATCCCGCCCGGCATCGTCCGCGCCGCGGCGAACAGGGCGTCCTCGACGGCGTTGCAGTCGGGATAGTTCGGTTGGTTGAACATCGACGGCGTGACGCACCGCGCCGCCATCGCCTGCGCTGCCGCATCGTCCAGCCCCGGATAGCCGCTGTGCCCACCCTGCGCGGCGATCCCTGCGAGGTCGAAATTGACCAGCGAGACGATCGGCTGCGAATGGTGCGGGCGGAGCCACGTCTCGTCGATCAGCCGGTTGCCCGCGACGAGGAGCAGCGTCGCGAGCGCGCTCGCGGCGACGACGCGCGGCAGCGTCGCGGTCCAGCGCGGCGGCAGCAGCAGCACCAACAGCGGCACGCACGCGAACACCGCGTTGAAGCGCGTCGCGGCGGCGAAGATCAGCAGCGCAGCCCCCCCGCTGCGCAGCGCGAGACCCATGCGCCCCCGCTCGCCCGCCACCGCCAGTGCCGTTGCCATGACGCACAGCGCGGTCAGCAACGGGTCCTTGAGGATCGCGCCCCCCTGCCCGAACGGGATCGGCAGCGCGGCGATGGCGACGACCGCCGCTGCCGTCAAGCCGCGACCACGCCGCCGCAGTGTCTCGGCGAGGAGCAGCACGCCGCCCCAGTAAAGCAGCGCCTGCACGACCAGCACCGGCCACGTCCCGCGCCCCAGCGGCATCAGCTGCCGCCACAACCACGCCGTCGCAGGTGGGTGCCAGTCGTCGTAGCGGCCGCTCAGCGCCTGCCCCCATTGCACGACGGTGTCGGGGGTGACGCTGCCCGGCCCGAAGGCGTGGAGCTGCACCAGCGCGAGCGCGAGGATGACGGCGGGAAGGAGCGCGCGCCGCCAGTCGGTCATCGGCGCATCAGAATAATTCGCTATGCGAGCCGAGCCGCGCCAACTCGACGATGCCCGGTCGCTTGCGATAGATGAGAATGAGGTCGGGCTTGACGTGAAGGTCACGAAAACCTTTCCAATCTCCGACAAGCGCATGGTCCGAGAAGCGCGGCGGGAGCGCCACATCGCCGGCGAGCATCTCGATAATCGCGGCCAGCGTTTGCCCCAGTCTGGGTTCAGTCTTGAGTTCTCGTTTATAGTCGCGCCGAAAGCGCGTCGATTCGACAGGTTGGCGCATGTGGCTTGCCCCTTTCGCCGTGACAGTGAGTCGGCACTCCGGGGCTGTCCATCCTTTTTGACCGCCAGTTTGAAACTCTCTACGATGTGGAAGATAAGAAGAAAGTTGGGCGGTGGCTGCTGTGGAAATCGTCAGAGCGCGAATCGATCCGGACCTGAAGGCTGCGGCAAAATCCGTGCTGGCCGACATGGGACTGTCGATCTCGGACGCGATCCGGATGCTACTCGTGCGCGTCGCGGCGGACGGCGGCCTGCCGTTCGAGGCCCGCGCACGAGTTCCGAATGCGGAGACGCAGGCCGCGATGCGCGAACTCGATGAAGGTGGCGGCACCCGCTATGCTTCGGTCGCAACGATGATGGCCGATCTGGACGCCGCAGACTCCTAAACCCCGCGCTTGTCGAGATACCCGTCGACGACCGTCATCAACTCGGTCATCTCGTGCTCGAAGAAATGGTTCGCGCCGGGCACGGTCGCGTGGTCGATGGTGATGTGGCGCTGGGTGCGGAGCTTGTCGACGAGCTTCTGGACGCTCGCGCCGGTGACTACCTCGTCGTTCTCGCCGTCGACGATGATCCCCGACGACGGGCACGGTGCGAGGAAGGTGAAGTCGTACATGTTGGCGGGCGGGGCGATCGAGATGAAGCCCTTGACCTCGGGGCGGCGCATCAGCAGCTGCATGCCGATCCACGCGCCGAACGAATAGCCGCCGACCCACGTCTGCGGCGCTTCGTGGTTGAACTGCTGCATCCAGTCGAGCGCCGACGCGGCGTCGCTCAGTTCGCCGATGCCGTTGTCGAACACCCCCTGGCTGCGCCCGACGCCGCGAAAGTTGAAGCGCAGGGTCGCAAAACCGCGTCGCACGAAGCTGTTGTACATCGCGATGACGATCGGGTGGTTCATCGTGCCCTGCTGCGGGTGCGGCTGGAGCAGGATGGCGACAGGCGAGCGCGGGCGCGGTCCGGGCTGGTAACGGCCTTCGAGGCGGCCTTCGGGGCCGGCAAAGATAACGTCGGGCATCGCAGGCCTTCGGGATTGTCGCGGCGGCGGTGCGCGCGGGTGCACTCTATATAGGTTTCGTGGGCTTGCACGCAACCGAACGGCTACCGCCGAAGCACTGGACGCCCTAAATGGCGGCGATGAACCGCCCGATCTACCTCGATTACGGCGCGACGACGCCCGTCGACCCGGCGGTCGCGGCGGCGATGCAGCCGTGGCTGGCGGAGCGCTTCGGCAATCCGCATTCGCCGCATCGCTGGGGCTTCGAGGCCAACGCCGCGGTGGCGGCGGCGCGCGAGCATGTCGCGGCACTGCTCGGCTGCCCGCCAGCGCAGGTGACCTTCACCGGCGGGGCGACCGAATCGGTTAACTGGGCGCTGAAGGGCGTGCTGACCGGCCCCGGCCAGACGCGCCGCCGCATCGTCACGCTGGCGACCGAGCACAGCTGCGTGCTGGCGACGGCGCGCTGGCTCGAGACGCAGGGTGTGGCGCTGACCGTTCTGCCGGTGCAGCGCGACGGACTGGTCGATCTCGACGCACTCGAAGCGGCGCTGGGCGACGATGTCGCGCTGGTTTCGGCGATGCTGGTCAACAACGAGATCGGGACGATCCAGCCGATCGCCGCGATCGCTGCACTGGCGCATGCGGCGGGCGCGCTGATGCACTGCGACGCCGCGCAGTGCTTCGGCAAGCTGGCATGCGACGTCGATGTGCTCGGCGTCGACCTGCTGAGCGCCACCGCGCACAAGATCTATGGCCCCAAGGGCGTCGGCCTGCTGTACCGCCGCCCGGGCGTCGCGCTGACTCCGCTGCTGCACGGAGGCGGGCAGGAGGACGGGCGCTCGGGAACGCTGTCGCCGATGCTCTGCGCGGGGTTCGGCGAAGCGGCGCGGATCGCTGGCGAGCGAATGGCAGCGGACCACGCGCATTGCGTCGATCTCCGTGACCGGCTGCTGGCGGGCCTCGACGCGGGCTACACGATCAACGGCAGCATGGCGGCGCGCTGGCCGGGCAATCTCAACCTCAGCTTCGACGGCATCGACGGCGCGCGGCTGCTGCCCGCCCTGCGCGGTATCGCGGTGTCGTCGGGGTCGGCGTGCGCCAGCGCGGGGGGGCGCGCGAGTCACGTCCTCGCGGCGCTCGGCCTCGATGCCGTCGCGGCGCGGTCGAGCCTGCGGATCGGCTGGGGGCGCTTCACCACGGCGGCCGAGATCGACGCCGCGGCGGCGGAGCTCAACGCCGTCGTCCATCGCCTGCGGCAGAAGGCAGCGTGACCGCCAGGCCGGAGGCGCCATGACGAGGGTCCGCTTCACCAGCGCCGACGGGCGCACCAGCGTCGAGGCCGACGGCGCGGCGGGCACGCGCCTCCTCGACCTCGCGCAGGCGCACGACCAGCCGCTCGAAGGCACCTGCGAGGGGGCGATGGCATGCTCGACGTGCCACGTCGTCGTCGCGCCCGCCGACTTCGCGAAACTGCCGCGCGCCAGTGCCGACGAGGAGGACATGCTCGACTTCGCCTACGGCGTGACGCGCACCTCGCGCCTCGCGTGCCAGGTCTGGCTCAGCGACGCGCTCGACAGCCTCGAGGTGCGGATGCCTGGCGGCGCGGTCGACATGAGCGGCTGATCCCCTCCCGGCGCGGTTCGCGGGGTGGGGAGCGAGAAAGGTCCGCCCTTCACGGGCGCGCGGTCGCCGCCTATAGAGCGGCGATGAAGTCCGGGAGTTCGAGCATGCGGTTTGCCAAGTCGGCACTGGTCGCGGGGGTCGCTGTGCTGGCGCTCTCGGCGTGCGGCCATCACAAGGACCGGAAGCACCTCAAGGCCGCCGCCGCTGCCCCGGCGCGGATGTCGACGATCGGCGTCAATTCGTACCTGTGGCAGGCGAGCCTCGAAACCCTCGGCTTCATGCCGATCGCCTCGGTCGATTCGAACGGCGGCGTCATCGTCACCGACTGGTACGCCAATCCCGCCATCCCCAACGAGCGCGTCAAGGTGACCGTCGCGATCCTCGACACCGAACTGCGCGCCGACGCGATCCGCGTTTCGGCATCGCGCCAGCAGCTGCTCGCCAGCGGCTGGGTCGAGGCGACGGTGCGCGCCGGCACGGTCCAGAAGCTCGAGGAAACGATCCTCAGCCGCGCCCGCGACCTGCGTCGCGCCCAGATCGGCGGCTGAAGCGCTCGGTGGCCGACGCCGAACCCGACACCCGTCCCGCGAAGTTCGACTTCAAGGCGGCGGAAGCGCGCTGGCAAACGGCGTGGGACGCGGCGCAGACTTTCCGTGCCGACGACGCGAGCCCGCGCCCCAAGACCTTCATCCTCGAGATGTTCCCCTATCCGTCGGGGCGCATCCACGTCGGCCATGTCCGCAACTATACGATGGGCGACGTGCTGGCGCGCGTGAAGCGGATGCAGGGCTTCGAGGTTCTCCACCCGATGGGCTGGGACGCCTTCGGGATGCCCGCCGAGAATGCCGCGATCGAGCGCGGCGTGCACCCGGGGACGTGGACACGCGCCAATATCGCGGCGATGCGCGGACAGTTGCAGCGGCTGGGCTTCGCGCTCGACTGGAGCCGCGAGCTGGCGACGTGCGAGCCCGACTATTACGGCCACGAACAGGCGCTGTTCCTCGACCTGCTGGCGGCGGGGCTGGTGACGCGCAAGTCGGCGGCGGTCAACTGGGACCCCGTCGACATGACCGTGCTCGCCAACGAGCAGGTCGTCTACGGCAAGGGCTGGCGGTCGGGCGCGACGGTCGAGCGGCGGCAGCTCAGCCAGTGGTTCCTGAAGATCACCGATTTCGCCGACGAACTGCTCGACGGGCTGGCAGGGCTGGATGCGTGGCCCGACAAGGTCCGGCTGATGCAGGAGAACTGGATCGGCAAGAGCCGGGGGCTGCGGTTCACCTTCCAGATCGAAGGGGGCGGCGGCAGTTTCGACGTCTTCACCACCCGCCCCGACACGCTGTTCGGCGCGAGCTTCGCCGCCGTCGCCGCCGATCACCCGCTTGCCGCGCAGTGCGCGCTGACCGACCCGGCGCTCGCGGCGTTCATCGCCGAATGCCGCGCCGGGGGCACCGCGACCGCCGATATCGAGGGGCAGGAGAAGCGCGGCCACGACACCGGGCTGTCGGTGATCCACCCGCTCGACCCTGGCATCCGCCTGCCCGTTTTCGTCGCCAATTTCGTGCTGATGGATTATGGCACGGGCGCGATCTTCGGCTGTCCGGCGCACGACCAGCGCGACCTCGATTTCGCGCGCAAATATGCGCTGCCGGTGCCGCGCGTCGTCGCGCCCGAAGGCGAGACGCCGGGGCCGATCGACGACGAAGCCTATACCGGCGCCGGCGTCCTGGTGAGCTCGCGCTGGCTCGACGGCCTCGACAGCGAGGCGGGCAAGGCGGCGGTCATCGCGCGCGCCGAGGCCGAGGGCTGGGGGCAGGGCACGACGGTCTGGCGTTTGCGCGACTGGGGCGTGTCGCGGCAGCGCTATTGGGGCACGCCGATCCCGATCATCCATTGCCCGACGTGCGGTGTCGTGCCGGTGCCGCGCGACCAATTGCCCGTGGTGCTGCCCGAGGACGTGACCTTCGACCGGCCGGGCAACCCGCTCGACCATCACCCGACGTGGGCACAGGTGCGCTGTCCGGTGTGCGACGAGGCGGCGCGGCGCGAGACCGACACGCTCGACACCTTCGTCAATTCGTCGTGGTATTTCATCCGCTTCGCCAGCGCTCCCGGCAATGCGCCGTTCGACCGCACCGCAGCCGATGCGTGGTTGCCGGTGGCGCAATATATCGGCGGCGTCGAACATGCGATCCTGCACCTGCTCTACGCGCGCTTCTGGACGCGCGCGCTGCACCGCATCGGGCGCATCGGCACGACCGAGCCCTTCGCGGGGCT
>JBBQVB010000058.1:0-15481 GCA_038211965.1 Sphingomonadales bacterium
GCCGAGGTCACCGGCGTCGACGCGCTCGCGGTCGCCGTCGCGCAGAGCCGCCGCGACGCCGAAATCGTTCGCGCGCGGCTCGCCACGGCGCGTGCCGCGCATGCTGGTGAAGCGCGACGCATCGACGGTGACAAGGCACGCCTCGCGCAGCTGGTGGGCGAACGCGCCGCCTGGGAATCGCGCGCGGCGGCAAGCCAGGCCCAGCTCGCCGAATTCGACAGTCGCACCGCCGCCGTCGCTGCCGATACCGCGGCACTCGTCGCGCGCCCTGCCGAGATTGCCGCCGCGACCGCGACGCTCGCCACGGCCATCGCCGCCGCCGAAGCCGAACGCTGCGCTGCCGCCGACCGCCTTGCGGCGCATGAGGCCGCCCTGCGCGCCACCGACGCCGCCGGCCGCGCCGCCGTCGACGCGCTCGCCGATGCGCGCGAGGCGCGCGCCCGGGCGCAGGCGCATGCCGAACATCACGACGCGGCGCGCGCCGATTTCGTCCGCGTCGCGGGCGAGCGCTTCCAGACCGCCGCGCACGCGCTGCCCGGGCGTCTCGGCTTCGACGCAGGCGGACATCCCGACGCGCTCGCGCGCGCCTTCGAAGCACTGACCGCTGAACGCGACCGCCTCGGCCCGGTCAATTTGCGCGCCGCGACCGAACTCGCCGAGATCGAGGCGACCGTCGCCGCATCGACCGCCGAGCGCGCCGACCTCGACACCGCGATCGCGCGCCTGCGCGGCAGCATCGGCGCGCTCAACCGCGAAGGCCGCGTCCGCCTGCTCACCGCGTTCGAGACGGTGAACGGGCATTTTCGCACGCTGTTCGGCACACTGTTCGAGGGCGGCGCCGCGCACCTCGAACTCACCGAATCGGACGATCCGCTGCTTGCGGGGCTCGAAATCATGGCGCAGCCGCCAGGCAAGAAGCTCCAGTCGCTGACGTTGCTGTCGGGCGGCGAGCAGGCGCTGACCGCGATCGCACTGATCTTCGCGCTGTTCCTGACGACGCCGTCGCCGCTGTGCGTGCTCGACGAGGTCGATGCGCCGCTCGACGATGCCAATGTCGAGCGCTTCTGCGACCTGCTCGACCACATGGCCGCGACGACCGCGACGCGCTTCCTGATCGTCACCCACAATGCCGTGACGATGAGCCGGATGCACCGCCTCTACGGCGTCACGATGGGCGAGCCCGGGGTGTCGCAGCTGGTATCGGTCGACCTCGCGCGCGCCGAGCTGCTGATCGCGGCGGAATAGCGTGGGCGGCGCTCGCCTTGACCCCCACGCCGCGATTGCCTAGAGAGCGCGCGTCGTCGCGGGGGGCACTCTGCGCGGCGCTTCACATTTGCCGGAAACCCGCTTGCCCGACCCCGCTCCCATGAACGGTGCCATCGACGAGGCCGCGCTCGACGCCAGCCTTGCCGCCAAGCGTGCCGCGCGCGACGCCGAAATCGTGCGCGCCGAGGCGTCGCGGACCGCAGGGACGGCGATGGGCATCGGTTTCCGCATCGGCATCGAACTCGTCGTCGGCGTCTGCATCGGGACGGGTGGCGGCTATGCGCTCGACCGCTGGCTCGGCACGGCGCCATGGCTGATGATCGTCGGATTGCTCGTCGGCTTTGCGGCGGGCCTGCGCAACGTCTTCAAATCCGCCGACGATTACGGACAGAAATGGGACGCGGCGGATAAGGCCGATAAATTGGATAGCAAGTCGTAATGGCCGATCCGCTCCATCAATTCGTCATCACCAAGACGATTCCCATCGAAGTGGCGGGCATCGACCTGTCGTTCACTAACGCCAGTGCGTGGATGCTGATCGTCACCGGTCTCGCGTCGTTGCTGATCTTCTTCGGCCTGCGTCGCCCGACTTTGGTGCCGAACCGCGCGCAATCGGCGGTCGAGCTGCTTTACGAAGCAGTCGACGACACGATCGTCAGCAGCGCGGGGCCCGAAGCGCGCAAGTATTTCCCGCTGGTCTTCACGACCTTTCTGTTCATCCTGTTCGCCAATCTCGCGGGACTGCTGCCTTACAGCTTCACCGTTACCAGCCATATCGCGGTGACGTTTGCGATGGCGCTGATCGCGTTCGTCGGCATCACCATCGTCGGCGTCGTCAACCAGGGCTTCGGCTTTCTGCGCATGTTCGCGCCTGCGGGCGTGCCGCCGGTGATGTACCTCATCCTGACGCCGATCGAGATCGTCAGCTATTTCATCCGCCCGATCTCGCTGAGCGTCCGCCTGTTCGCCAACATGATGGCAGGGCATGTGCTGCTCAAGGTGCTCGCGGGCTTCGTCGTGACGCTCGGCATTTTCGGCGCGATCCCGCTTGCCGTCGTCGTCGCGATGACCGCGCTCGAGGCACTCGTCGCGGTGCTGCAGGCTTACGTGTTCACCGTTCTGGTCTGCGTCTATCTGAACGACGCGCTCCACGCTCACCACTAACCAACTGAAAACGCGAAGAAGGACTCAAGACATGGACGCACAGGCAGCGAAGTACATTGGCGCAGGGCTGGCCTGCGCCGCGCTTCTTGGAGCCGGTATCGGCATCGGCAACATCTTCGGCAGCTACCTGTCGGCGGCGCTGCGCAATCCGGCCGCGGCTGCGAGCCAGCGCACCAACCTGCTGCTCGGCTTCGCGCTGTCCGAAGCGACGGTCCTGTTCGGCCTGCTGTGCGCGCTGCTGCTCCGGTTCGGCTAAGACGTGCCGCAACTCGATACCTCGACCTTCAGCGCGCAGATTTTCTGGCTGCTGATCGCCTTCCTGATCCTGTTCGCGGTGGTGCGCTTCGTCGCGACGCCGCGGCTGGTCGGGATGGCGGGGGCGCGCGCGAAGCAGCAGGGCGACGACCTCGCCGCTGCCGAAGCCGCTCGGGCTGCCGAGAAGGCGCGCGCTGCCGAGCATGAGGTGGCGATGGCCGCGGCACATGCCAAGGCACGGGCCGAGCTCGCGAGCGCGACCGATGCGTCGCGCGCGGCGGCGGCGGCAAAGCTTGCCGAACTGGGCAAGGCGCTCAAGGCGCGCGGCGATGAGGCCGAAGCCGCGCTCGCGGCCTCGCGTGCGGCAACCGAAGACGACCTCAAGACCGTCGCGGCGGACGTGGCGCGCGACCTCGTCGCCCGGCTGACCCGCGCGCCCGCTGGAGCGACGGCATGAGTACCCCACATAACGGCGCAGTGATCCAGCAGGATGCGCCCGGCGACAGCCCGGCGGAAAACACCGGCCCCGGTACCGGGGTGGCGGCGACCAACGCCGAGGTCCGGCAGGTCGAACACGCCAGCGAGGAAGGCCCGTTTTACCGCGACCCCGAATTCTGGGTGGCGATGGGCTTCCTGCTGTTCGTCGCGCTGCTGCTGTACCTCAAGGTTCAGAAGAGCGCCGCGGCGGCGCTCGACGCGCGCGGGGCGAAGATCAAGGCCGACCTCGACGATGCGGCACGGCTGCGCGCCGAGGCCGAGGCACTGCTCGCGGCGGCGCAGGCGCGTTTTGCCGGGTCGGCGGCCGAGGCTCAGGGGATCGTCGATCAGGCGCACCGCAATGCGCGCGAGATTGCCGAAACCGGCGCGCGCGACCTCGACGCGCTGATCGCTCGCCGCACCAAGGGCGCCGAGGACCGCATCGCGGCAGCACAGCGCGCGGCGGAAGCGTCGCTGCGCGCGCGTGCAGTCGATATGGCTACGGCACAGGCGCGCGAGCTCCTCGGCGGGCAGGGCGATGCGGCGATGCAGGCCCAGCTCACCGATGCCGCGATCGCCGACCTGGGGCGGGTGCACTAAGACTCCCTCCTCCCTTCCCCCGGCGAAGCCGGACCGAGGGGAGGGAATCAAGCCTTCGCGCTCGGCCGCCCCGAGACTTCCGCGTACCACGCCAGCGTCGCCGCATTGGCCTCGGGCACGCGCATCCGGATCCAGCGCGCGAAATCTACCGCGACCAGCGCGGTGATATCGGCGATGCTGTACGCCTCGCCCCCGACGAAGGGACTGACCGCCAGCCGTGCTTCGAGCCGCTCGAAGAAATGCGCCACCAACACTTCGCCGCGTGCCGCCATTTCGGGGAGTTGCGGCAGCGACGGGTTCGCACCGGGCATCGCGCGCCCGACGAAATGCGGTGCGCGGTTACGGAACACCGAGGCGACCGCGAAGATGCCGTCGAACTCGCACTGGCGCTGCCAGCTTTCGATGGTCGCCTGTTCATAGGGGGTGATGCCGAACAGCGGCGGGTTGGGCTGGCGAACCTCGAAATAGCGGCAGATCGCGATCGATTCGTCGATGATCCGCCCGTCGTCGAGGACCAGCGTCGGCACCACGGCGCGCGGGTTCACGGCCCGGTACGCCTCGGTCAGGTTCGCTCCCGACGGAATGTCGATTTCCTCGCGTTCGATCTCGATGCCCTTTTCGGCGAGGAAGATGCGGACACGGCGCGGGTTGGGCGCATTGGCCATGTCGTAGAGTTTCATGCTTGGTCTCCCCGGAGCCGTTGCGCGGCTCTTGCGTTGAGGGGTGATGATAGCGATCTTGCACGATGGCGCGAGGCCCAGTATGCGCCGCAGCCCTGATGGAGAGCGGTTTGATCCTGCGCGAGACTCGACGACTCTGACCGCCGCGCGGGATCGCGCGGCGGGGGGCGGTTGATTGGCCGTCCAGCCGGAACGCGACGCTTCATCCTCAGGACTGCCCATGATTTCCTACTCGCCTGCGCACCGTTCCGACGGTGCCGCCATCGAGCGTCTGCTCGATCAATGCTTCGGCCCGGCCCGCCATGCGCGGACCGCGTACAAGTTGCGCGAGGGCGCCGCGCCGATTGGCGCGCTGAGCCTCGTCGCGCGCGTCGGCGACACGGTCGTCGGGTCAGTCCAGCTATGGCCCATTGCGCTGTATGCGGGCACGCAGACGCACGCGTTGACCCTGCTTGGACCGCTCGCGGTGTCGCGCGACCGGCGCTGCGAAGGGGTGGGGTCGGCGCTGCTGACCGAGGCGCTGGCGCGCGCAGACGCGCTCGATACCGGGCCGATCGTGCTGATCGGCGACGAACCCTATTATGGGCGCTTCGGCTTCACGGCGGCGGGGACGCAGGGCTGGGCGCTGCCCGGCCCGGTCGACCGCGCGCGACTGCTGATCCGTGGCGGCGGGGCGCTGCCCGCGGTGGCGCGCCTCGGGCCGGTGCGGCGCGCGCTGCCGCTGGCTGCCTAGCGCCGCGCCCCCAGTTCGACCCCGTAGCGCATCACGCGCAGCGCGCCGTCCTCGGTCTTGTCGTCGGCAAGGTCGAAGGTGAACCGCCGCCCCTGCGCCGGCTCCCAGCCGCCGCAGCCGCCCGTCGTGTTCCAGTAGGCGTAAGTGACACGGTAGCGCCGTCCGCCGTCGTCGCTGATCAGGTCTGCGGTGCCGAACACGAGCTGCTGCCCGAACTCGGGGCGGCCATTGTCGGGTTCTTCCACGGTGCCTGCGGCGATATGCCCGGTGACCGTCGCGGCGGGAGTGCGAAAGCGCAGCTCGCGCGGGTCGGTAAAGGCCTCGCACGCGGGCTTGGGCGGTGCGCGGTCGGGGACCGGCGCGGCGGCAGCGGGCGCGGCAAGCAGCAGCGCGACGGGCAGGGTGCGACGGAACATCGGCGGCCTCGTTGTGTCGGACGCCTCACTGTATAGGAGGGGGGTGATGATGGCGAATGATCCCGAGGCCGCACGGCCCGACGCGACACCGTCCGCGCGCGACAGCAGCGGCGCCACGCTCGCCGATATCGCCGTGGCTGTCGCCGATCGTCGCCTGCCGCCGGTCGACACCTGGCACCCGACGCATTGCGGCGACAGCGACATGCGTATCGCCGCCGACGGGACGTGGTTCCACGGTGGCACACCGATCGGGCGGCCCGAACTGGTGCGGCTGTTCTCGACGATCCTGCGGCGCGAGGCCGACGGGTCGTTCGTCCTCGTGACACCGGGCGAGAAGCTCGACATCGTCGTCGACGACGCGCCGTTCGTTGCCGTCGAGGCGACGGTCGAGGGAGCAGGGGAAGCGGCGACGGTCGCCTTCCGGCTCAACACGGGCGACCACGTCATCGCCGGGCCGGAACACGCCGTGCGCGTCGAGGTTGCCGCCGACGGCACCCCGCGCCCCTATGTCCACGTCCGCAGCGGCCTCGACGCGCTGGTGCTGCGCGCGGTATTCTACCAGCTTGCCGAGTTCGCGCTTGCCACCGACCCGCCCGGCCTGTGGAGCGGCGGCGTGTTCTTTCCGTTCGGCGCGGTGGCATGACCCTTGCGAAGCGGCTGGCGGGCGCAACCGGCGCGCACGATGCGTCGTACAGCGGTGACTGGGCCGTATCGTCGCATACCCCCGATCCCGCGCGCGTGCTGACCGATGCTGCCGTGCTGATCGCCGTCGTCGACCGGCCCGCGCCGACGCTGCTGCTGACGCGGCGCAGCCACGCGCTGCGGCGGCACGCAGGTCAGGTGGCGTTTGCGGGCGGACGCATCGACCCTGACGACGACGGCCCCGTCGCGGCGGCCCTGCGCGAGGCGCACGAGGAGGTCGGCCTCGACCCCGCCCACGTGGCGGTCATCGGCGTCACCGATATCTACGAGACCGGCACCGGCTACTCGATCACTCCGGTGATCGGCATCATCCCCCCCGACCTGGCGCTGGTCGCCGCCGAGGACGAGGTCGCCGCAATATTCGAGGTCTCGCTCGACCACGTCCTCGACACCGCCAATCATCAGTCGCGCACCGGTGAGTGGCAGGGTCGCGCGCGACGTTTCTACGTCATCGAGGCCGACGGCCACGAAATCTGGGGGGCGACGGCGGCGATGCTCGTCAACCTGTCGCGGCGCCTGGCATGAAGCTGCCCCCCGCACCGTGGCTCGACGCGCCGTCGACGCAGCGCATCCTCGCGGCACTCGATGCCGAGGGCGGCATGGTGCGCGCCGTCGGCGGGGCGGTGCGCGATGCGCTCCTCGAGATCCCCGTCGCCGATGTCGATCTGGCGACCAAATGGCAGCCGACCGAGACGGTGCGCCGGCTGCGCGCGGCGGGTATCAAGGCGGTCCCCACGGGCATCGCGCACGGCACGGTGACGGCGGTCGCCGACGGCCACGCGATCGAGGTGACGACACTACGCCGCGATGTTGCCACCGACGGGCGGCACGCGCAGGTCGAGTTCTCGAGCGACTGGCGCGACGACGCGGCGCGGCGGGACTTCACGATCAACGCGCTCTATGCCGACCCTGTCAGCCGCGACATCGAGGATTATTTCGACGGGCTGGCCGATCTGGGCGAGCGCCGCGTGCGCTTTATCGGCGACCCCGCCACGCGCATCGCCGAGGACCATCTGCGCATCCTGCGCTTCTTCCGTTTCCACGCACGCTTCGGGCGCGGCGACCCGGATGCGGGCGGGCTGGCGGCTTGTGCCGCGCACGCCAACGACCTGATGGCCCTGTCGCGCGAACGAATCGCGGGCGAAGTTGCCAAGCTGCTCGGCTTTCCCGATCCGGTGGCGGCGGTGCGCGTCATGCTGGCCAACGGCATCTTCGCGCCGGTGCTGCCCGAGTTGCGCGACGTCGAACGGCTGGTGCGGCTGGTGGCAAGCGAGTCCGCGACGGGCCACGCGCCGCACTGGCTGCGGCGGCTCGCGGCGCTGCTGCCCGCCGATGCCGATATCCTCGACGGCATCGCTGTGCGGCTCCGGCTGTCGAAGCACGAACGCAAACGCCTCGTCGCGATGGCGACCCCGCCCGAGCCCGATGCCCGCGCCGAGGCATACCGGGACGGCGCCGATACCGCAGTCGACCGGCGGTTGCTGGCGGACGCTCCGGCAGCGGCACTCGTGCCACTCACGGCGTGGGTGCGCCCGCAACTGCCAATCACCGGGCGCGCGTTGATCGCGCGCGGTGTCGCGCCGGGGCCGGATGTGTCGCGCAAGCTGGGCTGGTTCGAGCGCGCGTGGGTCGCCGCAGGGTTTCCGGTGGATTTCGCGGAGCTGGTCGAGGCGGCGGTCAAGGAGGGTTGATCCTTCCCGTGCTCGGAGAGGGGGAGGATCTAGAACTTGTTGTCGCGCGGAAATCCCTGCGGCGGCAGCCGTCCTGCCCCGCCGCGCGTGCCTTCCCACGCTGCAAGGTCGGTCTCGGTGCGTGTCCGTGTGCCCGCGCCGCCCATGGTCCAGCTCAGCCCGTCGGCGCGGCGGAAGCCGATCGCATCCGACAGCCCGCCATCCTTGTATTTCTGCAGCGCCACACCCTGCCCGCGCGCCATGACGGGCACGGTCTCAAGCGCGACGACGAGCAGCTTGCGGTTGTCGCCGACCACCGCGAGCGCGTCGACCTCGGCGGCGAGCGGGCGGACCAGTTTGAGCATCGCGCCCTCGCGCGGCGTCATCACAGCGCGGCCCTTGCGGGTCTCGGCGAGCAGGTCGGCAGCCTGCACCACGAAGCCGCGCCCGTCGCTCGCCGCGAGCAGGTATCTCGCTTCGGCCCGGTGTGCGAACACGCCGATAACTTCGCTGTCGAGGTCGATCATCAGCTTCAAGGGTTCGCCGAAGCCGCGTCCTCCCGGCAGGCGGTCGGCCGCCAGCGTGTAGAAGCGCCCATTGGCGGCCGCGACGACGATCCGGTCGGTGGTCTGGGCGTGGAAGGCGAACGCCGGCCCGTCGCCCTCCTTGAACTTGACCGCTTCGCCCGCGCCGAGGTCGGCATGGCCCTTCATCGCGCGCACCCAGCCTTTCGCCGAGACGATTACCGTCAGCGGCTCGCGGTCGATCATCGCTTCGAGGGGGATTAGCATGACCGGCGGCGCATCGGCGATCTCGGTGCGGCGCGCGCCCAGTGGCGTCTCGGGACCGTAGCGCAGGCGCAGGCGCACGAGGTCGGCCTTGATGCTCGCGCGCTGGCGCTCCTCGGAGGCGAGCAGGTCGCGCAGGTCGGCGGCCTCGGCGATCAGCGCGTTGTGCTCAGTGCGGATTTCGACCTCCTCGAGCTTACGCAGCGAGCGCAGGCGCAGGTTGAGTACCGCGTCGGCCTGGCGCTCGCTCAGGACGAAGCGCGCGACGAGTTCAGCGCGCGGGTCGTCCTCCTCGCGGATGATACGGATGACCTCGTCGATGTTGAGGTAGGCGATCAGGTAACCGCCGAGCAGTTCGAGGCGGTCGTCGATCTTGCCGAGGCGGAACGCGGTCTTCTTGCCGAGCACGTCGCGCTGGTGGTCGAGATAGGCGGCGAGCACGCCCTTGAGGCCCATGACGCCGGGGCGCCGGTCCTTGTCGAGGACGTTCATGTTGAGCGGGTAGCGGATTTCGAGGTCGCTGAGCTTGAACAGGCTCTCCATCAGCACGGCGGGTTCGACGTTGCGCGAGCGCGGTTCGATGATCAGGCGGATGTCGGCGTCGGATTCGTCGCGGATGTCGGCGAGGATCGGTAGGCGCTTCTCGTTGATGATGTCGGCGATGTCGGCGATCAGCTTGCCCTTGATGACCTGGTACGGGATGCGATCGACGACGATCGTCCACGTACCCCGCCCGAGGTCCTCGACGCGCCAGCGTGCGCGCAGGCGGAAAGACCCGCGCCCCGTAGCATAAGCCTCGCGCAATGCTGCGGCACCTTCGACGAGCACCCCGCCGGTGGGGAAGTCGGGGCCCTTGAATACCGTCAGCAGCGCGTCGAGATCGGTGTCCGGGTCATCGAGGAGCATGGTCGCCGCGTCGCAGATTTCGGCGACGTTATGCGGCGGGATCGACGTCGCCATGCCGACCGCGATGCCCGCCGCACCGTTGGCGAGCAGATTGGGGAAGGCCCCCGGCAGGACCTCGGGCTCCTCTTCCTCGCCGTTGTAGGTGTCGCGGAATGGGACGCAGGCCTCGTCGAGGCCGTCCATCAGTTCGGCGGCGGCGGCGGTCAGGCGCGCCTCGGTGTAGCGCATCGCGGCGGGGTTATCGCCGTCGTTGTTGCCGAAATTCCCCTGCCCATCGTAGAGTGGCCAGCGCTGGGCGAAATCCTGCGCCTTGCGCACCATCGCGTCGTAAATCGACTGGTCGCCGTGCGGATGGTATTTGCCCATCACGTCGCCGACGACACGCGCGCATTTCTTGTACGCTGTACCGTTCCGCACCGTCCCGTCGGGTTCCATCTTGAGCAGCCGCATCGCCCACAGCAGCCGACGGTGGACGGGCTTCAAGCCGTCGCGGACATCGGGCAGCGAGCGCGCGGTAATCGTCGACAGCGCATAAACGAGATAGCGGTCGCTGAGCGCATCGGCGAAGGGGGTGTCGAGGATGCGGTCGATGGGTTCGGTCATTCGGGGGGATTAAGTGACGCGCCCCCCGGCGTCGACCCCTCTCCCGCTTTCCGGGAGAGGGGTCGCGCGTTCGGTCAGAACCGCAAGCTGACGCTCCCCGCCACCATGTCGACATTGCCGCTGTTCTCCGACCGCGTCCGCACGTTGATTGCCGCCGGAGTTCCGGCAAACAACGGATCGGCGCGGTCGATCTGCTTGGTCGCCACGAAGACATGCGCGTAGCTGGTGTTGAGCGCGACGCGGTCGCTGAGGTGATAGGTCAGGCCGCCCGTCGCCCAGATCCGGTTGCCGTCGGGAACGCGTGTCGTGCGGAAGCCGTCGCGCGTCGGCGTCTGGTCGTACATGCCCCCCGCGCGCAGCGTGAGCTTCTTCGACAGGTCGTACTCGCCCGCGCCGCTGTAGCTCCAGGTGTCGCGGTACTGCTGCTCGCTGTCGAGGAAGACCACGCCGTTCGGATCCTCGACGGTGATCCGCTTGAAGCGCGACCAGTTGTACCAGTTGACCGAGCCGAGCAGCCGCGCCTTGTCGGTCGCGGCGAACACCGCGCTTACGGTGGCGATATCGGGCGTGCTGATCGGTGCCGTCCCGGTGCGGCTGCCGTTGCTGCCTGCCAGCGGGCCGAGCAAGCCGCTGATCTCGACGTTGCCGTCGAGTTCGTGATTGATGTGGCTGCGATAGTGTCCGCCGACGCGCAGCGGCCCATAGTCGGCCGTGATGCCGACGTTCCAGCCGAAGGCGAGGTCCTGGTCCTTGATGCGGATGCGCCCGTCGGGGAGCAGCGGCGAAAGGTTGGGAAGCGCGCTCTCGAGATCGGCCTTGAGCGTCTGGATGTCGGCCCCCGCGCCGACCGAAATATGGTCATTGAGCTTGTACGCGACGCTCGGCTGGATGTTGACGTCGTGGAGGTCGGACTTGATCGAGTCGTAGCGTCCGAAGAAGGCGTCGTCGTAAACCACCTTGAGGCCGAACGGGAAGCTGATGCCGAGGCCGACCCAAAGCTTGGGGGTGACCTGAAAGCTACCGTAGCCGGCGGGAATGAGGACGGGCTGGCTGAACGGGTTGCCGCCGTCGTTGCCGCCGCTGGGGAAGCTGCCCGCGCCGCCGGGGCCGCTGCGCGTGCTGCCGCGATCCGACTGGTGGCTATCGACCTGGAGCAGATGCGCGCCGATCTCGAGATTGGCACCGGGCAGGCGCGTCATGCCGGCAGGATTGTACCAGACCGTCGCGGCACTGTCGCCGATCGCCGCCGACCCGGCAAAGGCGCGCCCGACGTCGAGCGGTGACTGTTCCTGGAGGAAAAAGCCCCCGGCAAGAGCGGGGGCGGCGAGCAATGCAGCGGCGGTCGGGACGATGATTTTAGGGAAGGACATTCAAGCTCCGTTGCTCATGTACCCCCCTGCGGCAGCGGCTAAGCGCTCGACGCGCCGGCCGCAATCGCCCTTTCGCAGCCGTTCCGAACGATTTCGGCGAAGCGCGCGCGCGCGGGACGCAGTGCGGTCGCGGTCCCGCCGAGCAGGTCGCGCTCGACGAACCAGCCGGTGGTGGTCAGCGCCGCTGCCGCCTGCGCCCAGCCGCCGGGACCCCCGAGCAGCAGCGCGGGCAGCGGCAGCAGCTTCGCGGCATAAGGCGCGCCCGCTGCCGCGCTGACCGCCTGACTGGATTTCGGCGACACATAGGCAAGGTCGTCGCGCGTACCGGTCGCAGCGCAACTCGTCAGGTCGAGGCCGAAGCCCGCCGCGTCGAGCAGCAGCAGCTCGTAGCGCGCAACGCCGCCCGCCGCGTCCGCCTCCGCCATCCCGGCTGCCATGCCGCCGAGCAGCGCGTCGAGCGCGGCGTACACATGCCGCGCGGCCTGCGCCTCGCCGAGCGCCGCGGCGGTCAGCGCGGTCAGCCATTCGGTCGCCGCCGCGCTCAGCCGCTCGAAGGCGAGACCCGCGCGGCTCGTCACCAGCTCGACCGTCGCGGCGGCAAGCTGGGTGTCGACACGCGCGCGCAGGTCGAGCGCGACGACATTGCCGGGCTGCAGGACGGGGCGCAGCTTGCGCGACCGTCCGCCGCGCACATAGCCCGCCTGCACGCCGTCGTCGGGTGTCAGGAAGCGCACCACCGCACCATGCTCGCCGTGGGGCAGCGCGGTTAGGACGAGCGCGGGGCTAGCGAGATGCACACCCCCGTCTACGCGCGCGACCGCCCGGTGCGAAGCCTCGGACTATTCGACGAAATCGAGCCCCAGTCCCCGGTACACCTCGCGGTCGTCGCCCCAGTCGGGCTTGACCTTGACGTGGAGGAACAGGTGGACCTTGCCGCCGGTCAGCGCGGCGATGCCTTCGCGCGCCTCGGCCCCGATGGTCTTGATCATCGCGCCGCCGTGGCCGAGCACGATGGCGCGCTGGCTGTCGCGCTCGATCAGGATCTGCTGGTGGATGACGGTCGAACCGTCCTTGCGCTCCTCCCATTTCTCGGTCTCGACGGTCGACGAGTAGGGGAGTTCGGCGTGGAGGTGGCGGTAGATCGCCTCGCGCGTCAGTTCGGCGGCCATGATCCGCGTCGTTGCGTCGCTGAGCTGGTCGGCGGGGAAATGCCACGCGCCCTCGGGCATCGCCGCGGCGAGCGCGGACTTGAGTTCGGGCACGCCGTCGCCGGTCTCGGCGCTGATGAAGTAGACCTCGTCGAACGCGCACGCGGCGGTCGCCTGCGCCGCGAGGTCGAGCAGGCGCGGTTTCTTGGCGAGGTCGACCTTGTTGAGGATCAGCCACTTGGGCTCGGGCCGGTCGCGCAGGCTGGCGAGGATCGCCTGCGCGTCGGCCTTCAATCCCGCTTTGGCATCGACCACCAGCGCGACGAGATTGGCATCGACTGCGCCGTCCCACGCAGCGCGGACCATTGCCCGGTCGAGGCGGCGGCGCGGCGCGAAGATGCCCGGGGTGTCGACGAGCAGTAGCTGCGCGTCCCCCTCGACCGCGATGCCCATCAGCCGCGTCCGCGTCGTCTGGACCTTGGCCGAGACGATCGCCACCTTCTGCCCGACGAGTGCGTTGACCAAAGTCGATTTGCCCGCGTTGGGCGCGCCGACTACCGCAACGTTTCCGCACCGCATCGTCATAGAATTACCTTCTCGAGCATCGCCAGCGCCGCCGATTTTTCGGCCTCCTGCTTGGATGTGCCGGTGCCTTCGGCGGCTTCGTGGCCGCGAACCGTGACGCTGACGCGGAAGTTCGGGCGGTGGTCGGGGCCGTCCTTCCAGACAACGGCGTAGGCGGGCGCGCCGAGACGCCTCGCCGCCGCCCACTCCTGGAGACGCGACTTGGGGTTCTCCGGCGCCTGGCCCGTCGTGTCGATCAGCGGCTCCCAGGCGCGGCGCACGAAGCCTTCCGCCGCCGCCCAGCCGCCGTCGAGGTAGATCGCTGCGATCAGCGCCTCGGCGACGTCGCCGAGCACATTTGTCGACTGTGCGACGTGGCTCGCACGCGTGGCGCGGTCGAGGATAAGGTGTTCGGACACGCCGAGCGCCGTCGCGACGCGCGCGCAACTCGCGGCATCGACGAGCGTGTGGAAGCGCGCGGTCAACTTGCCTTCGGCTTCGTCGAAATCGTCGTACAGCCACGCCGCGACGACGCAGCCGAGGATGCGGTCGCCAAGGAATTCGAGCCGCTGGTAGTTGGGCAATCCCGCACTCGGATGCGTCAGCGCGCGGCGCAGCAGCGATGGATCGGCGAAGTCATGGCCGAGCGTGTCCTGCGCCCACGCGGCAAGATCGTCGTTCACCGCCGCTGACCGGCGACGTGCCGGCGGTCACCGACGGGTACGAACGCCGGGGCGGCGTACGACCTCGCTGTCGGCGCGGCGGCTTTGGGTGGGATACGAAGCATGACTGGCGGGTCGCTTGACCCGCGCATCCGGCGCAAGTCAAGATTCGCGCGCTCAGTCGCCCCCGCCGCCGCCGCCTTCGCTACCGCCGCTATCGGACGTGCCGCCCCAGTCGCCGCTCGCGCCGCCACCCCCGAAGTCGCCGCCGCCGCCGTCGAAGTTACCATCCGCCGAACTGCCGATCGACTCGCCGCCGCCGCTTTCGTCGCTGCGCGTCGTCGCGGGCAGTCCGAGCATCCATGCGTCGCCGGTCTCGAAGCGCGTGGACGGCGCGACACTGTCCTGATCGATGCCACGGCTTCGCCCGCGCCTGCGGGGCGCGCGTGCGCGATAGCCGCCGGTGACCGCCGCCATGATGAGGCAGACGACCGCGATCGCCGCCAATGCCCACAACATCGTGGTTCCCCCGTCTTCGCCGCAACGCTAGACGCTTGGGGCCCGTTGCGTCGAGGGCGATGACCAGCTCCGAGGACCGCAATGTTCCAACAGCTCGACCGAACGCCGGCATGGGCTGCCCTCGAGGCGCAAGCGGCGCGGCTGGCGGGGTTACCGCTGGCGGCGCTGTTCGAGGGCGACGCGGCGCGGCTGGCGAGCCTGTCGGTGGATGTCGCGGGGCTGCACTGCGACTTCGCCAAGCTGCGGGTGGACGAGGCTGCCATTGCCGCACTCGCCGACCTCGCCCGCGCCGCGGACTTCGACGGCTGGCGCGCGAAGCTGTTCGCGGGGGCGGTCGTCAATCCGAGCGAAGCGCGCGCCGCGACGCACCCGCACGCGCGCGGAAGTGGCAGTGGCCCGGCGGTCGCTGCCGCCGCCGCCGACCGCGCGGCGATGCAGGCGCTGGTCGAGCGCGTTCGCGCGAGCGGCGTCGCGCACGTCCTCCACATCGGCATCGGCGGGTCGGCGCTGGGTCCGGCGCTGCTCGTCGATGCGCTCGGCGCTGGCGGGGACGGCCCGGCGATCGAGATCGTCGCCAACATCGACGGCATCGCGCTCGAACGCGCGTGTGCGCGCTGCGACCCGGCGCGGACGCTCGTCGTCGTCGTCTCGAAAACGTTCACGACGCAGGAGACAATGACCAACGCCGCGTCGGCGCGCGACTGGCTGAGCGCGCACGGCATTGCCGACCCCGCATCGCGCTTCGTCGCGGTGACCGCCGCGCCCGGCAAAGCGCGCGACTGGGGCGTCGCCGAGGCGAACGTCCTGCCTTTTGCCGAGACCGTCGGCGGACGCTATTCGCTGTGGTCGGCGGTCGGCCTGCCGCTCGCGTGGCGCCGCGGCTGGGACGCCTTCACCGACCTCCTCGCCGGCGCGGCGGCGTGGGACGCGCTGGGTGCCGCGGCCCCGTTCGCGCGCA
>JBBQVB010000059.1:0-15292 GCA_038211965.1 Sphingomonadales bacterium
CGCGGCTGCTGCGCGACATGGTGTCGGGCACCGCGCAATATCTGCTGACGATCACGATGATCAACGCGTCGCTCGGCGCGGTCGTCGCGGGGCTGGTCTGGGCGCTCGGCATGCCGACGCCGTTGATGTGGGGCGGACTCGCCGCCATCTTCAATTTCGTGCCCTATGTCGGGCCGATCGCCGTGGTCGGCATTATCGCGGTCGGCGGCTTGGTCGCGTTCGCCGATCCGGTAACCGCGCTGCTGCCCGCCGGCGCATTTCTCGCCTGCCACCTGACCGAAGCAAACATCGTGACCCCCAAGCTGATCGGTCATCGCCTGACGATCAGCCCGGTCGTCATTCTGATCGGCCTCAGTTTCTGGGGCTGGGTGTGGGGGACGGTCGGAGCGCTCGTCTCGGTGCCCCTGGTGATCATGGCGCGTGTCATGCTCGACCGCGTCGGGCGGCCCGACATCCTCGGATTTCTTTTCGATGGCCGGACTTTGGCCCGTTCGTCGCAGGATTAGTCGAAAGTTGCGCCACAGGTGGAACAACTGGTTCCGTCGAACGCTTTGCTGTCACGCCCTGCAGAGGGGCCCAATAGAAGGGTAAAGTCATGTTGCGCTACGCACTCATCTTCCTCGTCGTTGCGCTGATTGCCGGCGCACTTGGTTTTGGCGGGATCGCCGGAGCCGCTTCGGGGATCGCGACGATTCTGTTCTACATCTTCATCGCGCTGTTCGTCGTCGGCCTGATCATGCATTTGGCCCGTGGCGGTCGCACCGTTTAAGTAAGCGCTGCGTATTTTCGATTTGCGTAGAGTCGATAAGAGGCCGCCGGGGCAACCCGGCGGTCTTTTCATGTGCCTATCGCTGCGTGCATAGTGCGGGCGGTCCAGCAGGAGCCGCCGATGCCCGTCCTTCGCACCCCCGACAGCGCCTTCGAAGGACTTACCGACTATCCGTTCGCGCCGCACTTCGCCGAGGTTAGCGGCGACGACCTCGGAGCGTTGCGGCTCCACTACCTCGACGAGGGGCCGCGCGACGGGCCGGTCGTGCTGCTGCTGCACGGCGAACCGAGCTGGTCCTATCTTTACCGCACGATGATCCCGCCGCTCGTCGCGGCGGGGGCGCGCTGCATCGCCCCCGACCTGATCGGCTTCGGCAAGTCCGACAAGCCCGCCGCCGTCGCCGACTACAGCTATGCGCGCCATGTCGCGTGGATAAGCGCATGGCTGACCGGGCTTGGCGTCACCGACATCAGCCTGTTCTGCCAGGATTGGGGCGGACTGATCGGCCTGCGCCTCGTTGCGGCGTTTCCCGAGCGCTTCGCGCGCGTCATGGTGTCGAACAGCTTCCTGCCGACTGGCGACGGCAAGGCGTCGGCGGCGTTCCTGAACTGGCGCCGGTTCAGCCAGGAGGTCCCCGAATTTCCGACCGGCGGCATCGTTCAGGGCGGCACCGCGCGCGGCATCACCGCCGAGGTCCGCGCCGCCTACGACGCGCCCTATCCTGACGAGACCTACAAGGCGGGGGCGCGCGCGTTTCCGCTGCTCGTGCCGGTCACGCCCGATGACCCGGAGGCACCGGCCAACCGCGCGGCGTGGACGGTGCTGGAAAGCTTCGACAAGCCGCTCCTGACGGCGTTCGGCGATTCGGACCCGGTGACGGCAGGGGCCGACCGGGTGCTGCAAGCCCGCGTGCCCGGCGCGCTGGGGCAAGCGCACACCACAATCCTTAAAGCCGGTCACTTCAGCCAGGAGGACGCGGGTCCCGAACTGGCGGGTCTGCTGGCCAGGTTTATGGGGCTTTGAGCGTCGGCCGCCTTGACACCCCCGCCCGCACCCAATAGTGCCGCGCTTCCGCTTTTCTGCGGGTGTAGCTCAGTTGGTTAGAGCGCCGGCCTGTCACGCCGGAGGTCGCGGGTTCGAGCCCCGTCACTCGCGCCACCCTTCCGGTCGAAAGCTGCCAGTTCGTAGGCGATCGACGCCTCGACCAGCGTTTCCCACAGTACCCCTGCCAGTCCGACCGGAACGCCGGCAGCCTGCGCCGCGCTCTCGGCTTGCGCGATAACCTGCGCCTTGCGCGCCGCGTCGCGCACGGCCCCGCGCGCCGTCTTGATACGCGCCGCTGCATCCATATAGGCGAAGCGCACTCCGAGCAGCGCCGCCAGCTGACGGTCGAGCGCATCGACCCCGGCGCGAACCTCGGCCATCGTCGTACAGGCGGCGGGCGCGACGCTCATTTATTCATCCACACCAGAAGCGGTCGCAGCGGCAGCAGCCATGCCAGCCCGAGAATGAGGTAGATGACCGCCTGCGCAGCCTTGGGCAGCGCGGCGAGGTCATCGGCGTAACGCGCTATGAGGCCGCCATATACCGCCAGGCCCACGAGCATGGCGAGGATGCCGATCGGCTTGCGGATCGAGGGCTGCATCGGTGTCGCCTAGCTGTTTGCGGCCGCCTCGCCAACCGCCACGGCGTCGCGGCAGTCGATGCGGCGGGTCGGCGTCACCAGCCAGTCGAGCGGGATGTCCCACGGGTCGGGCGGCGGCAGCGCGACGATCTGGCAGTCCCAGGCGAGGCCGATGCGCAGCGCCCGCGAATCCCTTAGCGTGCGGTCGTAATATCCCGCACCGTAGCCCAGCCGATTGCCGCGCGCGTCGGCCGCCAGCAGCGGCAGCAGCACGGCATCCGGAATGCGTTGCGGCGCGTCGCGGTCAGGCTCGCGAATCCCCCACGCCCCGGGGCGCAGGTCGGCGCGCGTGGCATGATGGAGCGTGAGGGGCAGGTCGCGCCCGGTGACCCGGGGCCAGATATCGAACGCGACGAAGCGTGGATCGATCTCGTCGGGCAGGGCGGCATAGCCGGCGACCGCGACGCGTTCCGCCAGCAGCGGCACCAGCGACGCCGCCAGCGCCTGCTCCATCGTCATGCGCTGTGTCGGCGTCAGTGTCGCGACATACGCCGCGCGCCGGGCGCGCATCGCCGTGCGCAGTTCCGGTTTGCAAGGGGCAGGGGGGGTCGGCGGGACCGCCATGGCCGTTTGCCTGTAAGTCCTCTGATGCCAAGTACATCAGGTGGGGACCATGTAGTTCGGACCAGGATCCGACCAGAGACAGCCCCCTAGGAGTGTGAATCGCCTCAGGGAAATATATGGCTCGCACGAGGCAGTACCCGCCTGCCGCCCATGTAGGCGCGCCTGCCGTCGCGCTCAAGCCCTCGTACGCCTGTTAACGATCTCGCAACGTTAACTATAAACTTATTGACCGACGGTTTCGGGCTTCGTATCGAACATCTGCACACGGAGCGTTTTCTGTGTGTTTTAGGGGGTATGTACATGTTTGTTGCGTTGAAGTCGGCCGCTTGCGGCTTTGCGGTGCTGTGTGCCGCGACCGTCGCCCAGTCTGCTGGGGCGATCGAGGTCTTCGTCCAGGGTGCGTCGATTCCGTCGACCTACGGCACCCTCTATTCCGATACCGGCGGAACTGTCGTCCAGGAAGGCGCGGCGCTCATCAGCATTGCGGTCAACGTCGGCACCGGGCCGACCGCCGCGCCGCTGTTCGGCTCGGCATTCTGCGTCGATCTCTTCCATCCGATCTACGTCGGGTTGGACAATTATTATGCCACCAATGTCCAGTATCATGTCACGCCGCTGACCACCGATTCGAGCGGCGGTCCGCTGACCCAAGCGCAAATCAGCCAGATCGGCGGACTTGCGACTCTGGGCTTCAGCCTCGTCGGTAGCAATGCCTTCGAACTTGGGTCGAAGCTCGCGGCGATCCAGGTGGCGATCTGGACGATCGAATATCCGGGCACGGCGTTCTCGCCCGACAATGCCAATTTGCTGCCCAATCTGACGCAGTACACCGCCGACTACATCGGACTGGCCCCGACGCTGAGCGGCACGCCCTACGTCCTCAACACCGACACACCGGGTGCCGCGCAGAACCTCATCGTCAGCTTCTCGGGAGCGCAACTCGGGATCGTGCCCGAGCCGGCCAGCTGGGCGCTGATGATCGTTGGCTTCGGCATCACTGGCGTTGCGGCGCGTCGCCGCAAAACCGGAGTCGTGACGGCCTAGCAGCAAATCCCTGCCTCCCCCTCCGGTCCGCGAGGGTCGCGGGGGAGGCAGGACATACGTCTGTGAAAGAAATATTCACATGACTAACAAGTTAATGTTGACTCAACCTTTCGGAACGGTTAACCCCGTGTCAGTGCGGTGCTATGTTGCGCGCGTTTGAAGGGGGCCACGTGATGATTCGTCATATCAAAACAGTCGCTTGTAGCGCCGCATTCATGGGCGCAGTATTGACGGCTCAGGCTGCGGCGGCCGTCGATGTGTTCATTCAGGGCGCGTCGATTCCGTCGCCGACCGGCTCGGTCATTGCGACGACCGGCGGCAACAGCGTCCGGGAACTCGCAACCTTGGTCAACATCAAGGTCAATTTCGGCATCGGGCCGACGGCGACGCCCACCGACGGCTGGGCCTATTGCGTCGACCTCTTTCACACCCTGTATGTTGGTATCGATCCCTCGTACTTCCCGACGAACGTCCAGTACCACGTCACGCCGCTGAGCACCGATTCCAACGGCCATGCGCTGACGGCGTCGCAGATCACCCAGATGGGCGGCCTCGCGGCGCTCGGCTTCAGCATGGTCGGCAGCAACGCTTTCGAACTCAGCTCGAAGCTGGCGGCGATCCAGGCGGCGATCTGGACGATCGAGTATCCGACGACGGCATTCACGCCCGACCCGGGCAACCCGCTGCCGCATCTGACCGAGTGGACCGCTTATTACGTCGGCATCGCGCCGACGCTGACCGGCACGGCCTACAACATCAGCGCGGATCCGCTGGGCGTTGCGCAGAATCTGCTGATCGGCTTCCCGGGTGGCGATCCGCACATCGACACGGTCCCCGAGCCGGGGACTTGGGCACTGATGATCGCGGGCTTCGGCATGACCGGCGTGGCGGTGCGTCGTCGCAAAGCGGGCGTCGTCGCGGCGTAAGCCTTTCCCCCGCTTGCGCCGTGAGCCTTCACGAACGCACAGCGGGGAGGGTTGGGGTGGGGTGTTTCGACGCGAGGCGTGGTGCTCGTGGCGGCAACCCTACCCCAACCCTCCCCGAGCTCCGCTTGGAGGGGGGATCTAAAGGGGCGCGTCCGCCAGCGCTTCGACCCGCGCGGCGAGCGCCTCGAAGCGCGCGAGATCGGGCTCTGGTCCCGCCTTGCGCAGTTCGAACAGCTCGTCGGCGACGAGGATGCCCGCCATCAGTAGCAGGCGGGGTTCGCTGAGCGTCCCGAGTGCCGCCCCGAGTTCCTCGGCCTTCGACTGGAGATGCGCGGCAAGCGCGCGCAGATGCGTTTCCTCGCCGTCGCGGCAGGTCAGGCGATAGCTGCGCCCGCCGATGGCGATTTCGACGTCCATCAGTCCGCGCTTCCGGTGGCCCGGCCAAGCAGCGCATCCAGATCGGCGATGCTGTCGGCAACGGCACCCTCGAGGCGTTGTCGATGGGCGGCGTCGGTGCGGCGCGTGGCTTCGATGCGGTCGAGCGCCGCCGCGATCCGGGCAGCGAGTGCGTCCGCAGCGGCTGCCGGGTACGCCAGGGTATCGGACGGCGGTGATGGGTCGGCGGCCATGCGAGCCGTTCACTTTTCAAGCTATTGGCGAGCGTTGATAAGGCGCGACATGCGCCCTCGTCAACCGGCCCGGCGGTTGACGCTGCGCGTTCGGCTGGCCATAGGGACGCGGCTCCCAGCCTCAAGAAAGTGCGCCGCATGGCCGACACGCCGGTCGCCCGCTCGCCTGTTCCCGATCAACTCGCTCCCCGCAGTTTGGCGAATGCGATCCGCGCGCTCAGCATGGACGCCGTCGAGGCCGCGCAGTCGGGGCACCCTGGCATGCCCATGGGCATGGCTGACGCAGCCACGGCATTGTTTGCGAAGCATCTGAAGTTCGATCCATCGCGCCCCCGCTGGCAGGATCGCGACCGCTTCGTGCTGTCGGCGGGGCACGGCTCGATGCTGATCTACAGCCTGTTGTACCTCACCGGCTATGCGCGTCCGACGCTCGACGACATTCGCGCTTTCCGCCAGCTTGGGTCGCCCTGCGCCGGACACCCCGAGAATTTCGAGCTCGAGGGGGTCGAGACGACCACCGGCCCGCTGGGGCAGGGCCTCGCCACCGCCGTCGGCATGGCGATGGCCGAGCGTCATCTCAACGCCGTGTTCGGCGACGTGCTCGTTGACCACCACACCTACGTCATTGCGGGTGACGGTTGCCTGATGGAGGGGATCAGCCACGAGGCGATCGGGCTCGCGGGGCATCTGCGCCTCGGACGCCTGATCGTACTGTGGGACGACAACCGCATTTCGATCGATGGCCCGACGAACCTGTCGACGAGCGAGGACACCGCCAAACGCTTCGACGCAGCAGGCTGGCAGACGCTTGCCTGCGACGGCATGGACTTCGATGCGGTCGACGCGGCGCTGACCGCAGCAAAGGCCGATCCGCGACCGACGCTGATCGCCTGCCGCACGACCATCGGCTTCGGTGCGCCGATCAAGGCGGGAACCAGCGGGTCGCACGGATCACCGTTGGGAGCGGCGGAGGTCGCCGGGGCACGCGCCGCGCTCGGCTGGGATGCGGCGCCCTTTGTCGTTCCCGACGACATCCGCGACGCTTGGCGCGCGGTCGGCGCACAGGGCAGGGCGGCACGCGAGGCGTGGGAAGCGCGCCTTGCAGCCGCCCCCGATGCGCAGCGCGCGGCGTTCGAGCGTCGCGCCGCCAATCAGCCCCCGCAGGCGGTATACGACGCCCTCGACGCGCACATCGCCGCGCTGATCGCCGCGCCGGTCACTGTCGCGACGCGCAAGGCGTCGGAGATGGCGCTCGAGGTCGCGGTCCCCAAAGCTGACGGAATGTTCGGCGGTTCGGCCGACCTGACCGGATCGAACAATACCAAAACCAAGGCGATGCAACCGTTTACCGCCGACTCTTACAATGGCAGGTATGTTTACTACGGGATTCGCGAGTTCGGCATGGCGGCGGCGATGAACGGCATTTCGCTGCACGGCCAGATGCTACCGTTCGGCGGCACATTCCTCGTCTTCAGCGACTATATGCGTAACGCGATCCGTCTGTCGGCGCTGCAGCAGACACGTGTCGTCTATGTCCTGACGCACGACAGCATCGGGTTGGGCGAGGACGGGCCGACGCACCAGCCGGTCGAACATTTGCTCAGCCTGCGCGCCATCCCCAACCTCGCGGTCTATCGCCCTTGCGACGCGGTCGAGACGGCGGAGGCGTGGGCGCTGGCGATCGCCGACACTCACCGCCCGTCGGTTCTCGCGCTGAGCCGCCAGAACCTGCCGCAACAACGTCTCGTCGCGGCGAACGAAAATCTGACCGCTCGGGGTGCCTACCGCCTGACCGCCGCGACCGCGCCGCGCCGCGTGGTGTTCGTCGCAACGGGTTCGGAGGTTCACATCGCCGCCGCGGCGGCCGCCATCCTGGAGGCCGAAGGGCTGGGCTGCGACCTCGTCTCGATGCCGTGCTGGGAGAATTTCGACGCCCAGTCCGAGGCCTACCGCGCCGATCTGCTGCCCGATGATGCGGTGGTCGTCTCGGTCGAGGCCGGGGTGACGTTGGGCTGGGAACGCTACACCGGGCTGCGGGGTTTGCGGGTGGGCATCGACAGCTTCGGCGCTTCGGGTCCGATCGATGCGCTATACGACCATTTCGGCCTGACTGCGCCCAAGATTGCGGCGCGGGTGAAAGAGCGTTTAGAGAGCCGCCAGTAAATTCGCCGGAATGCCGGCAGAAGAAAGAATCCCGCATGACCACCAAACTCGCCATCAACGGCTTCGGCCGCATCGGTCGCAACGTCCTGCGCACGCTCGTCGCGAGCGGGCGCAGCGACCTCGAAGTCGTCGCGATCAACGACCTTGCCGATGCCCAGACCAACGCGCTGCTGCTCAAGCGCGACTCGGTCCACGGCACGTTCGACTCGACCGTCGCGGTCGACGGAAGCGATCTCGTCGTCGATGGCAAGCGCATCCGCGTCACCGCCGAACGCGACCCCGCCAAGCTGCCGCACGCCGAAATGGGGGTCGATCTCGTTCTCGAATGCACCGGGTTGTTCACCGACGCCGACAAGGCGCGCGGTCACATCACGGCAGGTGCAAAGCGCGTGCTGATCTCGGCTCCCGGCAAGGGCGTCGACCTGACCGTCGTCATCGGCGTCAACGATCATCTGCTTACCGGCGGCCATCACATCGTCTCGAACGCCAGTTGCACGACGAACTGTCTCGCGCCGCTGGTGCGCGTGCTTCACGATGCGGTCGGCGTCGAGCGCGGGCTGATGATGACAATCCACAGCTACACCAACGACCAGTCGCTGCTCGACGTCTATCACAAGGATCCGCGCCGCGCCCGCGCCGCCGCAGTCTCGATGATCCCGACCTCGACAGGGGCAGCGAAGACCGTCGGCGAGGTCATCCCCGAGCTGAAGGGCAAGCTCGACGGCATCTCGGTGCGCGTTCCGACGCCCAACGTCAGCCTCGTCGATTTCACCTTCACGCCAAGCCGCGCGACAACGATCGAGGAGGTCAACGCGTCGCTCAGGACAGCGTCGGAGAGCGGCCCGATGGCGGCAATCCTCGACTATTCGGACGAGCCGCTGGTCAGCCACGACTATAATCACAACCCGGCATCGGCGACGGTCGACAGCCTGGAAACGACGGTGCTCGACGGCCTCTTGGTGCGTGTCGTCGCGTGGTACGACAACGAATGGGGCTTCTCGAACCGCATGCTCGATACCGCAGCGAAAATGGCGGCGCTGATTTGACGGCCCGCACGTTGGACACCGCGATGACCTTCAGGACCCTCGACGACATCGGCGACGTGTCAGGCAAGCGCGTCCTTGTCCGCGCCGACCTCAACGTGCCGATGCACGACGGCCACGTCGCCGACGACAGCCGCCTGCGCGCTGCACGGCCGACAATCGCCGAGCTTGCCGATGCAGGGGCGATCGTCATCGTGCTGTCGCACTTCGGACGCCCGAAGCGTGGCCCCGACCCGTCGCTATCGCTCGGCCCCGTCACCCCGGCGCTGGCGGCGGTACTCGGTCGCCCGGTCGCGTTCGTCGCCGACCAGGATCTCGCGCGCGCTGCCACGCAGATTGCCAGCCTCTCGCCGGGCAGCGTCGCAGTCCTCGAAAACACACGCTTCAACCCCGGCGAGGAGGCCAACGATCGGGCCTATATCGCGGCGCTGGCGGGACTGGGCGACCTGTACGTCAACGATGCCTTTTCCGCGGCACACCGCGCGCACGCTTCGACCGAGGGGCTGGCGCACGTCCTGCCGGCGTTTGCGGGCCGCGCGATGCAGGCCGAGCTCGACGCACTCGAACGCGCGCTGGGCAAGCCCGAGCATCCCGTCGCAGCGGTCGTCGGCGGGGCCAAGGTGTCGTCCAAGCTCGACGTGCTGCGCAATCTCGTCGCCAAGGTCGATCACTTGATCATCGGTGGCGGTATGGCGAACACCTTCCTCGCGGCGCGCGGCGTCGATGTCGGCAAGTCACTTTGCGAGCATGACCTGAAGGACACCGTCCTCGACATTATCGCGCGGGCCGACGCGGCAAGTTGCACGGTGCATCTACCCTACGATGTCGTCGTCGCGACGAAATTCGAAGCGAACGCGCCGCACCGGACCGTCAACGTCCACGAGGTCGGTGGCGACGAGATGATCCTCGATATCGGCGACGCGGCGGTCGAGGCGCTTGGCGACGTTCTCAAGACCTGCCGGACGCTGGTCTGGAACGGCCCGCTGGGCGCGTTCGAGATGGTGCCCTTCGACCGCGCGACGGTGGCGCTCGCGAAGATCGCAGCGGCGCTGACGCAGGCCGGCAGCCTCGTCTCGGTGGCGGGCGGCGGCGACACCGTCGCGGCGCTTAATCACGCCGGCGCGGCAGACGATTTCAGCTACGTGTCGAGCGCTGGCGGCGCGTTCCTCGAATGGATGGAGGGCCAGCCGCTGCCGGGGGTGGAGGCGTTGCGGCGGTTAAGCTAGACGGGAGCGGAAATCGCCATCGTCGCAGTGCCTGGCACGGGCTCGACCCTGATATGTGGAGACTTGATGACCATGACCCCCGCCGTTCGCGCCATTCTCGCCAACTATGAATCCGACACCCCCGGCACCAAGGGCAACCTCGCGCGCATCCTGATGCAGGGCAGGCTCGGCGGCACCGGCAAGCTCGTCATCCTGCCTGTCGATCAGGGTTTCGAGCATGGTCCGGCGCGCAGTTTCGCGCCCAATCCGGCGGGCTACGACCCGCACTATCACTGGCAGCTGGCGATCGATGCGGGACTGTCGGCGTTCGCGTCGCCGCTCGGGATGATCGAGGCCGGGGCCGACACCTTCGCCGGGCAGATCCCGACGATCCTCAAGCTCAACAGTGCGAACAGCTGGGCCAGCGCCAAGGACCAGGCGATCACCGGCTCGGTCGACGACGCGCTGCGGCTCGGTTGCGCCGCCATCGGCTTCACCGTCTATCCCGGCAGCGAGCATTTCTTCGAATTGTCCGAGGAGATCGCCGAACTGTCTGCGGAGGCCAAGGCCGTCGGCATCGCGACGGTACTTTGGAGCTATCCGCGCGGCGGCGACCTGTCGAAGGACGACGAGCTGGCGATCGACGTCGGGGCCTATGCTGCGCACATGGCGGCGCTGGCGGGCGCGCACATCATCAAGGTCAAGCTGCCGAGCGACCATGTCGCGCAGAAGGACTGCAAGAAGCCCTACGAGGGTATCGACACCGCGACGCAGGCGGCGCGCGTTCGCCACGTCGTACAGGCGTGCTTCAACGGGCGGCGGATGGTGGTGTTCTCCGGCGGCGCGGCGAAGGGGACGGACGCGGTCTATCAGGACGCGCGCGACATCCGCGACGGCGGCGGCAACGGCTCGATCATCGGGCGCAACACCTTCCAGCGCCCGCGCGACGAGGCGCTGGCGATGCTTGCCAAAATCGTCGCGATCTACCGGGGCGAGGAATGACCGAGTCCGATACGCTCGTCCCCCTCGACGCGGGCTTCGGCGACCGCTTCGCGCGCGAGCGGCGGCCGGCGTGCCAGCTCTACCTGATCTCGCCGCCAACTCTGCCCGCCGGGTTTGCCGATACGCTTGCAGCGGCGCTCGACGGCGGGCCGGTGGCGGCGTTCCAGCTGCGTCTCAAGGGCGTCGACGACGCGACGGTGATGGCGGCAGCGGCGCTGCTCCAGCCGATCTGCGCAGCGCGGGACGTGGCGTTCATCCTCAACGACCGCGCCGATCTGGCGAAAGCATGCGGCGCCGACGGCGTGCATCTGGGGCAGGGTGACGGCAGCGTCGCCGACGCGCGCGCCTTGCTCGGCCCCAACGCACAAATCGGCAAGACCTGCCACGACAGCCGCCACCTTGCGATGGAAGCAGGCGAGGCTGGGGCCGACTATGTCGCGTTCGGCGCATTCCACGAGACCACGACCAAGCCGAGCGCCTATCGCCCCGATCCCGCCATCCTGACTTGGTGGACGACACTCAGCCAGTTGCCCTGCGTCGCCATCGGCGGCATCACACCCGACAACGCACCGCCGCTGATCGCGGCGGGCGCGGACTTCATCGCGGTGGTCAACGCTGTCTGGGGCCATGCTGACGGTGCCGCAGCGGGTGTGGCGGCGTTTGCGGAAGTTCTGGGACGCGCGCCGACAGCGAGCGCCTGACGCGCGGCTGCGTGGGGCTGGCGCGGCGTCGGGGAGAAAGAGGCACCGGCGCCCCGCCGATGCCCCTCCCGCGTCGCTGCCCCCTCAGGCGGCGAGCGCGACCCGGCGGCGGCGTGCCGCCACACCGATCGCGCCGAAGCCGCCGATCATCAATGCCCATGTCGCAGGTTCGGGGACCGAGCCTGCCGTCAAGCCGGCGAGGGCGCCGCCGCCCACGGTGCCGATCAGCACTGCCGCGCCGCTGGCGAGGCTGAGCGAATACAGGCTGTTGCCATTGCTCAGGAACGCCGCTCCGCTACCGCCCGAAATATCGAAGCTGATCGCATCGCTCGCGCCGATCGTGAAGCCGAGCGGCCCGAACGCGACGCCGGCGGTATTGAGATTGGTGTACAGGCCGTTGTTCGGATCGGTCGAGCGAACCAGCGAACTGGTCAGCGCGTCGATGGCGTAGAGAGTCGTCGCGGTGACGGTCCCCGAGCGGCTGTTGGTATACGCAGCGCCGATCAGATCGACATTCGGCGAGCCGTTGAGCGTGATGTCGCCGTCCTTGGTCGCGCCGCCGGTGCCGACGTTGATGCGCAGGTTCTGGTTGGTATCGCTGACGACGCGCAGCCGATCGGGGACCGGGTTGAAATCGACGCCGAAGCGGCTGCCGCTCGGCAGGATCGTCGAGGCCACCGACGATGCGGTATAGCCCGTGCCGCTGGCGTCCTTGGCAATCGCGTAGATGTTGCCGCTGGTCCCGGTACTGTACAGCGTTTTGGTCGCCGGACGCAGGTCGAGACCGAGCAGCGTGTCGCCCGTCGCAATGCCGACGATCGCGCCGCTGTTGGTGATCGTCCCCGGCGTCGCCGAGTCGAAGGTGATGATGGTATTCCCCGTCAGTCCGAACAGCCGCTCGGCACTGGCGATCCCCGGCAACGCGGCAAGTATCGCCGCCCCGGCAAGATAAGCAACGAGTCTCATAGATCTTCTCCGTCGACGACGAGCCCCCTTTGGCCCGCACGAGTCGTTACGGGCGAGCAGGCGTGACGGATGCCGTTCACCGAAGTTTAATTTTCTGTGGCGGCGGCGACGGTGTCGCATTGGCGCGCGGCGCGACAAACCCCATATCGGACGCGCAACAGGAGACAGACAATGGCGACCGCCCCCGACCTCGGAATTCCCGACGACCAGCGCCGCGCGATCGCCGCCGGCCTGTCGCGGCTGCTCGCCGACACCTATACGCTGTACCTCAAGACGCATAACTACCACTGGAACGTTTCTGGTCCGCAGTTCAACTCGCTGCATCTGATGTTCGAGACGCAGTACACCGAGCTGGCGTTGGCGGTGGACCTGATCGCCGAGCGCATCCGCGCGCTCGGCGAACCTGCGCCGGGCAGCTATTCGGCCTATGCCGCGCTCGCCAGCGTCAAGGAAGCCGACGGCGTCCCCGATGCCGATACGATGGTGCGCGAGCTCGCCGCCGACCAGGCCACCGTCGTCCGCACCGCGCGCGCGGTCTTCCCGGCTGCCGATGCCGCACACGACGAGCCGACCGCCGATCTGCTGACACAGCGCATGCAGGTGCATGAGAAGACTGCGTGGATGCTGCGTGCGCAATCCGCGTGAGGGCAGGGGGGTGCGGCGGCGCGCGGCTTGGGCTACGACGCCCGCATGAAACCCGCCGACGCCTTCTACATCACCACCGCCATCGCCTACCCCAACGGCGCGCCGCACATGGGCCATGCCTATGAGGTAATCGCGACCGACATGATTGCGCGCTTCCATCGGCTGTGCGGCAAGCGGGTGCGCTTTCTGACCGGTACCGACGAACACGGCCTGAAGATCGCGCAGGCGGCGCGGACGGCCGGCATCGCGCCACGCGCCTATGTCGACGGCACCGTCGAGGCGTTCAAGGCGATGGACGCAGCCTTCGACATCTCGTTCGATCGCTTCATCCGCACCACCGACGCCGATCATTATGCGGCGTCGCAGGAACTGTGGCGACGCATCGCGGCGAACGGCGACCTGTACCTCGACCGTTACGAAGGCTGGTACTCGGTCCGCGACGAGGCCTATTACGACGAGAGCGAGCTAATCGACGCGGCCGATGCGGATGGGGCCGCGCTGCGCCTGTCGCCGCAGGGCACGCCGGTCGAATGGACCGTCGAGGAGAGCTGGTTCTTCCGCCTGTCGGCCTACCAGGACCGGCTGCTCGCGCTCTACGACGACCCGGCGTTCGTCCAGCCCGCCAGCCGCTGCAACGAGATGCGTAGCTTCGTCAGTGGTGGCCTGCGCGACCTGTCGGTATCGCGCACCAGCTTCGACTGGGGCGTGCCGGTGCCCGATGGCGCGGGGCATGTCATGTATGTCTGGCTCGACGCGCTGACCAACTACCTGACAGGCGCAGGATTCCCCGATGGGGAGGGCGAGTGGTGGCCCGCCGACCTGCATATCGTCGGCAAGGACGTCGTGCGCTTCCACGCGGTCTATTGGCCGGCCTTCCTGCTGTCGGCGGGGCTGCCGGTACCCAAGACGGTGTTCGGCCACGGCTTCGTCCTCGACCGCGGCGTCAAGATGTCGAAATCGACCGGCAACGTCGTCGATCCGCTGGCGCTGGCGGCGACGCTGGGCGTCGACCGGCTGCGCTGGTTCCTGCTCCGCGACGTGCCGTTCGGCGACGACGGCAGCTACAGCCACGAGGCGATCGTCGAGCGCACCAACGCCGACCTCGCCAACGGCATCGGCAACCTCGCGCAGCGTGCGCTCGCGATGGTCGCGAAGTCGTGCGGCGGGACGATGCCCGAACGGGCAAGCTGTGGAGAAGCGGAAAATGCATTACAACAAGCGTTTGCCGCAGGAACCGAAAGCTATTTCGCAGCCATGGCGAACCTCCAACTCCATCGTGCGCTCGAGGCGGTGACGGGCCTGGTCGCCGCTGCCAACGGCTATTTCGCCGACGCCGCACCCTGGGCGCTCAAGGACGATCCTGCCGCGCGCGCTAATGTGCTCGCGGCGACGCTCGAAGCCGCGCGGCGGATCGCGATCCTCGCGCAGCCGGCCATCCCGGCACCGTCCGCACGGCTGCTCGATCTGCTGGGGGTCGCAACGGACGCGCGCGACTTCGCGGCGCTGGATACCGTCGTGCCCGCAGGTACCCCGCTGCCGCCGCCGCAGGGCGTGTTTCCCCGCTGGGTCGAGCCGGCGTGACCATGCCGGTCTTCCTTCCCGGGCACGGGCGGATGCGCTGCTGATGCTCGTCGATTCGCATTGCCACCTCAACTACAAGGGTCTGATCGAGGATCAGGCGGGCGTCATCGCGCGCGCCCGTGCCGCCGGGGTCGGGACGATGCTCGGCATCAGCACGCGCGAATCCGAATGGGCGGATGTCATCGCGCTCGCCGAAGCCGAGCCGGATATCTGGGCGACGGTCGGCATCCACCCGCACGAGGCCGACGCGCACCCCGACATCGACGCGGCGAAGCTGGTCGAGCAGCCGCGCGGACGGTGCCGGGATGGCCGGCTGCGCGAGGATCGCGATCCGCCGCGCGGCGTCGAGCGTCGCCGCGAGCACATTGGC
>JBBQVB010000060.1:0-14865 GCA_038211965.1 Sphingomonadales bacterium
CAGCCCGAAGACCCGCGCGGCCTCGCGCCGGCTGTTGCCCTCGACAAACACGAAGCGCCGGACAGCGGCATAGACTTCCACGGCAAACATCCCCGGCCGCCCCCAAAAGGGCAAACCTACCACTGGCCGGATTTTACTCCGCCGCGCTCAGCAAAATACCAGCGCTCCCGTGGCCCGCTTTGTCACCGCCCTGCACAACCGCCGTCGACCTAACCAAAACCGGCCGTTTGTTCAGATTGAGCAACGCGCCGGCTTTGCGCCCAATTCTCGCCGCTCAGCTTCGCCGAGCCTGAGCCCAAAAAACAGACCTTTAGCCTTTCCCAGTCTGATACCGAAAACCGCCGTTTGTTTATGTGGCTTAGCTTGACTTGATGGGGGATCGGATTGGCCGCTTCTGGATGGCGATCAGCGTACGCGCACGTTAACCCAGCTGGTCGCGACTGTAGCTATATGGCCTGGCGGAATTTCGCCTAGGCGGGGCTGTGGCGGAACGGTGCGAATAGGGGCGTTATCTACTCGGGCGTCATTACCGACTGCGACGGGTGATCCGACCGGCACGCAACCGGATGCTGGCGCTCCTCCCGCCGTACCTGCGCTTGGCTATTGGCACGATGCTCTCTACTTTGCGCCAGGGGGAGGAGCGGCCATTTGCTTTTTGGCGCAGTATTCTCAGAATCTCTTTAGGCGGCTGTCAGCCCGCCATCGACCAAATAGCTGCCGCCGGTGCAGAAGCTCGCCTCGCTGCTGGCGAGGAACAGAACCATGCGGGCGACCTCGTCGTTAGTGCCGTAGCGTTTCATCGCGTTGAGCGCGGCGAAACCCGCGCGCGCCGCCTCCAGCTGACCTGGTGCGGCCTGCGCCTCGATCGAGCGCATCATCGCGTTATCGATCGGCGCGGGCAGGACGGCATTGACCCGGATACCGGCGGTCGCCAGCTCGAGCGCCGCCACTTTAACCAGGCCGATGATCGCATGCTTGCTGGCGACATAAGCCGCGAGGCCGGGCACGCCGACGACGCCCGCGACCGACGATGTCGCGACGATCGCCCCGCCGCTGCGCGCGATCATCGCGGGGACGACATGCTTGAACATCAGCCAGGTGCCGCGGACGTTGGCGGTCTGGACTGCGTCGAACGCCTCGACCGTCAGCGCGGTCAGCGGCGTGACCGATCCTTCCGCACCGGCGTTGGCGAAGAGGATGTCGACGCCGCCGAAGCGCGCGACGGCGGCGGCGACGGTGCCCCTCGCCTCGGCCTCGATCGCCCCGTCGGCGACGTGCGTCGCGACCCTATCGTCGTGGCCCAGCGTCGCCGCGACCGCCGCGATGCGACCATGGTCGCGCCCGACCAGCAGCACACGTGCCCCTTCGCGGACGAATGCTGCGGCGGTGGCGCTGCCGATGCCGCCCGATGCCCCGGTGATGATCGCGACCTTGCCGTCCAGCCTGCTCATCGTGCCGTCTCCTGTGCCCAGTCGCGAAGGATTGCTGCATACGGGTCGGGCAGCGCCATGCCCGTGACCGCGCCGGCGAACACCTCGCCGGTCGTGCCGTCGATACTGATGACCTCGCCCGCCGCGATCCGCCGGCCAGCGGCTGTAAACCCGCCGGCGTCGACCGCGATGTCCCCCCCGACGACGGCGGCGATGCCCCACTCTCGTGCGACGAGGGCGGCATGGCTCAACGCGCCGCCGGTCGCGGTCAGGACGCCGGCGGCGACGCCGATGCCGTGGACGTCGGCCGGACTGGTTTCGCGCCGGACGAGGATGACCGGCCCGGCGTCGGCGGCATCGACGGCGGCGTCGGCGTTCATCACGACCCGCCCGGTGGCCAGCCCGGGCGAGACGCCGAGGCCGGTGGCGAATGCCACGGCGTCACCGTCGCGGCGTGTCAGTCGGACGGTGCCTTCGCGCACCGCGGGCACCCGCGCCACGGCCTCCGCCCGCGACAGCGCCACGACCGGATCGTCGACCAGCTCAACCGCGATGCGCGCAGCGGCGGCGGGCCCGCGCTTGCCCGGCCGCGCCTGCAGGATCCACAGCCGCCCGCGCTCGATGGTGAACTCGACGTCGACGAGATCGCGGTAATGCTGTTCGAGCTGGCGTAGCGCAGTGCGCAATTCGGCGGCCGTCCCCGGGCAGCGCGCGGTCAGCGCCGCCAGCGGTAGCGGTCGGTGGGTGCCGGCGACGACGTCCTCGCCCTGCGCCCCGAACAGCACGTCGCCGACCGCGCCCGCCGCACCGGTCGCTGGATCGCGGCTGAAGGCGACCCCGGTGGCGGACTCTGCGCCAAGATTGCCGAAGACCATCACCTGCACCGTAATTGCTGTCCCTCCCGCCTCGCCCAGGCCGGCCCGCGCCCGGTACGCGAGCGCGCGCGGCGACGACCACGATGCGAGCACGGCCGCCGCCGCCGCTTGGACTTGCGCCACCGGATCGTCACGGGTGTCCGCCGGCAAGACCGTCGCGGCGCTGCGCACACGCGCGCGCAGGTCATCGGCGAAGGCCGCGCCGTGGCGCTTGGCCAGCGTCGCTGCGACCGCCGGGGTCAGGCCGACGTTGAGCAGGGTGTCGAGCATGCCCGGCATCGATGCCACTGCGCCAGAGCGCACCGACACCAGCCACGGGTCGACGGCGTCGTGGCACGGCCGCCCCAGTTTCACCGCCAGCGCCGCCATGCCGGTAGCGATCGCGGCGTCCAGCGCGGGCCCCGGCTCCGCGCCGATCGCAAGCGTGAACCCCGGCGGCACCGGCAGCCCGAGGCGGGTCATCGCGACCAGGCTGGCCCCCTTGCCACCCAGCCGGGCGACCAGCTCGGCCGGCGTCAGCGCGTGTTCGTGATCGAACGGAAACGGCGTCACGGCAATGCCAGCATCGTAACCGTGCCCGCGCCGCCGTCGACCTCAACTGTCGCCCCGTCGGGCAGCCGCGCGGTGGCCCCGGTAACGCTGACGGTGCAAGGCACACCGAGTTCGCGGGCGACGACGACGGCGTGGCTGACGGTCGCGCCGACATTGACGACGACGGCGCTCGCGGCGGCGAACAACGGCGTCCATGACGGATCGGTATGGCTGGCGACGAGGACGTCGCCGGGGCCAAGCTCGCCGGGGTCGGCGGCGTCGTGGACGACGCGGACGATCCCGCGGGCGACACCGGCGCAACCCGGCTGGCCGCGCAGCACATCGCCGACCTTCGCCGTGACCGCGCCGCCGTCGTCGCGCCGCGTCCATGCACGCAGCGGCGGCACGACCGCATCGACGATGAATGGAGGCGTCAACGCCGCCAGCTCCGCCGCCTCCGCTTCCCGCGCCCGCACCAGCGCGCCGATGCGGGCCGGATCGGCGAGGGCCCCGTCCCATTCGGCGTTGGTTAGCAGGGCGAACTGATCGGCGGTTGCGAAGACCCCGCGGTCGACGAACCGGCGGCCGAGTTCCCACATCGACATGCGCATCTCGTGGACCAGCATCGCACAGGTCGTCTTGGTCCGCTCGCGCGCGGCGAAATATAGGCCGGCAACATTGGCCGCGGCGTTGAATTGACCCGCCTCGGGGGTAGCGCCGAGCAGCTCGCGAATGGTCTCGACCGCCGCTGTCCGGGCGATGCGACGCGCCGCCATCCGCACCGCGGGGGCGTCGGTGTCGGCGGCGAAGCGCATCCGGTCGATTGCGGCCAGCGGCGCGGCGGGAAGCAGTTCCCACGTCGCGCTGCGCATTTCCCACTCCTGCGGCCCGCGAAAGCCGAAGTCGCGCAGGAACACTGCAAAGGCTGTGGCAAAGGCCGGTGCGTCCGTAGCAAGGCGTTCATGCAGCCCGCCAAGCCCGGCGTCGAACAGCTTGCCGAGCGCCGCATTGGCACGGACGCGTCGCCCGAGGTCCCACAACGCCGCCGTCGGCAGCGCTGAATCGATGTCGCCGGTCGCGCCCATGATGTCGGCAGCCAGCTCCGCGCGTCCGACGGCGGCACAGATGCCGGCGATGACGCCCGACGGCACCGTCGCATGGTACGTCGCCATGATGTGACGTACCCACAACCGTTCCCACTGCGCGGCGGCGAGGGTGCGGGTTCGGGCGAGCAGGGCGGCGTCGGACAAGGTGGGCAGGTCGGGCCGTTCGGTCCGGATCCGCTCGACCGTCGCCCGCATGTCGCGCAGTTCCGGCAGGTCGGTCGCGGTGAACAGCTGCTGCAGCATCGCGCCGAGGCGGTCGGCATGCACCGGCGACTCGTCGGACGGGCGGGCGACATAGGGCGGTACCTCTGGCTGTTCGCCGAAGAAACTCGCGTCGATCGCCTGCGCCGACAATCCGGGGGTGCGCGCTCCGAACACGCGGCTCGCCGAGACGTTGAGATAGCCGTAGCCGCCGAAGACGCCGAGCATTTCCATCGCGTTGGGCGTGAATTCGCCAAGGTCGAACGCGCCGAGGTTGGCGAGCGCCTGCCGCCAGCCGGTTTCGGCGTAGGGGATGCCCCATAAAGTCCAGGCGAATGGCCAGACGACCGAGGGAAACACCTCGCCGATATTGGCGCGGGTATAGATCGGGAAACGAGCCGAGGGATTGTTATCGATCGGCCAGCGGCCGAGCTTGGCATTACTGGCCGTGATCGTGGCGACCATGCCAGTGCGGTCGAATCCCGCCGCCGCGTCGCTCGCGACGTCCGTCGCGCCGTCGTTCGCGCCGGTCCCTGTCATTTTGCCGCCTCCCCCGCGCTTGCATCCGTAAGTGATATTGATATCATCTTTGCAAATAAGTAGCGCGCGGGCAAGTCTGTGACGATCGACGAGTGGGCATAGGGGGCCATGTGACGACGACGGCGGTCATTACGGGAGCGAGCGAGCCGGCGACGGCCCGGGGCCGCGTGACGCGCGAACGCCTGCTTGCGGCCGCCGCCGTTGTCTTCGCCCGCCACGGCTATGAGCATGCTCGGATCGCCGACATCGTCGCCGAGGCGGGCGTCAGCCACGGGCTGTTCTATCGCCATTTCAGCGACAAGAACGCCGTGCTGCTGGCGGTCCTGACACGGTTTAACGACCGGCTGCGGCACACCAGCGGTCGCGGCGGAACCGGCGCGGCGACCCCGACGCTCGCCGATTTGCAGACGCGCAACATCCTGTTCTTTCGCGAATACGCCGAGCACCGCGAGCTGTTCCGCGTTGCGCGCGAAGCGGCGGCGCGCACCGACGAGAACGGCTTTCGTGACCTGTGGCTGATCATGCGCGGCCGCTTCATCGCGCGAACGCGGCGCTGGCTCGACCGGTTGGCGGCCGACGGCCACATCGCCGCCGAGACCGATGCCTGGGCGCTGGCCGAGGCGTTGGGCGCGATGACCGAACAGCTCGCCTATGTCCAGGTCGGCCTCGCCGCCGACGACCTCGATGACGCCGGCCTCGAGCGGTTGGGCCGGGCGTGCGGTCTCGTCTGGCACCGGGCAGTGTTCGGTCGATGAGCGATCTGCTCGACCTCGCCCCGTTTGTCGCCGGCCGCGAACACGCGCTGTTCGCTCGCCTGCGCGACCAGCCGCCAGCGCACAATCCGGAACCGGATGGCCCCGGCTTCTGGTCGCTGACGCGCTACGATCAGGTCGCGGCCGCCGCGCGCGACCATGTGCGCTTCCGCTCGGGCAAAGGCACCCAGATCCGCGACAAGCGCGCGGAAGGGCACGGCCACCCGAGCGTCCACAATGCCGACCCGCCGCTGCACGGGCGGCTACGCGCGCTGGTCCTGCCGTCGTTGGCACGCTCACGCGTCGAGCGGCTCACGCCATTGATCGCCACGATCGCCGCGCGGTTGCTCGCCAAGACGCCGCGCGACCGGCCATGGGATTTCGTCGAGGACGTCGCGGTCCCGCTGCCGATGATGGTGATCGCGGCCGTGCTCGGCGTGCCCGACGGCGATCAGCGGCGACTGGTCGGCTGGGCCAATCTGATGAGCGACGTGCGCGCGAACGACGCCGCGCAGGCCGCTGCCCGCGCGCATCTGTTCGATTATTTCCGTGTGCTCGTTGCCGCCAAGCGGCGCGCGCCCGCCGACGATCTCGCCAGTGCGCTGGCCGCGGCCGAACTCGATGGGGCGGCGCTGCCAGCCGATGCGCTCGACGCCTATTTCATGCTGCTGACGGTCGCGGGCAACGAGACCACGCGGTTTCTTCTCACCGGCGGGCTGGCGGAGCTGCTGCGCGACGCGGCCGGCGGCGGCGGTCAGCTCGACCGGCTGCGCGCCGACCCCACCCTCATTCGTGCCGCGGTCGAGGAGCTGTGCCGCTGGGTGTCGCCGGTAGCGCACATGCGGCGGACGACATCGGCTGCGACCGATCTGTGGGGGACCGCGGTGCCGGCGGGCGCGAAGGTCGTGCTGTGGTTCGCCAGCGCCAATCGCGACGCGCGCGTGTTCGCCGATCCCGACCGCATCGACGTCGGCCGCGTCGTCAACCCGCACGTCGGCTTCGGCCTCGGCGCGCATTTCTGTGTCGGCGCGCATCTGGCGCGGCTGGAGGCGCAGCTGTTCCTCACCGCGCTGCTGGCCGACGGCCGCCGTTTGCGGCTGCTCGCCGAACCCGAACGGTTGCCGTCGAACTGGTTCACCGGCTGGACGCGGATGCCGGTCGAATGGGCATGAGACGCGTCCTCGTCACCGGCGCCGCGAGCGGCATCGGGGCCGCGCTGGCGACTCGCCTGCGTCGCGACGGCGTCGCGGTCGTCGCGACCGACCGGCGCTTCGCCAGCGCCGCCGATGGAGTCGTTGCCGACCTGAGCGAGGCCGCCGGGGTGGCTGCCTTGGCCGCCGCCATTGACGGGCCGCTCGACGGGCTGGCGCTGGTCGCCGGGCTGCCGGGGACGCAGCCGACGCGGACGGTACTCGCAGTCAATCTGCTCGCCCCCGTCGCCCTGACCGTGGCACTGGCCGACCGCTTCAGCCCCGGCGCGAGCATCGTCGCGGTGTCGAGCCTGACGGCGCGGCGGTGCCGGTGGACCATCGCCGAGATCGACCGTCTGCTCGACGGGTCGCGCGAAGATGCGCTGGCGGCGGCTGATGGGGTCGACGGGCGAACCGCCTACGAACTGTCGAAGGCCGCGCTTAACCGCTGGGCCGTCCGTACCGCCGTCGACCTCCATGGCCGGCGCGTTCGCGTCAACACGGTCTCGCCCGGCGCGGTCGAAACGCCGATCCTCGCCGACTTCGCGGTCTCGATGGGGGCCGAGCGGATCGAAGCCGCGCGCGCGCTGACCGGCCGCCACGGCGCGGCCGACGAGATCGCGGCCGTCCTGGCCTTTCTGCTCTCCCCGGATGCTGGCTGGGTGAACGGTATCGACCTGTTGGTCGACGGTGGTTTCAACGCCTTGCGCAGCGTCGGCGCGGCGGCGGCATGAACCTAGTCCTCGTCCGTCATGGCCGTCCGGAGGAGCCGACCGCCGCCGCGCCGTCGAACCCGCCGCTGTCGGCCGAAGGGCTGACGCAGGCAGAGATCACCGCCGTGCGGCTCAGCGGCGAACCGGTCACGCGCATCGTCTCGAGCGGGATGCGCCGCGCCGACGCCACCGCGCAACCGCTCGCCCGCCGCCTCGCGTTGCCGATCGAAACCGATCCCCGGCTGGGTGAAGTAGACCGCAACGGCGGGCAATATGCCAGCATGGAGACGGTCCGCGCGCGCGGGCCGGAACACTGGCGACGCTTCCTCGCCGACCCGATCGGCTATTTCGGCGTCGACGGCTCGGCGTTCATCGCCGAGGTCAAGGCCGGTTTCGCAGCAGTGCTCGACGGGCGTGGCGGCACGACGGTGGCGTTCACGCACGGCTTCCCGATCAATATCCTGCTCGCGCACACCCTCGGGCTGGCCGAGATCACGCGCTTCATCCCGGACTATGCCTCTATCACCCGGCTGCGCGGCCCGACGCTCGACCGGCTGACCGTCGTCAGCATCAACGAGACGGCGCATTTCGTGGGGGGGGCGGCATGACCCTGCACCCCGGCGCCGTCGATCCGGCGCGCACCGCCGCAGTCTTCGGCGACGACCGGCTCAGCTACGGCGCGCTCGATGCCCAAAGCTGTGCGCTGGCGGCGACGCTGTTCGCGCGCGGGCTGGTCGGCGGCGATACCGTGGCGCTGCTGATCGGCAACTGCGCCGAATTCCTCGTGGCGGCGTGGGCGGCGCAGCGGTCGGGTCTATATTATGTGCCGCTGCCGACGCGCTCGACGACGCCCGAATTGGCGTACCTGCTAGCCGACTCGGGCGCGCGGGCGCTGATTATCGATCCGGCGTTCGCCACTGCCGCTTATGCCGCGCTGGCCGACGTCGCCGCGCCGCCCATCATCCTCGGCCTGACCGACTGGGACACCGGCGCGCCCGAGCCGGCGGCGGTCGAGGGTGGCGACATGTGCTACACCTCGGGGTCGACCGGACGTCCCAAGGGCGTGCGCCGGGCGTTGAGCGGTGCCCCGCTGGGAAGCGACAGCCGGCGCGTCGACCGGGCGCGGGCGCTTTTCGGCTTGGACGCCGACAGCATCTTCCTGTCGCCCGCCCCGCTTTATCACGCCGCGCCGCTGCGCTTTGCGATCAACCTGCTGCGCACCGGCGGCACCGTGGTCGGCATGGCGCGCTTCGATGCTGCGGCGGCGCTGCGCCTGATCGCGGCCGAACGGGTGACGCATTCGCAGTGGGTGCCGACGATGTTCGGACGGTTGCTGGCGCTCGACGAACGCGACCGGACGCTGCTCGACCTGTCGTCGCACCGTGTCGCGGTCCACGCCGGCGCGCCGTGTGCGCCCGCCGTCAAGCGCGCGATGATCGACTGGTGGGGGCCGATCCTCCACGAATATTACTCGGGCACCGAAAGCATCGGCTTCGCCCACGCGACCGCGGCCGAGTGGCTGGCGCGGCCCGGAACCGTCGGCCGGGCTTACGGCTCGACGGTGCATATCCTCGATGATGCGGGTCAGGCGGTCGCGACCGGCGTCACCGGCCAGGTGTTCTTCGCCGGCAGCGGCGGGCTGCTCTATCATGGCGACGCGGCCAAGACCGCCGCCGCGCACGACAGCGCCGGACGGGCGACGATGGGCGACCTCGGCTACCTCGATGCCGACGGCTATCTGTTCCTTACCGGGCGCGCCGGCTTCACGATCATCACCGGCGGCGTCAACGTCTATCCGGCCGAAGTCGAGGGCGTCCTCAGCGGCCATCCCGCCGTCGCCGATGTGGTGGTGTTCGGTGTGCCCGACGGCGACCTCGGCGAAGCGGTAGGCGCGGTGGTCGAGCCCGCGACCGGACAGGTCGGCGATGCGGCGCTGGCGACCGATCTGCTGGCGTGGGCCCGGACGCAGCTGGCCGGACCGAAGTTGCCGCGCCGTATCGTCTTCGCGACGCTGCCGCGCACCGCGACCGGCAAGCTCGCCCGGGCCGAAGTGCGCGACGCCTATCTCGCCGGGCACGACCGCGGCTTCGCCGCCGCCGCGGCGCAGGCTGAGCCGGTATGAGTGCGACCGCCGACCTGCTCGTCCAGCTGCGATTGAAGGGGATCGCCCGCCCCGGCACGATCGACGACGGGGCAATCGCGGCGTTGGTCGCCGACGGGCGGGTTGAGGCGACGCGGCTGGGGCATCGACTGACCGCGGCGGGCCGCGCCGAGGCGGACCTGGTCTGGGTCGGCGAACGGGTGCAGGCCGACGCAGGGCGTCTGGCCAAACTTTATGTGCGCTTCGAGGCGATCAACCCCTCGTTCAAGGCGCTGGTCGCCGACTGGCAGCTGCGCGACGGCAACCCGAACGATCATTCGGATCACGGTTATGACGCCACGGTGCTGGCGCGGCTCGACCCGCTGGTGGCGGTGCTCGATGCGATCCTCGCCGATCTGGCCGCGGTCGTGCCGCGGCTGGCGCGCTATGGCCCCGCTTTCACCGCGGCACGCGCGCAGCTGGCGGCGGGACAGACTCGCTGGTTCTCGGGGCCGATGGTCGATTCGGTGCACACCTTGTGGTTCGAATTGCATGAGGAATTGATCCACCTGACCGGTCGCACGCGTGCCGTCGAAGCCGCTGCCGGACGCGCCGCATGACGGCGACTCCCGCACTCGCCGCAATCGACGCCGCCGTCGACGCCCTGCCAGCCGCCGCGGCGACGACGGCGGCCGAGCGAGCGCAGGCGTTGCGGTGCCTCGCCAATGCGCTCGAGCGCGACGGTGATGCGCTCGCGGCGTTGTGCATTGCCGAGATCGGCACGCCGTGGGCACAGGCGCGTTCGCTCCACGTTGGCGCGGCGGTCGGCTGCCTCCGCGCCTATGCCGATCTTGCCGAACGGCACCGTTTCGTCGACGTCCGGCAGGCGGCGCGTGGCGGCACGGTCGAGGTCCGGCGCGCACCGGTCGGCGTCGCGGTCGGCATCGTGCCGTGGAACGTGCCGATCTACCTCGCCTGCCAAAAACTCGGCGCCGCGGTCGCGGCCGGCTGTCCGCTGGTGCTCAAGCCGTCGCCCGAGAACAGCGGCGCGATGATGCGCTTTGCCGCGCTGCTCGACGATCTGCCGTTGCCGCCGGGCATGCTGGCGGCGGTGATCGGCGACGCCGACGCCGGCCGCGCGCTTGTCGCCGACCCGCGGGTGGCCAGGGTCAGCTTCACCGGGTCGACCGCTGCCGGTCGCGCCGTCGCCGTCGCCTGCGCCGATCGCTTCGCCCGCGTCACGCTCGAGCTCGGGGGCAAGTCGGCGGCGATCCTGCTCGACGACTTCGATCCCGACGATGCGGCTGCGATGCGCGAGCTGTTCCTCGCGATGCTGCAGAACAACGGCCAGGTCTGCGGCGCGCAATCGCGGGTGCTGGTGCCGCAGCGCCACGAGGCGCGCTTCACCGCCGCCCTCGCGGCGCTGATCGACGGGCTGCGGGTCGACCGACCGACCGATCCGGCGACCGACATCGGCCCGCTCGCCACCGCGGCCCACGCCGCCCGTGTCCGGACGATGATCGCCCGGGCGCTGGCCGGTAGTGCCCGTCTGGTCGCCGGCGGCCGGCCGGTCCCCGACGGCAATTTCGTCGCCCCGCACCTGTTCGCGGTCGATGACCCCGGCAGCGATATCGCCCGCGACGAGGTGTTCGGCCCGGTCGTGACCGTGCTCACCTACCGCGACGAAGCCGCGGCGGTCACGCTCGCCAACGATAGCCCCTACGGCCTGTCGGGGTCGGTCTGGTCGGTCGATTCGGACCGGGCCGTCGCCGTTGCCCGCGGTCTGCGGACCGGTACGGTCGGCATCAATTCCAAGCGCATTCTCGACTTCGCCGCGCCGTTCGGCGGCTGGCGCGCGTCGGGGATCGGTCGCGAGCTCGGGCCCGAAGGCATCGACGCCTATCTCGAGACGACCGCCATTCTGGTTCCAGACACGTCAACGATAATGCACACCGCAGGGGAGAGACGACCATGACGACACAGGTTTTGCTGCGCCTCGCCAGCTCAATGCTGGCACTGACCGCCGCGCCGGTATGGGCGCAACAAGCGGGGACCGCACCGCCCAAGCCGGCCGCGGCGGCCAGCGGCAACGGCGCGCCCGCCCGGGCGTCGGTCGTGAGCACGGCGACCGAGGGGCTAGACGACATCATCGTCACCGCCCAGCGCCGGTCGCAGAACCTTCAGGATGTCCCGGCCGCGATCTCGGCGATCTCGGGCGAGGAACTGGCGGAGCGCGGCATCACGCAGACCAGCGATCTGATGGGCAACTTGCCCAACCTGCAGGTGACGTCGGCCTATGGCACGACCCAGCCGAACTTCGCGATCCGCGGCATCTCGGTCGCCAACGAATTCTCCGCCTCGACCGCCTCGCCGGTCGGGGTCTATGTCGACGAGGTATATCAGTCGTTCCGCGCCAGCCACGGGCAGCAGCTGTACGATCTCGAACGCGTCGAGGTGCTGCGCGGTCCGCAGGGCACGCTATATGGTCGCAATACGACCGGCGGCGCGGTCAATTTCATCACGCGGGCACCGCGGTTGCAGGGCAATCAGGGCTATGCCACCATCGGCTACGGCAATTACGAGACGTTGACGCTGCAGGGCGCGGCAGAGGCGACGCTTGATCCCGACAAGCTCGGCATCCGCATCGCGGGCACGCGGTCGCGGGGCAAGGGCTATACCTACGATCCGACGCTGAACCAGGATTACGGCTCGACGGACGCGCTGGCGGGGCGCGTCGAGGTGCGCTGGAAACCGACGCCGACGCTCGACATTACCGCCAAGATCTACGGCGCGCGCAACAACCCGCGGCAGGACCTGCCGTACGGCATCGGCTATCTGCAGAACCGCACCGACGCCGCCGGCTATTCGCGCTTTGTGCCGCGTCCCGAACTCGGCGGCCGCCTGCTGCGCCAGAACGAGATCGAGGCCGATACCGCCGGCCGTTACTTCACCTCCGACGTCGGCGGCTCGCTGACGGTCAAGGCGACCCTCGGTGACGGACTGACGCTGACCTCGGTCACCGGCTACGACTACGGTAAGTACAAAGTGTCGCCGTTCGATTGTGACGGCTCGCCGAACAACGTCTGCGCCATCCGCTACGAATCGCGCTCGAAAAACTTCAATCAGGACCTCCGGCTCAATTACGATCGCGGCGCGCTCAAGCTGATCGGCGGCCTGTATTATGGTCGCGACGAGATCAAGACGCATAACCAGCCCGACTTCTTCGGCTTCCTGCGGCCGTTGTTGCTCAATGCAGGTGTGCCGGCGAACTTCAACAACATCCCGATCGCGGTCGGCAATTCGCTCAAGACGATCCCGGCGTTTCTCCTGAATCCGGCGCTGACCCCATCGTCACCGGGTTTTTGTGCGCCGATCGTGATCAACCCGGGTGGCTTTTACGACGCCCGGTCGCTGATCGCCTTCCAGGCCGACGTCAACGCCACCAACTCGGCCGGCGGCACCGCTTTCCAGGCGGCGTGCGCCGCCGCCGGGGCCCCACCATTCGGACCGATCCTCGCCGATCAGACGTTCACGCTGACCCGGCCGTCGAAGGCGATCTATGGCGAGGGGGCCTATACCGTAACCGACAAGCTGACGCTGACCGTCGGCCTGCGCTATACCTTCGACGAGGTGCGCTATTCGGATGCGCGGACGATCGTCTACGACCTCGGTGGCACCAAGCCGATCGCCAGTCTCGTGCCGTACAGCTTTCCGTACAACCCGGCGCTGCCGGCGGTGCAGCAGGCGCGCAAGACTCAGCGGCTGACCGGCCGCGTCGTCGCCGACTATAAGTTCGCCGACCACGTCCTCGGCTATCTCAGCTACAGCCGCGGCTACCGGGCCGGCACCTATAACGGCCTCGCCTACCAGGACATCAGCCAGGTCTATTTCGTCGATCCCGAAAAGGTGAACGCTTATGAAGCCGGGCTGAAGACGCGTTTCCTCGACAACCGCGTCCAGCTCAACCTCGCGGGCTTCTATTACGATTATTCGAACCAGCAGGTCGCGCAGATCATCGGCGCGACCAGCTTCCTGCGCAACGCCGGCGGCCGTGTCTTCGGCGGCGAGGCCGAGCTGGCCGCACAGGTCCTGCCGATCCTGCGTCTCGACGCGACGCTCGGCCTGCTCGATTCGCAGTATAAGGGCAACAAGATCGATCCGACCGACCCGCGCAGCCTGACGCTCAACATCAACGGCAACCCGTTCCCGAATGCGCCGGCGACGACGTTCTCGGCCGGCTTCACACTGACCGCCTATGACCAGGGCAAATCCAAGGTCACCATACGCGGCGACACGCAGTATATGGGGCGCTATTACTTCGATCCGTTCAAAAACTACGGCCAGAACCCGTGCAGCAGTCCGGCTGCGGGCAAGACCATCCTCCAGGCCACGCCCGAGCTGGCGTGCGGCAATCCCGGATATTGGTTGGTCAACGGGCGGGTGACCTACGATTATAACGACCGCATCGCCGTTTCGGCGTTCGGGCGGAACCTGACGAACAAGTTCTATTATACTTACGGTCTGAACTTGAATGCATTCTACGAAGACTATTTGACCCGCGGCGCGCCGAGAACATTCGGCGCGGAAGTTACGGTGAAATTCTAAGTCGACAGGCCGAGCGCGAGGACGGCACTGAGTAGACCAGTTGTGCCGTTTTCGCTTGGTGTCAGATGCTAAAGCCGTTTTGACATTGCATCGCGCCCGGCAAGTCGCATCCAATAGATTCGTCGGGTTTGATGAGCGCGTGTGCGACGTGTGCTAGAACGGTTATCTGTTGCCTCAGCTGGCAGCAGCGCGACGGGTCATCGAGGCATGCCAGACCAAGGTTAACACGGTTTGTCCGCACAGTAGCCTCGGCGGGTTTGCACCCGCCGCGTTTATTAATTTCCTTCGCAAAGGGCGTGTGAAACGAAAGCTAACTTAACCTTGGCTGTAAAAGCGGGAGCGGATCGTTCGAGAAAAGGCCGCCATAGCGGGTCTGACATTCGGAAGCGGACATACCGCTTTCGGCCCCGTCCCAGACACAAGCGCTGCCGCCACCGCGGGGTACTTGTGTTGGGTGGTATAGGGTCTAGCATGTCGGTGCCGCTTTAATCGGCATTACTTACGCATCGTGAACAATGGCCGAGGATTGTGCCGAAGCGAAAGAGAGATGGAGGGGTGCCTCCAGGGCGCCGCAGTCGCCCGGTCACTAATCAAGCTTAGACCTGCCCTCAATCTCGGATGCTAAATCAACCCGAGAGCGCGCGCGCGCATCGCGGCATCTGTCCGGTTCGGCCCCGTGACCGCGAAGCTGTGCAAAATGGCCATGTGGGATTTCAGCGCCAGAGTCCCTCGAACCGGCGTCCGGCAGTACGGGTGTAGCGGACGGTGTGTTTTGGGTCCCGGTGGCCGAGATAGTCCTGGATCAGGCGAAGGTCGTAGGCGCGGTTCGCAAGCGCGAACCC
>JBBQVB010000061.1:0-14653 GCA_038211965.1 Sphingomonadales bacterium
CGGTGAGGATCGCGCCGATCTTCTCGAGCGCGCGGCGCGAGCGGGCATTATGCTCGCCGACGAGGAAGATGGCGCGGTCGAAATGTGCCAGCGCGTGGGCGAGCATCAGGCGCTTCATCGCGGCGTTGACGGTGCCGCCCCAATACGCGCGAGCAAGGAAGGTGTAGCCGATCTCGATTTCGCGGGGCTCGGCGCGCGTCGTGTCGAAGCGCGACGAACCGATGACCGCGCCGCTGGCGGGATCGCGCGCGACGAGCGCGCCGCCGCTGGTCAGCGCGTCGGCGAAGAAGGCGCGAAACACCGGCCCCTGCCAGCGGTCGTGCGCGGGGTGTAGCGCCCAGATCAGCGGATCGGCGGCGACGGCGAACAGCGCAGCCCAGTCGTCGGGGGTGAGCGGGCGCAGGACGACGACGTCGTCGGCGAGCGTCGGCTGTAGAACGGCGTCGGTCACCTTACCCCCGTCGCTGCCGCAGTGTTGCCCGCGCGGCGCTTCGGTGGTCCAATAGCGGCGATGACCGGAACAGGCAAAATCGTGCGCGTCGGGGTGCTTGGCGCGGGCGGGCGCATGGGGCAGGCGGTGATCGCCGCGATCGCCGCCGACGCGCGGCTGCGGCTGAGCGGCGCGATCGAGCGCGCCGGCAGTGCAGCGGTGGGGACCAAGCTCAGTGATGGCCTGACGATCTGCTCCAACCCGGGCCCGCTCGCACATGGCAGCGACGTGCTGATCGACTTCACTAACCCGCAAGCGCTGGCGGCGACGCTGGACGCGGCGTGCGAGGGCAATGCGGCGCTGCTGGTCGGCACGACGGGGCTGACGCCCGCGCACCACAAAGCGATCGACCGCGCGGCGCAGTCGGTCGCGGTCCTGCAGGCGGCGAACACCAGCCTCGGCGTCGCGGTGCTGGCGCGGTTGGTGCGCGATGCGGCAACCGCGCTCGGCGACGACTGGGACATCGAGATCGCCGAGCTGCATCACCGCGCCAAGATCGATGCGCCGTCGGGGACCGCGCTGGCGCTCGGCGCAGCGGCGGCGGCGGGGCGCGGTGTCGATCTGGCGAAAGCGACGCGGCGGGATGATGGCAAGGCGCGGGCGACGGGGAGCATCGGCTTCGCGTCGCTGCGCGGCGGCTCGGCGGCGGGCGATCATGCGGTGCTGCTGCTTGGGCAGGGCGAGCGCGTCGAACTCCACCACAAGGCCGAGACGCGCGACATCTTCGCGCGCGGCGCGGTGCGCGCGGCGGCGTGGCTCGCGGGTCGACCGCCGGGGCGATACGCGATGGACGACGTGCTCGGCCTATGACGCCCGCGCACGTCGAGCATTTCTTCGCCACTCTTGCCGCCGCCGACCCCGAGCCGAAGACCGAGCTGGCCTATCGCACGCCGTTCGAGTTGCTCGTCGCGGTGGTGCTGTCAGCGCAGGCGACCGACGCGGGGGTCAACAAGGCGACGCCCGCGCTGTTCGCTGCCGCACCGACCCCGGCGGCGATGGTCGCGCTCGGCGAAGCGCGCATCCGCGAGGCTATCAAGACCATCGGGCTGTTTAACACCAAGGCGAAGAACGTCGCGGCGCTCGCGGCGACACTCGTCGGCAGCCATGGCGGCGAAGTGCCCGGCGACCGCGCCGCGCTGGAGGCGTTGCCCGGCGTCGGACGCAAGACGGCGAACGTCGTCCTGAACATCGCCTTCGGTCAGGAGACCTGCGCGGTCGACACCCACATCTTCCGCGTCGCCAACCGCACCGGCCTCGCGTCCGGCAAGGACGTGCGCGTCGTCGAGGACGGGTTGATGGCGGTCATCCCGCCCGCCTACCGCCGCCACGCGCACCATTGGCTGATCCTGCACGGGCGCTACACGTGCGTGGCGCGCAAACCGCTGTGCTGGCGCTGTCCGGTGTCGGTCGACTGCGCGTTCGAGCCGAAGACTGTGGCCCCGACCGCCTGAGGCGCGCCGTAGCTTCGCGGGCGTCGCGAACGCGCTATAGGACGGCGATGCGCCTCACCCCAGCCCTCGCCGCGCAGTTCGCGCGCCTTGCCCTCGGCCATGTCGCGCGTGAATGGCCGCACAAGCTCGACCATGTCCTGACTGCCGACGCTGATGCGCGAACCCCGCGCGATCTCCACCCGATCTTCTTCGGCAGCTTCGACTGGCACAGCTGTGTGCACGGCTGGTGGCTGCTGCTGACCGTCGCGCGGCTGTACCCGCAGTTGCCCGAAGCGGCGGCGGTCCGTGCGCTGGCGGCTACGACCTTCACCACCGCCAACATCGCGGCCGAGTGCGCGTACCTCGACCGCCCCGCTAGCGCGGGTTTCGAGCGGCCCTACGGCTGGGCGTGGGCGCTGGCGCTGCACGGCGAGGCGGCGCGGCATTTGGGACCAATGGGGCGCAGCCTCGAACCGCTGGCACGCGCTTTCGCGGCGCGCTTCGCGGCATGGCTGCCCAAGGCGACCTGGCCCAACCGCACCGGCGCGCACGGCAACACCGCGTTTGCGCTGATCCTCGCGCATGACTGGGCGAGCACGCACGACCGCGACCTCGCGCTGGCGCTCGTGGACAGGGCGCGCGACTGGTACGCTGCAGACCGCGACGCGCAAGGCTGGGAGCCCGACGGCGACGCCTTCCTGTCACCGACCCTGACCGAGGCGCATTGCCTGCTCCGCCTGCTCCCGGCGCGCGAGTTCGACGACTGGTTGAGCGCCTTCCTGCCGCGCCTCGACAGCGGCGAGCCGACGACGCTATTCACGCCGGTGACGCCGAGCGACCGCAGCGACGGCAAGATCGTCCACCTCGACGGCCTCAACCTCAGCCGCGCGTGGAGCTGGCGCGCGCTGGGGCAGCGCCTGCCGCTGGCGCACGTCGCGCATGCCGCCGGCGAGCGCCACCTCGCCGCCGCGCTGCCGCATGTCGCAGGCGATTTCATGGGGGAACATTGGCTGGCGAGTTTCGCTTTGCTGGCGCTCCTTCCGGATGAGAAATGATGCGCCTGCTCGCCCAATCGCATATCGCCAATTATTACGCCGCGCCGACCGAGATCATGGCGAAGGTCGAGGTCGCGCGCGCGCCCGGCCAGACGATCCTGTCCGAGACGCTGACGATCACGCCCTTCCATGCCCTCGCCGCCGACGATCTCGGTGACGGGCGGCTGCTGCGCGGCGTCGTCGAGGGCAATGTCGAGATCGCCTATCGTGCCCTCGTCGAGGTCGAGCCGCGCGTCGAGCTGCTGCCCGATCTCGAGCAACATGCGTGGAGCGACCTGCCCGCCGACGTGCTGCCGTATCTCCTGCCGAGCCGCTATTCGCCCGCCGACCAGTTCCTGCGCTTCGCTGGCCGCGAATTCGGCACCCTGGCGGGCGGTGCAAAGACGATCGCCATCGTCGACTGGCTGCGCGACCACCTCGATTATGTCCACGGCGTCAGCACCGCGCAGACGACCGCCATCGAGACCTTCGTCGACCGCGCCGGGGTGTGCCGCGACTTCACGCACCTCGGCCTCGCGTTGTGCCGCGCCGCGGGCATCCCCGCGCGCGCCGTCGCCGCCTATGCGCTGGCGCTCGACCCGCCCGATTTCCACGCGGTGTTCGAGGTCTGGCTCGGCGGCGGCTGGTGGCTCGTCGATCCGACGGGCCTCGCGCCCGTCGCGGGGCTGATCCGCATCGCCCACGGGCGCGACGCCGCCGACATCGCCTTCCTGACGAGCAGCGGCCCGGTGACCCCGATCGCGATGACGGTCAGCGTCGCCGCCGTCTGAGCGTCATGCAGCGGCCCCACACGTCAGCAGCGCGGCGATGTCGGCGTCGCTCCGCCCGAGTTCGCTGAGCACCGCTGCCGTGTGCTCGCCGAGGTGCGGTGCGCATCCCGGTGGCGGCACCGGCGTCGCGGCGAAGCGCGCGGCATGACGCGCTGTGCGGACCCGCCCGAGCGCGCCATGGTCGATCTCGGCGACGAGGTCGTTGTGGACGACCTGCGCGTCGTCCGCGACCTGTGCCAGCGCGTTGACGCGCCCGCCGACAGCACCTTCGCGGACAAATCCCGCCATCAGCACGTCGAGGCTCGCGGCTTCGAGCGCGGCGGTGATGCGCGGCTGATACTCGGCGCGGTGGCGCATCCGGCCCGCCAAGCTCTTGAGGCGCGGATCGTCGGCGAGGTCGTCGCAGCCCAGCGCGCGGACCAGCGCGGCGAACTCGGCGTCCTGGAGCGCGCCGACGACGACATGCCCGTCGGCGGCATCGCGCGTCGCATTGGTGTCGCCATAGGGCGGCCACGGCGGCGGCGCGTCGTCGGCGAAGCTGTGGTTGTACATGCCGTCGGGCCAGTTGAAGGCCACCGCCGCGTCGAGCATCGCGACATCGACGCGCTGCGCCTCGCCGGTGCGCTCGCGGTGGAACAGCGCCGCAGTGATCGCCTGAGCGGCGGTCAGCCCGGTGACCTTGTCGGCGACGAGCGACTTGATCAGCCCCGGGCGTCCCGCGGCGTCGGTCTGCGTCGCCGCCAGCCCCGACACCGCCTGCACGACGGGGTCGTAGACGCGGATATTGGCATAGGGCCCGTCGGGTCCGAAGCCGGTGATCGACGCGAAGATCAGGCGCGGGTTGAGCGCGCGGCAGGCGGCATAGCCGAAGCCCAGCCGGTCGATGACTCCCGGGCGGAAGTTCTCGATCAGCACGTCGGCACGCGCGATCAGGTCGCGCAGCACCGCGCCGCCCGACGGTTGCTTCAGGTCCAGAACGATGCCGCGCTTGCCGCGATTGACCGCGATGAACGTCGCGCTGAGATCGCCCTTGGCAGGGCCGAAGCCGCGTACCGGATCGCCGCCGGGCGTCTCGACCTTGATCACCTCGGCGCCCTGGTCGGCGAGGACGCACGCCGCGAGCGGGCCCGAGACGATCTGGCTGAGATCGAGGACGCGGATGCCGGCGAGCAGGGCGGTCACGCCCGGATGTCCCGGCCCCGCGTCTCGGGCAGCCAGATCAGCGTCACGACCATCGCCACCGCGACCACCCCGAAAGTGTACCACAGCCCGCCGAAGACATTGCCCGTCGTGACGACGATATACTGCGCGACGAACGGCAGGAAGCCGCCGAAATAGCCCGTGCCGATGTGATAGGGTACCGACATCGAGGTGTAGCGGATGCGTGCCGGGAACAGCTCGACCATGATCGCTGCGACGGGCCCATAGGTCATCGCGCTGAGCAACCCGAGCATGACGCAGGCGAACAGGATGCGCAGGTCGTCGCGCTCGGCCGGGTCGGCGCGCAGGTCCCATTTGCCGGTCGCGGCATCGACCGAGCCGGGATAGCCCGCCCCGCGCAACGCGGCCTCGAATTGCGCGGGCTTCAGGCCCTCGGTGCGGTACTTGCCGATGGTGACGATCGGAATGGGGTTCAATTCGTCGCCCGACCCCGCGACTTTCTTGTAGGGCACGCCGTGCTTGGCGAAATAGTCGAGCACCTGCGCGCACTCGCTCGCCTGCTTGCCCGCCGCGAAGGGGTTGTAGGCGCACGAGGCGTTGGCGATGCGCACCGGCGCACGCTGCGATGCCGCCGCCAGCGCCGGGTTCGCGGCGTCGGCGATCAGGTGGAACAGCGGGAACAGGAAGATCAGCGTCAGGCCATAGCCCGCGACCATCAGCGGCTTGCGCCCGATCTTGTCGGAGAGCCAGCCGGCCGCGACGAACATCGGGGCCGAGATGCAGACCGCGACCGCGAGGATCAGCTGCGCTGAAACCGGATCGACGCGCGCCGTCTGCTGGAGGAAATAAAGCGCCTGGAACTGCGCGGTGTAGAAGATCACCGTCAGCCCCGCCGCGACGCCGAACAGTGCGACGAGCACGGGCTTGAGGTTGCCGGGTTCGCGAATACTGTCGCGGATCGGGTTCGTCGAGGTCGTCCCCGCCGTCTTCATCGCGCTGAAGATCGGGCTCTCCTTGAGCTTCAACCGGATATACAGCGAGACCGCGAGCAGCAGCAGCGAGAACAGGAACGGGATGCGCCAGCCCCACGCCGCGAAGTCATCCTTGCCGACGAGCGCGGTCACCCCGAGCACCACGGCGATCGACAGGAGGAAGCCGCCGACCACCGACGCCTGGATGAAGCTGGTATACAGGCCGCGCTTCGCCACCGGGGCGTGTTCGGCGACGTAGATCGCCGCGCCGCCATACTCGCCGCCGAGCGCCAGCCCCTGTAACACACGCAGCGTCAGCAGCCCGATCGGTGCCCAGATGCCGACGCTGGCATAGCTCGGCAGCAGCCCGACGAGCGCCGTCGCCAGCCCCATCAGCGTGATCGTTGCGAGAAACGTGTATTTGCGTCCTATGAGATCGCCGAAATAGCCGAACACCAGCGCGCCGAGCGGTCGCACCCCGAAGCCGACGCCGAACGCCGCAAGGCTCTTGAGCAGCGCTGCGCCGCTATTGTCCGACGGAAAGAACAGGCTACCGAGCAGCGCCGCGAGCGTGCCGTAGACGAAGAAGTCGTACCATTCGAAGATCGTGCCGAGCGACGACGCGACGATCACCAGCCGGTCGCGTTTGGCATCGAAGACGAGGTCGCCGGTCGGGTTCGCCGCAGCGGTTGCCATGTCTTCGCGTCCCTCCCGCGCCGGTCCCCGTGGCGCCGGGGCCTAGTGTTAGGGGGGACGCCCGCCCGGAACAAGGGCACCTCGTCCCCCCCTGCACTCTCTCGGTTCGCGAAGGCTCACCGGGAGGGGAGGGCGCAGAAGTCAGAGCGCCCGGCGCAACACCGCCGCCACCAGCGCCGCCGTCGCGTCGATCAGCGGGACCGCGACCTGTGCCTGCGTCAGCACCAGCGGCACCTCGGTGCACGCCATCAGCACGACGTCGGCACCTCGCGTGACAAGACCGTCGGCAAGGGCGACCATCGCCTCGGACACCGGGGGCCCGGTGTCGCCGCCCTTGATCGCCATGATCAGCGGCATGATCGCCGCCGCCTCGACCTCGACCGCCGCGATGCCGCGCGCCGCCAGCGCGTCGCGGTACAGGCCCGATTGCAGCGTCGCTGCCGCCGCAAGCACGCCCACGCGACGCGCGCCCGATGCGACGACCGCATCCGCCGCTGCCTCGATCATGCTGACGAACGGGATGCCGACCGCGTCCGCGATCTCGCCCGCCCAGCCGTGTGCGGCGTTGCACGGCATCGCCAGCAGTTCGGCCCCCGCGACTTCGAGCCGCCGCGCCATCGCCGCCAGCGCGGGGCCGGGCGACGGCCCGTCGCCGCTCAGCGCGGCGTTGCGTCCCGGCACGCGCGGGTCGCTGTCGGTGATGACGCGCAGGTGGTCCTCGTCGCGCGTCGCGGGCGTCGCGGCGTGGAGCTTGGTCAGGAAGTCGAGCGTCGCTGCCGGTCCCATGCCGCCGAGCACGCCGACGGTCAGCATTACCTCAGGTCGTCCGCATAGGCGTGCAGCGCCGGCGCGCCGCCGGTGTGGACGAACAGCACGCGCTCGCCCGCGCCGATGTCGCCGCGCTCGATCAGCCCGAGCAACCCCGCCATCGCCTTGCCGGTATAGACGGGATCGAGGAGCACGCCCTCGCTGCGCGCCAGCAGGCGCACGGCGGCGACCATCTCGGGGGTGGGGAGCGAATACCCCGGCCCCACCCACTCATCGAGCGCGGTGACCGACTCCCGCGCCGGAGCCTCCATGCCGAGCAGCGCCGCCGTACCCACCGCGAGCGCGTGGACATTGCCCTCCTGCTCGGCGCGCGGGCGGCGGACGTTGATGCCCGTCAGCGGGCCGCGCCAGTTGGCGGCGTGCAGCCCGACGAGCAGTCCGGCGTGCGTGCCCGCGCTGCCGCTCGCGACGACGATGCGGTCGAAGGCGACGCCCTGCTCGAACGACTGCGCGAGGATTTCCTGCGCGCACGCGACGTAGCCGAGCGCGCCGAGCGGGGTCGAGCCACCGCCGGGGATGATGTGCGCCTTGCGCCCGTCGGCGGCGACCGCGTCGGCCTCGCGCTGCATCGCGGCGGCGAGATCGGTCCCGGCAGGCACGACGCTAATCTTGTCGACTCCCATCAGGTCGAACAGCAGATTGTTGCCGCGCGCGTCGGCGGCATAGCTGCCCGCCACCCGCTCCTCGATGACGAGGCGGCACCGCAACCCTTCGCGCACGGCCGCGGCGAGGGTCAGGCGGCAGTGGTTCGACTGTGGCGCGCCGACGGTGACCAGCGTGTCGGCCCCTGCCGCAAGCGCGTCGGCGACCAGGAACTCGAGCTTGCGTGTCTTGTTGCCGCCGCCCGCGAGGCCGAGCAGGTCGTCGCGCTTGATCCACAGATCGCGCTGCATCTGGCGCGACAGATGCGGCAGATGTTCGAGCGGCGTCGCGCCGGGGGTGTAGCGGCGGCGGGGAAAGCGGGCGAGGTCCATGACCGCGCTGCTACACCCGAACCGCGACCGGGCGAAAGGCCCCCGCCGCAACGGGCGGGGGCCGATCGGACGTTAGTCGCGCATCGAGGCAGGCACGCGCCCGCCATGCGCTTCCATCTGCGCGACGACGGCCTTTTGCAGCGCGATGTTCTGCTCGGCGGTCCCGGCCTCGCCCGCATGGACGCCGAGTTCCTCGGCGAGTTCCTTGCGCGCCGTCAGGCTCGAATCGAGGCCGAGCAGCTTAAGCAGGTCGACGATCGAGGTCTGGTAGTTGCCGCCGTGATTGGCGTCGGACTGCGCCATGATCGCCAGCACCGCCTCGACATCGACCTGCGGTGCCGCAGCGGCGGCGGGGGCGGCAACTGCGGCGGCGGCGGGGGCCGCTGCCGGCGTCGCGGCGTGCGCTGCGCTATGGCCCGAAATCTTGTCCCAGATCCTGCCGAAAATGCTCATCGTCTTCTCCCTTGGAAAATCGTCGCCCGTCTGGCGTCGTATCGTGGCGTAGCGTTGTGACGCTTTTGCGAGGCACCGGCAATTCGCGGTCGCGACCGCAGTTCCCGAGCGTCCACGTCATAACGCCGCCGCGCGCCAATCGACCCCAGAGAATATTTCCTTGTCATGTCCCGCAATGCCACAAGGCCAGCGTGCGCCCTGTCCTGCCGCCTCTCGACCCGCCGCCCGAGCTGGCACGCCTGCTGGGCGGCGCCGGGCCGCCGCCGCTTGCCGCCGCGCTCGCCCACGCATGGGCGCAGGCACCCTATCTGCGCGGGCTGATCCGCCGCCACCCCGGGCTTGTCTCGGCAGTCGACGCCAGCCCCGACGCCGCCTTTGCTGCCGCACTGGCCGTCGCGCGCGACGAAGGCCGACCCGTCGCGCTCCGCCTGCGTGTCGCCAAGCAGCAGGTCGCGCTGATCGTCGCGCTGGCTGATCTGGCGGGGCTGTGGGACCTGGAGCGCGTCACGCGCGCGCTGTCGGAGTTCGCCGATACCGCGCTCGATGCCAGCATCGCCGCGGCACTCGCCGAGCGCGATGCGCCCAACGCGGGTTTCGTCGCGCTGGCGCTGGGCAAGCTCGGTAGCCGCGAGCTCAATTATTCGAGCGATGTCGACCTGATCCTGCTCTACGACCCGGCGCGCATACCCGTGCGGGCGCGCGAGGACGTTGCCGATGCCGCCGTGCGGATCGCCAAGCGCGCCGTCGCGATCATGGCCGAGCAGACCGCCGATGGGTACGTCTTCCGTGTCGACCTGCGGTTGCGCCCCGCGTCGGAAGTGACGCCGCTAGCGCTGCCGGTCGGCGCGGCCGAGCATTACTACCAGTCCGAGGCGCTGACGTGGGCGCGCACCGCGTTCATCCGGGCGCGGGCGTGCGCGGGCGACGCGGCGCTCGGCAGGGCGTTTCTGCGCGCGATCGCGCCGTTCGTGTGGCGGCGCAGCCTCGATTATACCGCGATCCGCGACATTCAGGCGGTCAGCTTGCGCATCCGCGACCATTTCGATGCGGGGCAAAAGCTCGGCCCCGGCTTCGACTTGAAGCGCGGGCGCGGCGGCATCCGCGAGGTCGAGTTCTTCGCGCAGCTTCACCAGCTCGTCTGGGGCGGGCGCGACCCGGCGCTGCGCGCTCCCGCGACGCTCGAGGCGCTCGCCAGCCTCGCAGCGGCGGGCCGAATCGGCGCGGAGGAGGCGGCGACACTCGGCGACTCGTACCGCCTGCTGCGCGGCGTCGAGCATCGCCTGCAGATGCTCAACGATGCCCAGACGCACAGCATTCCAACGCTCGCCGCCGAGCGGCTGGCACTGGCGAGGCTGTGCGGCTACGCCGACTGGCGCGGCCTCGAACGCCAGTTGAAGGCGGCAACTGCCCCCGTCGCGCGCGCCTTCGACCGGTTGATCGCACAAGCGCAGGCGACACCGGGCGACCGGCTGCCGGTCGAGCCCAAGGCACTGGCAAAGCACCTCGGCAAGGCGGGGGGCTCCCTCGCGCCCCTGGTCGGGCGCTGGCGGGCGTCGCCGTCGCGCGCGCTGCGCAGCCCCGAGGCGCGCGCGTCGTTCGAGGCGCTGCTGCCCGCGCTGGTGCAGGCGCTCGCCGCCGCCACCGACCCCGCCCACGCCGCGGCGCGCTTCGATGCGTTCCTGGGTGGTCTGCCGTCGGGGGTGCAGTTCTTCGCGCTGCTCGAAGCCAATCCCGCGCTGGTGCCGCTGCTCGGGCGGCTGCTCGGCGTGACCCCGGTGCTCGCCGATGCGCTGGCGCGGACGCCGTCGCTGTTCGACGTGCTGCTCGGTGAGGAAGCCTTCGCCGCGCTGCCCGACACCACCGCGCTCGCCGACGAGCTCGACCTGCTGTTGACCGCGGCGCGCGACCTCGAAGACGTCCTCGACCGCGTCCGGCGCTGGACCGGCGAGCGGCGCTTCCAGCTCGGTGCGCAACTGGTCGAGGGGCGCGCCGACCCGCTGCGCGTCGCCCGCGACCTGAGCAATCTGGCCGACGCCGCGCTCGAGCACCTCGTGCGCGTCGTGACGTGGGACTTCGAGGCTGTTCACGGGCGCATCCCCGACGGCAGCCTGATCGTCGTCGCGTTCGGGCGTTACGGCGGGCGCGCGCTGACGCATGCGTCGGACCTCGATCTCGTCTTCCTGTTCGACGGCAGCCACGAGGCGGTCTCCGACGGCCCCAAGCCGCTCGGTGCGACGGTGTATTTCGGGCGGCTCGCGGCGCGCGTCACTGCCGCGCTGTCGGTGCCGACGGCGGCGGGGGCTCTCTACGAGGTCGACACGCGGCTGCGCCCGTTCGGCGCGAAAGGGTTGCTCGCGGTCAGCCTCGACAGCTTCGCGGCGTACCAGGCCGACGAGGCGGAGGCGTGGGAGCACATGGCGCTGACCCGCGCGCGCGTCGTCGCGGGGCCGCGCGAAGCCGCCGACCGGCTCATCCGCGCCGTCCTCGACCGCCCGCCACCGGCGACGCTGGCGGCCGACGTGCTGGCGATGCGCGCCGATATGGCGGCAGCGAAGCCCGGCGGCGGCACATGGGAGGTCAAGCTGGCACCCGGCGGACTCGTCGACCTCGAGTTCCTCGTCCATTATCTGCAGCTTCGCGACCGGCGCGCGCTGACCCCCGATCTCGGCGCGGCGGTGCGCGACCTGCGGCCCGATCTCGCGGATGCGCACGACCTGCTGACGCGTACGCTGGTGACGTTGCGGCTCGTCGCGCCAGACGGTGCGCCCAACGCCGCCGCGCGCACCGTGCTCGCGCGAGTGACGGCAACCGACGACATCGAGGCGGCGCTGGGACTCGCCAAGGTCGATGTCGCTCGGGCATGGAGCGAGACGTTCGGCCACAAGCGAATGGAGACCAGAAAATGACCCTCGAAGCCGGCGACACCGCCCCCACCCTCGATCTCGACACCGACGCGGGCGGGCGCACCAGCCTCGCGGGCAAGGCCTCGGTGGTCTATTTCTATCCCAAGGACGACACCTCGGGCTGCACCCGCGAGGCGCAGGACTTCACCGCGCTGGCGGGCGACTTCGCGACGGCGGGGGTGCAGGTCATCGGCGTGTCGAAGGACTCGCTCGCCAGCCACGGCAAGTTTCGCGCGAAGTACGATCTGGGGGTGACGCTGGCGAGCGACCCCGACGGGGTTGCGTGCGAGGCGTGGGGCGTCTGGGTCGAGAAGAGCATGTACGGGCGCAAGTACATGGGCGTCGAACGCGCGACCTTCCTCGTCGGCCCGGATGGGCGGGTCGTGCGGGCGTGGCACAAGGTCAAGGTGCCGGGGCATGCGGCTGAGGTGCTCGCGGCGGCGCGGGGGTAACTCCTCTCCCCGTCGGGGGGGCAGGGTTCGCCGATTCGCACGCCCCACACCCCGAAAAGTTCCGCGCCAACCCGCCCATTCATCCTGACTTAATCAACTCGCCGCAGCTTCGGCGCATCTCGTCCCCCGCAGCCGCGCCGGCGCTTGTCGCGCCCCGCCCGCACTGCTCAAACACACTCGTCGTCGGGCTTGGTCCGGCGGCACACACCGGCTCCAAGCCGGGTCGCGAAGGGTCGGGGGTCAGTTTCGGTGACACGTCTGAAGGCGGCGGTGAGCGCGCTCTCCGCGGCCACCGAGACCGCATTTCCTGAGCATATTCTCGTCTGGCACCGCGCCCGCGGCGTCAGCACCATAAGGCTAGGGACGCGCGAGCAGATCATGGCATTGGGTGGAGCAGCATTAATCGCCGGTTGGCTCGGCGTTACCGCATCGAACCTCGTCGGCGGACAGGACGCCGAACTCGTCGCCAAGCAGGCAGAACTCTCGCGGTTGCAGGCGCAGGTCGCGTCGCTCAAGGCCGATACGGCGCTGCTCAAGGGCAATGTAGCCACCGCCGCCGCCAAGATCGAGGCACGTCAGGCGTTTCTTGCCGGCCTGATCGGCGGCAAGACCGACGGCAAGGCGCTCGCTGCTCTCATGCCGCGCGGTTCGGTCGCGGCGAATACCGTCGCGGACCCGGTCCTCGAACCCTTCCGCAAGGTCGAGACCGCCCAGCTGGCGTTCGTCGACAAGGCCACCGACGCCGCGCGCGCCCGCCTCGAGGACACGCAGTCGCTGATCCGCCGCCTCGGCCTAGACCCGTCGCGCTTCGTCGTGCAGTCGGACATTACCGCCACCGGCACCGGTGGACCCTATATCCCCGTCAGCGTCGCCGCCGATGCCGAGCCGCGCTTCAAGAACCTGTTCGTCAGCTGGAAGAAGCTCGCGGCGCTCGAAACCGCACTCGCGGCGATCCCCGCCTTCGTGCCGGTCAAGAACTACAGCTACACCTCGACCTACGGCGTGCGCTACGATCCGTTCACCGGCAACACCGCGATGCACGCGGGCCTCGACATGGCGGGCGCGCACGGCGAGCCGATCTATGCCGCTGCCGACGGCACCGTCGTCACCGGCGGCAAGTCGGGCGCGTACGGCAATTGCATCGACATCGACCACGGCAAGGGCCTCGCGACGCGCTACGGCCATTTGTCGGCGATCCTCGTGCAGGCCGGCGCGCACATCAAGCAGGGCCAACTGATCGGCCGCATGGGCTCGACTGGGCGCTCGACGGGCACGCACCTGCATTTCGAGGTCCGCATCGACGGTCGCGCGGTCAATCCGCGTCCCTATCTCGACGCCAGCGCCTTCATGCTCGCCGCGCAGAGCCACGGTAGCGCCGCGACGCAGGGGCCGATCGACACGAGCTTCGACCTGACCACCGCCGACGCCTCCGGCGCGCTGGCGGTCGGCGGGATGAGCCGCATCGCGCGCAACTGACGGCGAGATTGAACCCACGCGCGCCCGCGCCTACATCGGTCCGATGACTAGCCCTGTCCTGATGCCCGCCGCCGCCGCCCGCGTTGCGGCGATCGCTGCCAAGCAGGGCAAGCCGGGGTTGAAGCTGCGCCTCGCCGTCGACGGCGGCGGGTGCGCGGGGTTCCAGTATCGCTTCGGCCTCGAGAGCGACGCCGCACCCGACGACCTTGTGACTGAAACCGACGGCGTGGCGATGCTGATCGATAGCATCAGCCTGCCGTACCTCGAAGGTTGCGAAGTCGATTTCGTCGAGAAGATCGGCGCGGCGGCATTCGAGGTCCGCAACCCCAACGCGACGAGTGGCTGCGGCTGCGGGACGTCGTTCGGCATTTGAGTTCGCAGCGGGCGGCGCTACACCGCCCTGCATGCGCATCGCGACATTCAACATCAACGGTATCAACGCGCGCCTGCCGCGCCTGCTCGAGTGGCTCGGCAGCCACGCCCCCGACGTCGCGTGCCTGCAGGAGCTCAAGTGCCAGGACGAGAAATTCCCGCACGCCGAGATCGAGGCGGCGGGCTATCACGCGCTCGTCCACGGCCAGAAGAGCTGGAACGGCGTCGCCATCCTGTCGAAGTCGCCCGCCGTCGAAACGCGGCGCGGCCTGCCCGGCGACGTCGACGACGAGCAGTCGCGCTATCTCGAAGCCGCCATCGACGGCGTGCTGGTCGCGTCGCTGTACCTGCCCAACGGCAACCCCATCCCCGGCCCCAAGTTCGACTATAAGCTCGCGTGGTTCGCGCGGTTGCACGCCCATGCCGCGGACCTGCTCGCCAGCGAGGCCCCCGTGGTGCTGGCGGGCGACTACAACGTCTGCCCGACCGCCATCGATGCGTTCAGCGAGACCGCGATGGCCGACAATGCGCTGTGCCAGCCCGAAAGCCGCGCCGCCTACCGCACGCTGATCGCGCAAGGGTGGACCGACGGCCTGCGCGCCGTCCAGCCCGAGGGCAAGCT
>JBBQVB010000062.1:0-14053 GCA_038211965.1 Sphingomonadales bacterium
GACGTGGCGCGCCGACCGGCTGTGGTTGTCCTGGACGAAATTCAGGTCGAGCCCGGCGTCGGCGAAGGTCCTGGCGTTCCAGCTCTCGAGGAAGAAACCGCGATCGTCGCCGAAGACGCGCGGCTCGATCAGCTTGACGCCGGGCAGGTCGGTGTCGGTGACCTTCACGCGGCGACCTTGAGCTGTTCGAGCAGATACTCGCCGTAGCCGCTCTTGCGCAGCGGCTGCGCGATCCGCTCGAGCTGGCCTGCGTCGATGAAGCCCTGCCGCCACGCGATCTCCTCGGGGCAGCAGATCTTGAGGCCCTGGCGCTCCTCGACGATGCGGACATAGAGCGCGGCGTCGAGGAGCGAGGCGTGGGTGCCGGTGTCGAGCCACGCGAAGCCGCGGCCCATCAGCTCGACCTCGAGCCGCCCGGCCTCGAGATAGGCGCGATTGAGATCGGTGATCTCGAGCTCGCCGCGCGCACTCGGGATGATATCGCGCGCCAGCCGCACTGCGTCGCCGTCGTAGAAATACAGGCCGGTAACGGCATAATTGGATTTTGGCGCGGCGGGCTTTTCCTCGATCGTCGCGGCGCGACCGTGCGCGTCGAACGACACGACGCCATAGGCCTGCGGGTCCTTGACGTAATAGCCGAACACCGTCGCGCCATCGTCGCGTGCATCGGCCTTGGCGAGCAGTTCGGGCAGGCCGTGACCGTAAAAGATGTTGTCGCCGAGGATCAGCACCGACGGCCCGTCACCGACGAACGGTGCACCGATGTGATAGGCCTGCGCGAGGCCCTTCGGCTCGGGCTGCACCGCATAGTCGATGTTCATCCCCCAGTCCGACCCGTCGCCGAGCAGGCCCCGGAACGCCGCGCTGTCGGCGGGCGTCGTGATGATGAGCACGTCGCGAATGCCCGCGAGCATCAGCACCGACAGCGGGTAATAGATCATCGGCTTGTCGTAGACGGGCATCAGCTGCTTCGAGACGGGCTTGGTCAGCGGGTACAGCCGCGTTCCCGAGCCGCCCGCGAGGATGATGCCGCGCCGTACCATTCGTGCTCCCCGACGCAAGCCTACCCTGCGCGCATCCGTTACCGGGAGCCGACGGCGACCGCAACCGGCACGCCCGCCGGTGGGCCGCGTTGTGCGTCGCAGCGCGAGCGGCTAGGAGCGCGCGACGACGAACGCCCGTAAAGGATTGCCCGATTCCGCTGTTGCGCTTCCTCGCCCCGCTGATCGCCAAGGTCGGTACGCGCGGGCGCAACCTCGGCTGGAACCTCGCCGGGCAGGTGCTCCCGATGCTGACCGGCATCGTCTTCGTGCCGCTGCTGATCCATGCGCTCGGCACCGACCGGTTCGGGTTTCTCAGTCTGGTGTGGGTATTGATCGGCTACTTCAGCCTGTTCGACCTCGGACTGTCGCGGGCGCTGACGCAGCGCGTCGCAGTGCTGCAGGCGACCGGCGATGGCGACCGGCTGCGCACAGCGGTCGCGACCGGCATGGCGCTGATCGTCGCGCTGTCGCTCGTCGCGGTGCCGCTGCTGCTGTTGTTCAAGACAGTCCTGCTCGCCGACATCGTCCATACCGGCGCGGGACTGGCCGACGAGGCGGGGCGGGCTTTCGTGTGGCTCGTCGTCGGCGTCCCCGTGGTCATCCTCGCGGCGGGTGTGCGCGGTATCCTCGAAGGCCAGCACCGCTTCGTTGCGGTCAATGCCGTGCGGACCCCGGCGGGCATGGCGATGTTCATCGCACCGTGGCTGGCGACACGCTTTTCGCCGACGCTCGAGGCGGTCACCTTCGCGGTGTTCCTCGTGCGGCTGGTGCAACTCGGCGGCTTCGTCGGGCTGGCGCGCGGCGTGCTGACCGACGCGGTGGCGCGGCTCGGCTTCGACCGCGCCGAGGTGCGGATGCTGTTCGGCTTCGGGCTGTGGATGACGGTGACCAACATCGTCGGGCCGGTGCTCGTCTACCTCGACCGCTTCGCGATCTCGCATTTCGGGACGCTGTCGGAGGTCGCCTACTACAGCACGCCGTTCGACCTTGTGACGCGGCTGCTGTTCATCAGCACGGCGGTGTCGGGGGTGATGTTCCCGGCGCTCAGCGGGGCGATTGCCGCTGCGTCGGGACCGAGCGGTGCGCGCGAGGTCGCGCGTCTGGAACGGCAAAATTACCTCATCATCATCGCTTTGCTCGGGCCGGTGGCGCTGGCGACGCTGCTGCTCGCGGGTCCGGGACTGCGGCTTTGGCTCGGTGCCGCGTTCGCCTCGCACAGCACCTTGGTCCTGCAGATCCTGACCGTCGGGGTGTTCCTCAACGCTCTGACGACCGTGCCGTTCTCGGTCCTGCAAGCGCGGCGGCGTGCCGACCTGACGGCGAAGACGCATCTGCTCGAATTGCCGTTCTATCTCGTGCTGCTCGTCGTGGCCGTGCAGCACTATGGCATCGTCGGCGCGGCCGGCGCGTGGCTGGCGCGGGTCGCGGTCGATTTCACGGCGATGCTGTGGCTGGCGCGGGGCCAGCAACGCGCTGCGCTAGACGCTGCGCCAGCGTAGCGAGCCCTGCGCGCGGCCCTGCGCAGCCTCGGCGCGCAGGATGTATTGGCGCGTCAGATAATGGCGGAAAATTCCGAGCGTCAGCCGGTCGAACAACCGCGTCTTGCCCCAGTTCGGGCCATTCACGAGGCCGCCAGTGACGATCATTCCACTGCTGTTGAGCAGGCGGACCGCCGATTCGGCGGTGAAGAACTGCAAATGCGTGCGGTCGAGGATTCCTGAATCGCGATAGTCGAAGCGGCGCCTGAACAGCAGCGGCAGGCTGACGCCGTAATGCGCGATGTTGGGCAGCGAGATGATCAGCGTCCCGCCCGGCGCGAGCAGCGGCAGATAGTTCGCCAGTACAGCTTGCGGGTTGGCGAAATGCTCGAGCACGTCGAGGAACAGCATCAGGTCGACCGGCGCCAACCCCTCGGGGGGTCGTCCAGCGTCACCAATATACGCTTCGCTGGCGTTGGCGCGCAGTTCGCCTGCGACCGCATCGTTCAGCTCGACGCCGATCGTCACGGCATGGGGTCGACGATCGCGCAGCCAGCGCAGCGTATTGCCGCTGCCGCAGCCGACCTCGAGCACGCGCGCATAGTCGGGTGGCAGCAGCGTCTCGATATCGCGCCGGACGAAGGCGTAATAGGCGGGGTCGTCGCCATAGGCAGCACCGATCGGGATGACCGGTGCCGTACCATTTTCCGTTATAGCGATTGCATCCCCCATGGCGCCCGCAATTACGGCGCGGGAGCGGGTGCGGTTGCGGGCGGCGTCGCCGGGGTCGCCGCGCCGGGGGCGGGCGGCGCGCCTGCGCCGGGGGTCTTGGGAGCCTCGGGCGGGCCATAGCCCTTGGCGTAGTGGATATTGGCCTTGGCCTCGGCCTGGAAGGTCTTGAGCTGCGCCTGAAGGCGCTTCTGGGTCTCGACGCGCTGCAGCAGCTGCTGCGCGAACTGGATTGCGCGCTCGCCGAGGAACGGCTCGACCTTCGTCGCGATGACGTGATTGATGTACATGACCGGCGCCGGCGCACCCTGCGGCTGGTCGGCGAACATGAAGACTTCGTCGGGATTGCGCGCCATGATCTTGGTGATCTCGGCGGTCAGCTGGGGATTGACGGTCAGCGCATCGAGCTGCACCGGCGCGCGCCGGAACTCGACCTTGGCGTCGGTCAGCACCTTGACGACATCACCCATCGTCTTGGCGGGAGCCAGGCCGAGCGTCGCGATGTTGGCGGGGCGCAGGAACTGGATCTGGTCGATCGTCATGATCTTGCGCTCGGCGAACAGGTTCGGGTTCTCGCTGATGAACTTCTGTGCCGCTTCGCGCGTCGTCGCGGGAACCTTGCCCGAGATATCGCCCTGCAGCGCCTGGACGAGCAGTCCCTCGTCGACCCGACGCTGGGCGAGCAGGTACTGCGGATTTTTGTCGAGGCCGCGCTTGCGGGCGACATCGGCGAGCATCTTGCGCTCGACGACGCGCGCGAGCGCGACGCTCTCGACGGTCTTGCGCGGCGCTTCGGCGGGCGCGCGCAGCGTCTGCAGCTCCGAATTCAGCTCGTGGACGGTGATGTCCTCGCCGTTGACCGTCGCGACGACTTGGCCGCTCGGTGCCTTGTTCTTGTCGCATGCCCCCAGCAGCGCGAGCATCGCCACGCCTGCCACCAGCCCCGCCCGCTTCCCCGAAATCATCAACGCTCTCCCAATCGAATAACGCGGCGATAGACCGCGCGACAGCGCGTCCGTCAAGCTTTCGGTTCGAGCCCGAGCGCCGCGCGCGTCATTGCCACCGCTTTTGCCGGTTGCCGCCGGACCAGCCGCCGCGCGATCTGCGCCGCCGCGAGCAGCCGGTGCAGCGTCAACAGACGCGGATAGAAGCGCTCGACGAAGGCCAGCCGCGACCGCATCAGCCAATATTCCGACGTCGTGCTGCGCCCCCCCGCAACTCCCGACGAGCCGATCGACCCGCCTTCCTTGTGATAGACGACCGCGCCGTGCGCGAATGAAGTGGCGAAGCGACCCGCGGCGCGCGTCGCCCAATCGATTTCTTCGAAATAGAGGAAATATCGCTCCTCCATCAACCCGACGGTCTGCAGGAAGGCACGGGAAACCGCGAGCGACGCACCGAGCACGAAGTCGGTCTGGCGGGCGACAAGGGCGGCGTCGTAGGGTGCGGTTGCCGCCTGCCCCTCGCCGATGCCGCGTGAGTTGCCCGTGAAGCGGTTGAAGCGGCTGCCGCCGAGCGCCTGTACGATGTCCGGGCGGTGGTAATAGCGCACGACGGTGCCGCACATCCCCGGATTATGCGTCGCATCGAGGCGCGTCAGCAGCGCCGTCGGCGCGGCGGCATCGGCGACCGTGTCGTTGTTGAGCAGCCAGAAATAGTCGATGGCGGGATCGCGCAGCAAGTGCCTGAGGCCGGCGTTGTTGCCACCCGCGAACCCTAGGTTGCCGCCGCCGTCGATCAGTGTCAGTCGCGCCTCGCCGGGGTTGCTCGCCGCTGCTTCGGCAGCGCTCAGACGGGCGATCGCTACGGGCTTGGCGACCGGCGGGTCGCTGAAACGCGCCATTTCCTGACTTCTGGCGGCGGCGGCGAGCGTACCCGCCGCCCACGCGAGGATCTGTGCGGGCGAGCCGTCGGCGGAGGCGTTATCGACGACGACGATGCGCAGCGGCTCGGGGCTCCGCAACAGCGATTCGAGGCATTCGAGCGTATCGGCCCAGCCGTTCCAGTTGACGAGCACCACGCCCAGTCGGGGTGCCAGGCTGGAGCGGCTCACTCCGAACGGTTCCATTCGGTCAATGGACCGGCTTCGCCCTCGTGCGCGAGCCGCAGCATCTCGCGGAAGCGCCAGAAACGGATGCGGAACAGGACACCGAGGCCACGGACGCGATTGTCGATGCCGCGAAGTTTGGGTGAAGTGAACATTCGCACGCCGTGGACCAGCGCCGATGCCAGCACTGCGAAGCTGAGTGGGTACCAGCGCGCGAGCGAGCGCCCGGCCGTGATGTGATCGTGAAACTCATGCGCGACGTGACGCTGCCATTTGCGGGCCAATTGTCCGAAGCCGGTCCGTCCGGGATGATAGATGCGCATCGCCTCGATATAACGCGCTTCGTAACCGAGCCTGTAGGCGCGACGGCCCCAATCGACGTCCTCGGCAGTCTCGATGCCCTTGAACGGCCCGACGGCGGCGAAGACGTGCGCGCCCATCGCGAGATTGCCCGTCCCGGAGAAATGCTGCGTCTCGATGTACCAGCGCTGCCGATACGCAAACACCGACTCATAGGCCTCGATCGCGGTCAGGCGCTGTGCGTCGACGAAATCGATCCGGACATCGCCGCCGACGATGCCATGCGCGGGATCGCCTTCGACCGCATCGACGAGCGCCTGAAGCCAGCCGGTTTCGGCGCGGCAGTCGGCGTCGATGAAGGCGAGGATCGGTGCGCGTGCGACGCTGACGCCACGATTGCGCGCCAGTCCCGGGCCGGGGGCGGGCTCGACGACGACGGTCACCTGCGGGAAGGCGGCGCGGACACGGTCGAGCGACATCGTCGAGCCGTTGTCGGCGACGATCAACTCGAAATCCCCGTGGTCGAGCTGCTGCCCGGCGAGCGATGCGAGGCAACGGATCAGCAGATCGGGGGTGTTGAGATGCGGAATGATCACACTTACCCGTGGCACGGGATCGGGCGCGGAGGCGCCGGTATCACCCCCGGACTTCATGACCGTGCCTCCGCCATCAAACACGTCGGCCTCCACCGGGCGAACGTTAGTCACACCCTGTTGCCAATCAGTTACCATACTAACCGGCAGCGTACTGCAACCGTTGAGCGTCAAGCGGCGAGCTTCGCCATCGCTGCCGACATCAGCAATAACGACGACACGCCAGGATAGCGGTAGCGAAACCGAATCTCGTCGCGGTCTTCAACCTCGAGAAGTTCATGAGCGTGACCGAAATGGCGCAGGTCGCGTTCGATCGTCGCCGGGGTCATCGTGCCGCCCAGCTCGGTGTGGACGTCGTCGACGCCGAACCAGCCATCCGCCGTGCTGCCGGCGCGCGCGGCGGCAACGAGCAGCGGCCATTGCGCGCGGGCATCCTCGCGCCCGAGGATCGCCTGGATGCGGCGCGGCAGCGATGCGTTCCAGTCGGTCAACACGCGCTCGACCGCCAGCTTGCCATGCCCCTCGTCGACGGTGTTGCGGCGCTGATCGAGTGCCGCCATGCCGGCGCGGTGGCCGAGCAGCCGGACGAGATAGGGCGAACCGCCGGCCATCGTCGTGATCATGTCTGCCGCATCGTCACTGTACTTGATGCCCGCCGCCGTTTCGCCGAGCGTCAGCACGGCGCGGACTTCGGCGGCGGTGAGCGGTCGCATCGGCAGGCCGACGATGTTGCGTCGAATCGATGGCGCGTAGCCGACCAGCTCGTCGAGGTTTTGCGCCACCCCGGTGAGGACGAGCTGAACGCGTGCGGCACGATCGGAAAGGTTCTTGATCAGCTCGGCGACATCGCGGCGGAAGCCGGGATCGAGCACGCGGTCGTATTCGTCGAGGATCAGGATGATGCGCGTGCCGACGACATCGGCGAACAGATCGCTGACCTCGCGCGGGCCGAAATCGCCGTCGGGGAGCAGCGTGTCGAAGGTCGTGTTGAGATCGTTGTCGACGGCGGTAGGCAGCACGTCGCGGTGATAGAGCATCGGGATCTTCGACGCGAAAGCGCGGAACATCGTCGAGAACTGCGCCTCGGTACCGCAGCTGCCATAGATGACCAGGTAACGTGCCTCGCGCGCCGTGTCGGCGAAGACGTGGACGAGGCTGGTCTTGCCGATACCACGCTCGCCATAGACGACGACGTGGACGCGGTGCTGCTCGATCGCCGCGATCAGCTGCGCCAGTGCATCGTGGCGTCCGGCAAAGCGTTCGCGCGCAATCACCGGTTGCGACGCGCCGAGCGCGTCGCGCAGCGCGAGGCGCTTGCGCGCCAGCTTGGGGTCTTCGCCCGACGCCTCGATGTCGTCCGACGCCGATGCGGCGAAGCGCGGCAGTTCGGCCCCGTCGCCCGCTACCGCGGGTTCGCGCCATAGCGCATCGAGGAAGGCCGGCCGCTGGCGCAGGCGCGGGTCGATCGCCGCGAACGGCTCCGCACCGGCATCCAACTCCGTTGCCGCCGCAACATCGGCATCGACGCGACCGCCGCGCGACCAACGCTTCCAAATCATACTTTACTTTCCAAACCCGTGAGGTCGGCAGCGCTGATAGTCCAGAACCGCCCCGCATTGCCACAAATAAGCGACACCCGCTGATATTCGTTGCACGTCGGCGGTTCCGGCACGGTTGCCGCGACACGCGGCGTCATGCTAGTGCCCCAGCGGGGCGCGTCGGGTATCCGGCAAACAGAGTTCGAGGTATTGCGTGCAACAGGCGGCCAGGCGGGCATTTTTACACGGTTTCGGCCCTGCATCGGCGATGTCGGTCGCGTGCGGGCTGGTGCTTGTTGCGGCTGCGCCTGCGGCGGCGCAGCGGGTGTCGGGCGATAACCGCCCGTTCGGTAGCGGTGGCTTGACCACTGTCGCGCCGGTCCAGGGTCGCGGCTGGCGCCTCGATGCGACCGTCGCGTCGCTCTACGACAGCAATATCCTGCGGATCGGCGACGGTTTTGCGCGCCCCGCCGGCTATTCGCGCTCGGACTTCCGCATCACGCCGACGATCTCGGGGGCGGTAGGCCTGCCGGTGGGACGCCAGCAATTCTTCTTTGGCGGCCAGTTCGGGCATGATTTCTATCTGCGCAGCGGGTCGCTCAACCGCAATCGCTACGGTGCCGGCGGCGGTCTTAACTGGCGCGTCGGGCGGGTCTGCCAGGGCAGCCTGACCGGCGAATACATCAACCAGCGCGCGCTGCTGTCGGAGGTATCGCAGCTGGTCAACGACGTTCAGGAAACCACGGCGTTCAACGGCAACATCGATTGTTCGCCGCCGATCGGTATCGGCTTCGGCGGCTCGGCGCGCCATAGCAATGTCCGCAACCAGAACGTCAACCGCAACGTCTTCGATTCCCGCGACACGGCACTGCAGGGCTATCTGTCGTACGGCACGCCGTCGCTCGGCCAGTTCCAGCTCGGCGGCGGGTATACGCGCGTCGACTATCCGCGCCGCGGCATCATCGTTCGCGGGGCGGACGGTGCGTTCGGGTCCGATACCGACGGTCTTGACCTCTACAACGGTCGCGTCGGCTACCGGCGGTCGCTTGGCACGCGCATCACGCTCGACGCCTCGGCCTCGTACAACAACGTCAAGTCCGACCCGCAGACGATTTATTTCCAGGTGCCGGTGGCGGGCGGCGTCGTGCTCGTCCCCAACGACCGCAAGGGCTACAGCGGTCTCGGCTTCAACACTGTCATCGGCTACCGCCCGAGCCCGCGCCTCAGCGCCGATTTCAGCGCGTCGCGCAACGTCACCTCGTCGCCGACGGTTGGCGCTCTGTTCGTCATCGAGACGAGCCTGGGGGCCGATTTCAGCTACAAGATCGGGCCGTCGCTGACCGCCGGGGCTGGCGGGACCTTCGACCGCCGCGTCTATCGCGGCAGCTTCGCATCGATCGAGGAGCCGCTGGCGCGCCAGAACGACAGCATCTCGCGCTTTTACGGCCGCCTGACCTATGCGCCGGTGAAGCTCTACAACATCGACCTCGAGGTTGCGCACGAGAAGCGTAAATCGAACCCGTCGATCTATGATTTCAGCGGGACGACGGTGCAGCTGTCGCTCCGCGTCCATCTCGGGAGGGGCTGATGCGCCGTTTGTTCACGATGTGGCGGCTGGTGCTGGCGATCGTCGCTGCCGCCTGCGCCGTTCCCGCCGCCGCGCAGGTCGCGCCGACGAGCGGCTACGTGCTGGGTTCCGACGATGCCGTGACGGTCAGCGTCTACGGCCAGCCCGACGCCGGCGTCCAGACGCGCATCAAGGCCGACGGCACGATCGTCGTCCCGTTGATCGGCAACGTCCAGGCGGCCGGCCAGACGGTCGTCTCGCTGGCCGAACTGATCAGCAAGAAATTCATCGCGGGCGGCTATTTCAAGGCTCCTGTCGTCAACATCGAGATCGCGGGCTATGTCAGCAAGACGGTGAGCATCGCGGGCAAGGTGGCGCAGCCCGGCGTCTATCCGCTCGACCGTGGCTACCGCGCGCTCGAGATGCTGCTCAAGGCGGGCTGGGTCCGCGACGCCGGCGCGAACTACGTCTATCTGCGCCGTGCCGACAACAAGGAACTGCGGCTCGAGACCGAGGCGCTGGTGCGGGGTGCGCTGGACAAGAACCCTCTGATGATGCCGGGCGACACGTTGTACGTTCCCGATGCCGACACCTTCTACATCTACGGGCAGATCAACCGCGCGGGGGCGTTTCCGGTTCTGCCGGGCATGACGGTGCGGCAGGCGATTGCGCTGGCCGGCGGCGTTACCGCGACGGGGTCTGACCGCAAGGTCGGGCTGTACCGGGCGGGATCGAAGGACAAGGACGAGGTCGATCTCGAGACGCTACTGCAAAAGAACGATGTGGTCGTTATCAAGGAGCGGCTGTTCTAGGAAACGGCTGACGACGGGGCGGCGGGACGGGGAATGGGCGATTTCGGGGCATTGCGCCAAGACGGGTGACGGGAGCGGTGGGCGCGTGTATGCGCGCGCCTGTGGTAACCGGCGGTGCATGCGCATCGCCAGCGGAGCGATGCGTTCATGAGTCTCATTCAGTTTCTGCGCATTCTTGTCGCCCGCCGCTGGATCATACTCGGTCTGCTGCTTGCCGCGACGTCGATCGCGACAATCGTCGCCTTCCGGCTGCCCGAGCGCTACCCGGCGCGCGCGCGCATCATGCTCGACGTCATCAAGCCCGATCCCGTCACCGGCTCGGTGATCGCGACGCAGTTCGTGCGCGGCTATACCAAGACGCAGTCCGAACTGATCCGCGACTACCGCGTCGCCGGTGAGGTCGTCGACAAGGAGAAGTGGCTGTCGAAGCCCAACCTCATCGCCGACTGGCAGAAGGAAACCGGCGGCAACGGCGATATGCGCCGCTGGCTGGCGCAGAAGGTCATCGACCGCACCAAGGCCGATGTCATCGAAAGCAGCAACATTCTCGAGATCACCTACGAAGCGGCAAACCCGCAGGTTGCCAAGGAAGTCGTCGGCGCGCTGCGCGACTCGTATATCGACGCCAGCTTGCGTTTCCGCACCGACGCGGCCGGGCGTACCGCCGACTGGTACCGCCAGCAGGCCGACAAGGCGCAGGCGTCGCTTGCCGCCGCCGAGACCGCTAAGTCGAATTTCGAGCGCGCCAACGGCATCGTTTTCAACGCGGGTGTCGAGACCGAGACGAGCAAGCTCCAGGGACTGCAGGCGGCGCTGCTCCAGGCGCGCGGCGCCTCGGGCGCGCAGGACTTCGCCGTCGCGCAGCAGGCGGGCGGCGGCAGCACGATGGTCGAAAACCTCAAAATCCAGCTCGCAGCGGTCGACGACCAGATCCAGCAGGCGAGCGATCGGCTCGGCACCGCGCATCCGGTGTATCAAGCGCTGACCCAGCGGCGCGTTCTGCTGCGCCAGCAACTGGCACGCGAAATTGCGGCGGCGCGGTCCGACAGCGGCGGTGCGGCGGCGACGTCGAAGCGCACGATCGCCCAGCTCGACGCCGAGTACCGTGCGCAGAAGGCGCTGGTCATCGGGATGAAGGACAAGCTCGATCAACTGAGCGCGCTGCAGCGCGAAGTCGATCTGCGCCGCTCGCAATATGAGAAGGCGGCAGCGCGTACCGCGGATCTCAAGCTCGAAGCCGACGTCAACGAAACCGGGCTGGTGCCGCTCGGCGATCCTGTCGGCACGGGCACACCGTCGTTCCCCAACAAGCCGTTGATCATCGGCCTCGCGTTATTCGGCGGCCTCGCGCTCGGCGTCGTCATGGCGGTGCTTGTCGAGCTTCTCGGCCGCCGCGTGCGCGGCAGCGAGGATCTCGTCGCCGCCGCGCAGGTGCCGGTGCTCGCGGTTATCGCGGGCGCGCGCAGGTCGCCGGTGCGTGATTTCGTCAGCCGCCTGCTGACCCGCCGGGGCGCGTCCGACCCCGCGATGCAACCCGCCCAATGAGCGAGATTCCTTTGGAAACCGAACGCCAGACGACGACCGTCGACGACGGGCGCGCCGACGCCGATGCGCCGATCCGCGACGCCCTCCAGCGCCTTGGGCTGCTGACCGACGACGAAGTCGCGCGCGTCAGTGCGCACCAGGCGGAGCGCGGCCTCGACTTCGACCAAGCAGCGCTCGAACTCGGCTTCATCGGCCCCGACGAGCTCGACCGCGCGCGCGAGCAGCTCATCAACAGCCTCGCGCTTCAGACGGAGATCCGGCGCAACGTCTCGCCGGAGCTCGTCGTCCTGAGCGATCCATCGGGGGTCAAGGCCGAGGCGATCCGCCTGCTGCGCACGCAGATCATCGCACAGCACATCAAGCCAGGCCGTCGCGCGCTGACGCTTATCGCTGCCGTCGAGGGGGCAGGGTGCAGCTATCTCACCGCCAACCTCGCCGCTGCGCTGTCGCAGATCGGCACCAAGACGCTGCTCGTCGACGCCAACATGCGCTCGCCGCGGCAGGACCAGATTTTCGGCATCGACGCCAACGCGCCCGGCCTGTCGAGCTACCTCTCGCTGCAGGCGGCGCGCCCCGAGCGTGTCGTCCATGCCAACGTCCTGCCCAATTTGTCGGTGATGACCGCCGGGCCTCCGGTCCCGCGTCCGCAGGAACTCCTGTCGAGCGCGCGTTTCCGCGACGGTATGAACATGTTGCTGCGCGAATATGACATCGCGCTGTTCGACACGCCGCCTGCCAACACCAGTGCCGATGCTCTGACCGTCGCAGCGGCGGTCGGCCACTCGATCATTGTGGCGCGGCGCGACACGACCTTCGTCAACGATATCGCGACGCTCGCCGGTCAGCTCAAATCGGCACGCTGCGCGGTAATCGGGTCGGTCCTGAGCGAGTTCTGAGGATGGCGACGCTCGCTCCGACGCGCGGGTTCGATTGGACGGGGCTGCTTGCCCGCCATTGGCCGCTCTGGCTGGGTATCGCGGCCGTCGTCGTCCCGACACTCGGCGCACTGGGCTCGGGGCCGTGGTCGACCGAGGCGGGCGTGCACGGGCCCCTCGTCGTCGCGACGGGTATCTGGCTCGTCATCCGCCGCATGCCGCAGATCCGGCTTCTGCAGGAGCGCGGCAGTCTCGGCGTCGCGCTCGCGATGCTGGGCCCCGCCCTAGTGCTCTACGCGCTCGGTCGTGCCTATGATTTCATCAGCGTCGAGGTCGCGGCGCTGCTCCTCGCGCTGTTCGCCGCCGCCTACGCCTATGCCGGGCCGAAGGTGTTGCGGTTGATGTGGTTTCCGATTTTTTACCTCGGTTTCGTCATTCCGCTACCTGGCTGGCTGCTCGATCAGATCACCGCGCCGCTCAAGATGCTGGTTTCGCAGGTCGTCACCGAAAGCCTCGGCGCGTTCGGCTATCCGGTCGCGCGCGTCGGCGTCACGATCTACGTTGCGCAGTACCAGTTGCTCGTCGAAGATGCGTGCGCGGGGCTAAATTCGCTCATCAGTCTTGCCGCGATCGGTCTGTTCTATGTCTATATCCTGCGTAATACCAATTGGCGCTACGCGCTGTTGTTGCTGACACTCGTCGTGCCAATTGCGATCGCGGCAAATTGTGTGCGCGTCGCGGCGCTCGTGCTGTTGACCTATTACTACGGCGATGCCGTCGCTCAGGGCTTTCTGCACCAGTTCGCGGGCATGGTGACGTTCACCTCGGCGCTGCTGCTGCTGTTCCTCGTCGATGCGCTGCTGACGCCGGTCCGCAACGCGCTGGCGCGACCCGGCGACGAGGCCTTCGTATGAACCGTCGCGACGTCATTTTCGGCGGTGGGCTGCTGGCGGCGGCAGGCGCGGCGGCGGCGCTGACGCCCCGCCGCAAGGTCATCCTGCTGCCCAGCGGACGCAGCCTCGAAAAGCTGGTGCCGCTCAAGATCGGCGACTGGCATTCGGTGCCGTCCGATCTGTTCGTCCTGCCGAAAGCGCCGAACAGCCTCGCCGCCAAATTATACAACCAGACTGTTACGCGACTGTATCAGGGTCCGGGCGCGCTGCCCGTGATGCTCGTCATGGCCTACGGGCAGACGCAGAACGACGCGCTGCAGCTTCACCGACCCGAGGTCTGCTACACGGCAGTCGGCTTCCAGATTTCCAAATCCGAGATTACCAGTGTCGCGCTCGGCAATAACCGCCTGCCGGTGCGCGAGCTTACGGCCACCGCAGAGGGCCGGGTCGAGCCGATCGTCTATTGGACGCGCATCGGTGACAGCCTGCCGACAACCGGCCAGGAACAGCGCTGGATGAAGCTCGAGCAGCAGGTCGCGGGCATCGTTCCCGACGGCATTCTGGTGCGGCTGTCGACCGTCGGGGAAGCGACGCCCGCGACGTTTGCAGGCCTGCGGAATTTTGCGGCGGCGT
>JBBQVB010000063.1:0-14039 GCA_038211965.1 Sphingomonadales bacterium
GCGCGTCGCACCGTGCGCGATAAACAGCGCATCGATGAAATTCGAGTGCGCGATGAAGTCCTCGCGATTCCCTTCGGGCACCGCGAGCACCAAACCGTCGATATAGGCCATGTTCGTCTCCCCAGCGTCGGCGTGCGCCGCGATCGGCGTTGAGCCGCTGCCCATCATAGCCTATGCGCCCTGCGTGTTGTCCAGCCTCCCGAACCTGCTGACGCTTAGCCGCATCTTCGCGGTACCGCTGCTCGTGCTGCTGATGTGGGCACCCGGCTGGGGGCCGTGGCTGGCCGCGTTCGCGCTGTTCTGCATCGCCGGGGCGACCGATTATCTCGACGGCTATCTGGCGCGCGCGCGCGGCACGGTGTCGAAGCTCGGGGTGTTTCTCGATCCCGTCGCCGACAAGATCATGGTCGCCGCGACGATCGTCATGCTGATCCACAGCGGCATCGTCCATGGCTGGCCGGTGATCGCCGCGCTGATCATCCTGCTGCGCGAGATCACCGTCAGCGGCCTGCGCGAGTATCTCGCGGGGTTGCAGGTGTCGCTGCCCGTCAGCCGCCTCGCCAAGTGGAAGACGGCGTTCCAGATGATCTCGCTCGGCGCACTGGTGTTGGCAGGGGCGACATCGTGGAGTGCGCTGGCGTGGCTGCCCGCGATGCAGGTCGGGCTGGTCTGCCTGTGGCTCGCGGCGGGGCTGACGCTCATCACGGGCTACGACTATCTGCGCGTCGGCCTGAAGCACATGGCGTGACGAAGCTGCTGTACTTCGCGTGGGTGCGCGAGCGCGTCGGGGTGGCCGATGAGGAGATCGACCTGCCGCCGACGCTGGCGACGGTCGACGCACTGCTCGACTGGCTGGCAGCGCGGTCGCCGGGTCACGCGGCGGCGCTGGCGGACCGCAGCGCGGTGCGAGTCGGGGTCGATCAGGACTTTGCGCGCGGCGACGCAGGAATTGCGGGCGCGCGGGAGATCGCGATTTTTCCGCCGGTGACGGGCGGCGACCACGGCGGCGGATCATGATCGCCACCCGCGTCCAGACCGCCCCCTTCGATCTCGCTGCCGAAACGCACGCGCTCACTGCCGGCCGTACCGATATCGGTGCGCTCGTGACCTTTACCGGCCTCGTCCGCGATCATGCGCTAACCCTCGAGCACTATCCCGGCATGACCGAACGCCAGCTTGCCGCCGTCGCGGCGCAAGCCGAAGCGCGCTGGCCGGTGCTCGGGGGGACTGTCATTCACCGCTATGGCGACCTCGCACCCGGCGACCCCATCGTCCTCGTCGCCGTCGCCGCCGCGCACCGGGCAGCGGCGTTCGAGGCGGCGGACTTCCTGATGGACTGGCTCAAGACCCGCGCCCCGTTCTGGAAGCGCGAGGGCGACGGCAGTTGGGTCGCGGCAAAGGCGAGCGATGAGGCGGCGGCGGCGCGGTGGCTCGATCAGGCGAATGCCGACCATCCGGCGTAGAGTAGCACGACCATCCCAACCGCATCGGCGATGGCGATGGCGCGTAGCGCGGCGGGCGCGCCTGCGCTTGCGTACAGCAGCAGGAACGACCCCATGCTGATCGCTAGCGCGACGGTTGCGACGCGGCGCGACGCGGGGTCGAACGCCGCCCAGACCGCCACCGCGACGATAACAAGAAACAGCGCCGCGCGGTGACGCAGCAGCAGGAAGGCGGGCGTGTCGGACGCGACGCCGTAAAGACGGACGATCAGCCCGGGTCGGACGAACGCCAATGACGGGGTGGCGTGGATCGCCGCAAGCAGCAGCCAGCAAATCCGCTCGATCATCGCGCCTTCCCCCGCAACGCCCGCCCTCACGCCACGTCGAGCACAACTTTCCCCGTCGCCTTGCGGTCCATCAGCCAGCGGATTGCCGCCGCACCCTCGGCGAGCGGGAAATGCTTCGAGACGTGCGGCTTGAGCTTGCCCGCCGCGTACCATTCGAGCAGTTCGGTCATGTTGGCGCGGTGAACCTCGGGCTCGGCCTGCGTGAACGCGCCCCAGAACACCCCGACGATCGACGCGCCCTTGATCAGCGGCAGGTTGAGCGGCAACGACGGAATACCGCCGCCCGCGAAGCCGACAACCAGATAGCGCCCGTTCCACGCCATGCTGCGGAACGCCGGTTCGGCGAAGCGGTCGCCGACGGGGTCGTACACCACATCGACCCCGCGCCCGCCGGTCAAGCGCTTGACCTCGGCTTTCAGGTCCGTGTCGGCGTAGTGGATCGTCTCGTCCGCCCCGTATTCGCGACAGACCTGCAGCTTCGCCTCGGTGGATGCGGCGGCGATGACCTTTGCCCCCATCAGCTTGCCGAGTTCGACCGCTGCCAAACCCACGCCACCCGCCGCGCCAAGGACCAGCAACGTCTCGCCCGCCTGCAACCGTGCGCGCTGCTTGAGTGCGTGGTGCGAGGTGCCGTAGGTCATCGTGAAGCCGCTGGCGATGTCGAAGGGCATGCCGTCGGCGATGGGCACGACCTGCGCCCGGTTGGCGATTACCGCCTCGGCGTAGCAACCGTTGCCCGTCATCGCGACGACGCGGTCGCCGACGCTAAGATCGGTGACGCACTCACCGACCGCATCGATCACCCCCGCCGCCTCCCCGCCAGGGGCGAAGGGCAGCGCGGGTTTGAACTGGTAGAGGTTCTGGATGATTAGCGTGTCGGGGAAATTGACCCCCGCCGCATGGACCTTCACGCGGACCTGGTTCCGCCCCGGTTCGGGGGTTTCGATGTCGCGCACCACGAGCTTTTCGGGCGGACCGTGTTCGACGCAGAGGACGGCTTTCATGGGCGGTGCGGGCTCCCCGTGGTTTCGGGGCAGCATAGCGGGGGTGGGCGCGGTGTCACCCCTTCTTCCCCCTCCCGGCACGCGCTGCGAACCGGGAGGGGGCGCGAAAGCCCGACTAGACGATCGGCACGCCGCCGGCGCGCGTCATGCCGCCGCCGAGCGCGGTCCCGTAGTAATCGTCGATCTCGGTCGACCGGCGACCGCCCTCGACTTCGCCGAGCTCGTCGCGCGAGTAGCTGGGCCCGCCGCGCAGCGTATCGGTCGTATGGCCGACGTTGTAGCCGCCTTTGTCGGTGTCGTAGGTCAACGAATCCCATGGCAGCGGGTGATAGCGCTCGCCGATGCCGAGGAAGCCACCGAACGACATCACCGCGTAGGCAACCTTGCCCGAACGCTTGTTGAGCATCAGCGAGTCGATCGTGCCGAGGCGCTCGCCGCTTGCGTCGTAGACTGCCGTGCCCTGCACCTTGTCGGCGGAGATCAACGTGCCCGTCTCATCGGCGGTGACCGCGTCGGTACGGTCGCGACCCGCGCCGTCGGTATTATCGGTCCACGCGCGGCCAGCCGTTCCGGTCGCCGTCGCAGCAGTATCCTTCGACCAGCTGTCGTCGGTGCCACCGCTCGTCGGACGCGCGCCGGTCGCCGTGTCGGCCCAGTCCGCACTCGACTGCGCGATGCCGCTCGTTCCAGCCGGATTGCTTTCATCCTGGACGGTCAGGCCGTCGCGATACTCGGCGCTGCGCCCATCGGTATCGTGTCCCGTCTGGCTTTGCGTCGCCCCGGTGCCGGTCGTGCCGGCCGGTCCCGTGCCCATGTGGCCGGCCTGACCCGACCCACTCGATTGCCCGAAATTCTGGTCGCTGCTCATCTGAACCTCCACCCAAGTTTCGCCTTGATCGGCTGACGGTTGAACCCGCTCGCCCGGTGCGAGGTTCCGGCAGTTCGCCGCACTGGCGCACCGCACGGCGGCGGATTATATGCGTTGTCCAACAGGAGCCACGCGCAGGCGTGGCGGAGGCACGGGCATGGCACTCGGCGACTATCTGGCCTCAGTGAAGGCACGCGATCCCGCTGCGCGGTCGCGCTGGGAAATCATGCTCTACCCAGGCGTGCTGGCGCTCGGGCTGCACCGCGTCGCGCACGCGCTCTACTGCGCCGACCTGTTCCTCGCGGCGCGCGTCGTCAATCATCTGACGCGTTTCCTGACCGCCATCGACATCCATCCCGGCGCGACGATCGGGCGCAATTTCTTCATCGATCACGGCTTCGTCGTCATCGGCGAGACGGCGACGATCGGCGACGACGTGACGATCTACCAGTGCGTGACCCTGGGTGGGACCGATCCTGCCAACGGCATCCCCGGCAAGCGCCACCCGACGCTTGCCGACGGCGTCATCGTCGGTTCGGGGGCGCAGGTGCTCGGGCCGATCGCGGTCGGCGCGCGCGCGCGGATCGGCGCGAATGCCGTGGTGACCCGCGACGTGCCGCCCGGCGCGACGATGGTCGGCATCCCGGCTCGCGCCACCGTCGTCGACGCCGAGGCCTACGCCCGGCCGTTCATGCCCTACGGCACGCCGTGCAGCCAGAAATACGATCCCGAGACGCAGAAGCTCGAACTGCTGCGCTGCGAGCTCGAGACGCTGCGGGCGCGGCTCGACACGCTGACCGGCGAGATGGCCGATCCGGTCAAGAAGGCCGGCTGACCCTGTCGAACGTCGTCGCCCTGCCGGTTCCCGCCGCCGTCCAGACGGTGTTCGACCGGTTCGAACTCAACCTGATCCTCGACCTCTACGGGCGCTGCGTCGCGGCGGGGCTATGGCGCGACTATGCCGTCGAGTTCGCGCGCGACCGCGCCGTCTTTTCGGCGTTCCGGCGCGCCAGCGAGCGTCCGGCGGTGCAACTCGTCAAGACCCCCGCCCTACGGCTCAAGCAGGGCCAGTACAGCTTGCACGGCGAAGCTGGCGCGGTGTTGAAGCGCGGTGGCGACCTCCGGGGGGTACTGGCGCCGCTCGAACGCAAGCTGCTCCGGGTGGTCTGATCCGTCTGCATCGTTCGGTCGCGACGCCCCGAAATCGATTTTCAAGGTTTAAATATAAAATCTTACCGCCCCCCCCCAAATGGGGATCGCTGGCGCGCAGCGGTGCTGTCAACACTGCTTCAGCACCAGGGAGACTCAGATGCGTCGGATTGTTTTTGCACTTGCCTTGACCCTCGCCGCCGGGGCCGCTCATAGCGCGACCCTGACGACGCTCAAGCACCTCTACGGGGTCCAGAACGACGCCCTGACGCTCGGCCCCGACGGCCAGCTCTACGGCACGTCGACCGATGGCCTCTACGGCGACGGCATCGTCTACAAGATTTCGACGACGGGCAGTTTTAGCAAGCTTGCGGACCTCAAGGCGTCGGTGTCGGGCAAGGGCTCGCCGGGCGGGCTGGTCTTCGACAGCGCAGGCAACATCTTCGGCACAGCGAGTGATTCGAACAACGCCAGTGCTAAGCAAACGATCTTCAAGCTGACCCCGTCGGGCACGCTCAGCCGGTTTGCGACGCTTGGTTCGACCACCTATCCGAACGACGGCCTGACCATCGACGCGAACAACACCCTCTACGGCGTGTCGCCCTACGGCGGGGCCAACATCGACGGCACGGTCTACAAAGTCAGCGCCGCCGGCACGGTCACGACGCTCGCCACATTCAACTCGGCCAACGGCGCATATCCGGCAGCGCAGCTCACGGTCGACGCTGCGGGTAACATCTATGGCACGACCGAGAACGGCGGCCTCGGCGTCAGCCAGTTCAGCAATGGCTTCGGCACGGTCTTCAAAATCTCGAATACCGGCGTGTTTTCGACGCTGGTCCAGTTCAATGGACTGAACGGCGCCAATCCGCGCGGCAAGCTCGCCATCGACGCAAGCGGCAACCTCTACGGTACGACCGTGGGTGGCCAGAATTCGATCTTCAAAATCTCGTCAGCGGGCATCTTCACCCCGCTCGTCAAGTTCACGGGGCTCAACGGGCAGGGGACCGCCCCGACCGGCGGGCTGCTGCTGGACGCGGCCGGCAACCTGTTCGGCACGACGGTCAACGGCGGCGACACGGTCTTCGGTGTTAACCGGGGCTATGGCACCGTCTTCGAATATAGCGCCGCGGGTGTATTCACGACGCTTGCGACTTTCGACAACACCAACGGCGCGAACCCTTACGCGGGCCTGACCGCCGACGCGGCCGGCAATCTTTACGGCACGACGGTCAACGGCCCGTCGAATATCGGGACGATCTTCAAGCTTGCCGGGACCGGCTACGTGCCCTTCGCCGCATCGGTACCCGAACCTGCGAGCTGGGCGCTCATGCTGATCGGCTTCGGCATCGTCGGCGGCACCGCGCGTCGGCGCGCGGTGCGCCGCGTCACGGCTTAGCGCGGGCCTGTCCGTCCCCTCCCCTCCCTCGGTTTGCGACTACCGACCGAGCGACGAGGGGCTTCGGAAAGCGTTCCATTGACCCCGACCGTCCGGTAGAAACACGACCTCGCACCGGTGTGGCACGCCGGCCCCGCCGGTTCGACGCTCAGCCACAGCGCGTCCTGATCGCAGTCGATGCGCATCGCGACGACGCGCTGGATGTTCCCCGACGTACCGCCCTTGTGCCAGACTTCCTGGCGGCTTCGCGACCAATAATGCGCCTCGCCCGTCGTCAGCGTCGCGGCGAGCGCGGCTGCGTTCATGTGCGCGACCATCAGCAGTTCGCCGGTCGCCGCGTCGGTTGCCACCGCCTGGATCAGCCCGCGTTCGTCCCATTTCGGGTCGAGGCGCGTGCCCGTCTCGCGTGCGGTGTCGCCCATGTGACAATCCTGCGTCGAACAAGGGGCGACAGACCGCCCGTCTCCCCCTATATGGCCGCCAGCGACGCGACGCGACCCGGGAGCTGCCCCCATGCTGACCACCGATCCGTGGGAGGACGACCACCTTCATGAGGAATGCGGCGTCATCGGCGTCTACGGGGCGGACGGCGCGGCGGCGCTGACCGCGCTCGGCCTCCACGCGCTCCAGCATCGTGGGCAGGAGGCGGCGGGAATCACCACCTTCGACGGCCACGACTTCCACACGCATCGCGCCATGGGCCATGTCGCGGGCAACTTCGATTCGGACGAAGTCATCCGCAAGCTGCGCGGCAATATCGCCATCGGCCACAACCGCTACGCGACGACCGGCGAGACCGCGCTGCGCAACGTTCAGCCGCTCTATGCCGAACTCCAGTCGGGCGGCTTCGCAGTGGCGCACAACGGCAACATCTCGAACGCCGGCAAGCTGCGTCGCGAGCTGGTGCGGCGCGGTTCGATCTTCCAGTCGACGAGCGATACCGAGGTCATCATCCACCTCGTCGCGACCTCGACCTATCGGACCTTGCTCGACAAATTCATCGACGCCTTGAAACAGGTCGAGGGGGCGTACAGCGTGCTATGCCTGACCGGCGAGGGGATGATCGCCTGCCGCGACCCGCTCGGCGTCCGCCCGCTGGTGCTCGGGCGCCTCGGCGATTCGTACATCCTCGCGTCCGAGACAGTGGCGCTCGATGTCGTCGGCGCGACCTTCCTGCGCGCCGTCGAGCCGGGTGAGCTGATCGTCATCACCGCGCGCGGCCTGCGTTCGCTGCGCCCCTTCGGCGTCGTCCGCCCGCGCCCCTGCATCTTCGAGCACGTCTATTTCTCGCGCCCCGATTCGATGGTCGACGGGTCGAGCGTCTACCAGGTGCGCAAGAAGATCGGCGTCCAGCTCGCGCTCGAGAGCCCGGTCGATGCCGACATCGTCGTGCCGGTGCCCGATTCGGGGACGCCCGCGGCGATCGGCTATGCCCAGCAGTCGGGAATCCCGTTCGAACTCGGCATCATCCGCTCGCATTATGTCGGGCGGACGTTCATCCAGCCCGGCGATCAGATCCGGAACCTCGGCGTCAAGCTCAAGCACAATGCCAATCGCGCTATGATCGACGGCAAGAAGATCGTGCTGATCGACGATTCGATCGTGCGCGGCACCACCAGCCTGAAGATCGTCCAGATGCTGCGCGACGCCGGGGCGGCCGAAATCCACATGCGCATCGCGTCGCCGCCGACGCGCCACAGTTGCTATTACGGCGTCGACACGCCGGCACGCGCGAAGCTGCTCGCCGCGAACATGGATGTCGAGCGGATGCGCGAATACATCAAGGTCGATAGCCTTGCCTTCGTCTCGACCGATGGCCTGTACCGCGCGCTCGGCGAGGACATGCGCCTGGACGATGCGCCCCAATATTGCGATGCCTGTTTCACCGGCGACTATCCAACGCGGTTGACCGATCAGGAGGACCTCGAGGTGCCCGATCAGCTGTCGATGCTGTCGGAGCGGATGATTTAGGGCCCCGCGTTTCACGGTCGTCATTCGGGTGCAGGCCGGCAACCGCGGTCGAGCGAAATGCACAGCCCGGTCGGCGCGCCGAAACTGGGTGCTGGCCTTTGCCAGCATGACGATCAGAGAGAATGATGACCCTCGACCTCACCAACAAACTTGTTCTCGTCACCGGGGCCTCGCGCGGTATCGGCGCGGCGACCGCCGAAGCGCTCGCGGCGGCGGGTGCGCACGTCGTCCTGACCGCACGCACCGAGGCCGGGCTTGTCGAAGTCGAGGACCGCATCCACGCGGCCGGCGGTACCGCGACGATCGCGCCGCTCGACCTGCGCGACGGCGATGCCATCGACCGACTCGCCGCTGCGCTGCTGGCGCGCTGGGGCAGGCTCGACGTGCTGGTCCTGAACGCCGCGACGCTGGGCAGCCTGACTCCCGTGCCGCACATCGACCTCAAGGAGTGGGACCAGGTCGTCAGCCTCAACCTGACCGCCAACATGCGGCTGATCCGCGCCTTCGACCCGCTGCTGCGCGCCAGCGACGCGGGACGGCTCATCACGCTGACCTCGTCCGTGGCGGCTACGCCGCGCGCCTATTGGGGCGCCTATGCGGCGACCAAGGCGGCGCTCGACACGCTCGTGCTGACCTATGGGGCGGAGGTCGCCAACACGACGCCGGTGCGCGTCGCGGTGCTCGATCCCGGCGCGACCGCGACGCGGATGCGTGCGCGCGCCTTCCCCGGTGAGGACGCCGCGACGCTCAAGGCCCCCGCTGTGGTCGCCGATGCGTTCGTGGCGATGCTGGCGCGCGATTTCGAGACCGGCGCGCGCCTGCGTGTCGACGGCGCCATAGACAAGCCGAAAGACGGCTGACGACCCTTTGCGCGCCCGCCCGATTGCGGCAGTGTCGCCAAAACCTGGGGAGCCTATTCATGATCCGCCGCCTGATTGCCGCCGCCAGCCTGAGCCTCGCAGCTCCAGTGCTGGCGCAGACCCCGCCGCCCGCCGCCCCTGCCCCGCCTGCCGCCGCCGCCCCCGATTACAGCGCCGCCGCCAGCTGGCTGTGCCGCCCCGGCAAAGCCGATGTCTGCACCTCGCCGCTCGACGTGACGAGCGTCGCCGCCTCGGGCGCGCTGACCAAGACGACGATCCCGATGGTCAAGGACGCCCCCGTCGACTGTTTCTACGTCTATCCCACCGTCTCGACCGACCCCGGCGGCAACAGCGACATGGTCGCCGACCCCGCCGAGAAGGGCGTCGCGTTGATCCAGTTCGCGGCGTTCCGCAGCGTCTGCCGGACCTATGCGCCGCTCTACCGGCAGGTGACACTGGCCGCGCTGCGCGCCGTGCTGACCGGCGCCCCGACCAACGCCGACCGCATTATGGCGTATAGCGACGTCGCGTCGGCGTGGGCGTCGTACCTCGCGCGCGACAATCAGGGGCGCGGCGTCATCCTGATCGGCCACAGCCAAGGCTCGGGCATCATCAAGGCGCTCCTGGCGCGCGAGATCGAGGGCAAGCCCGTCGCGGCGCGCGTCATCGCCGCGTATATCCCCGGCAACAACGTCCTTGTGCCGACCGGGGCCGACGCGGGCGGCGACCTCAAGGTCATGCCGCTGTGCCGCGCCGCCACGCAGACGGGCTGCGTCGTCGCCTATGTGTCGTTCCGCGACGGCGAGATCCCGCCGCCCGACTCGCGCTTCGGGCGCAGCCCGACGCCTGGCATGGCGGTCGGCTGCACCAATCCCGCAGCGCTCGGCGGCGGTCGCGCCAGCCTGTCGGCGCTGCTCCCGGCGAGTAGCGCGATCGTCGACAACAGCAGTGCACAGCCGGCGTGGGCCACCGGTGCAAAGATCGACACGCGCTTCGTCGCCGTCCCCGGCCTGTTGTCCGCCGAGTGCCGCAGCCTCGACGGTGCAACCTTCCTCAGCGTCCGCACCGACGCCGACCCCGCCGACCCGCGCACCGATCGCATCGCAGGCGACGTCGTCAACGCGGGGCAGGTTCGGCCTGAGTGGGGCCTGCACCTGATCGACGTAAACGAGACGCTCGGAGATCTCGTCACGCTGGCCAAGACGCAATCGGCGGCGTGGCTGGCGAAGAAGTGAGGCTCGAAGGCGGCTGCCACTGCGGCGCGGTGCGCTTCGCGGTCGAAGTCCCGCAGGCGGTACGGATCGACGACTGCAACTGCTCGATCTGCGCCAAGGCGGGCTTCCTCCACCTGATCGTCGCAGCCGACGCCTTCGAGCTGCTCAGCGGTGCGGGCGCCCTCACCGACTACCGCTTCGGCAGCGCCACCGCGCGCCACCTGTTTTGCCGCCACTGCGGCATCAAGAGCTTCTACGTGCCCCGCTCGCATCCCCACGGCTATAGCGTCAACTGGCGCGCGTTGGACGATACGCGCGGGGTCGAGGCGACGGTTGTGCCGTTCGACGGGCGGAACTGGGAGGCGGCGCGGGAGACACTCGGGCCATAGATCGATCAGACGCGAAAACGACCCCGCGCCCGAGGCTGTGTTGCGCCCCCTCCCCCCACCCCCTATCTCGACGCCTGGCCTCCGAGGAACCCGCATGACCTACGATTACGACCTCTTTGTCATAGGCGCAGGTTCGGGCGGCGTGCGCGGGGCGCGGATCGCGAGCGGGCACGGGGCGCGCGTCGCGGTGGCCGAGGAATATCGCGTCGGCGGCACCTGCGTCATCCGCGGTTGCGTGCCCAAGAAGCTGCTCGTCTACGGCGCGCATTTCGCCGAGGACCTGGTCGATGCACGCCGCTTCGGCTGGACGCTAGGGGACAAGGGCTTCGACTGGCCGACGCTGCGCGACAACGTGCTCGCCGAAGTCGACCGCTTGAACGGCATCTATCAGACCAACCTCGACGCGCAGAAGGTGACGACGCTGCACGGGCGCGCGGTACTGCTCGACGCCCACACCGCCGACGTGGGCGGCCAGCGCATCAGCTTCGACAAGCTGCTCATCGCCACCGGCGCGCGGCCGCTGGTCCCCGACCTACCCGGGGCTGAGCATGGCATCACCTCGAACGAGGTTTTCCACCTCGAAGCCCTGCCCAAGCATCTGGTGATCGCGGGCGGCGGCTATATTGCCAACGAGTTCGCGGGGATCTTCCACGAGCTTGACGTCAAGGTGACGCTGGTCAACCGCGGCGACACGATCCTGCGCGGCTGGGACCAGGCGTTGCGCGACCGGCTGCTGACGATCAGCATGACCAAGGGCATCAACTTCCGCTTCAATTGCGCCTTCGAACGCATCGAGAAGCTCGACAACGGTTGCGTCCGCATCCACCTCAAGGACGACGAGCCGATCGACAGCGACATGCTGCTCTGGGCGATCGGGCGGCGGCCCAATATCGAGGGGCTGGGGCTCGACGCGGTCGGTGTCGCGGTCAACGACAAACACGCGATCCAAGTCGACGACGCCAGCCACACCAATGTCGACAATAACTGGGCGGTAGGCGACGTCACCGACCGCAACCACCACACCCCCAACGCGATCCGCGAGGAGCACGCCATCGACGACACGGGGTTCGGCTACAAGCCGAGTACGGTCGACTACAACTGCGTGCCGAGCGCGGTGTTCGCCAACCCGCCGCTGGGCAGTGTCGGCATGACCGAGGCGCAGGCGCGCAACACGCTCGGCACGGTCAAGGTCTATACCAGCGACTTCCGCCCGATGCGGAACGTTCTGGCGGGGCGCAACGAGCGTGCGCTGTACAAGCTGGTCGTCGACAGCGCGTCGGACCGTGTCGTCGGCGCGCACATGATCGGCCCCGACGCGCCCGAAGTTCTCCAGGCCGTCGCCATCGCGATCAAAGCGGGGCTGACCAAGGCGCAGTTCGACGACACCGTCGCGCTGCATCCGACGATGTCGGAGGAGCTGGTGCTGATGCGTTGACGTCGGTGGCGCGGTCGGCTTGACTGCGCCGGGTGGCAGCGTTGGGGGTGCGGGCGTGCTGACGACGGGCTTCAACCACCTCGCGCTGGTCGCCCGCGACATGGGTGCGACGGTCGATTTCTACACCCGCGTCCTCGACATGCCGCTGGTCAAGACCATTGCGCTGCCCGGTGGTGGCCAGCATTTCTTCTTCGATTGCGGCGGCGGTGCCAGCCTCGCGTTCTTCTGGTGGCCCGAGACGCCCGCGGCGGCACCGGGCATCGCCTCGGTGGCGCGCTTCCCGCACGATGCCAAGACGGCGGTCGGATCGATGAACCATGTCGCCTTCGCCGTCGCACCCGGCGATCTCGGCGCGTGCATCGACCGGCTCGCGGCCGCCGGGGTCGAGCATTTCCCGGTCATTCTCAACCATGACGACAGCGCGCAGGGCGTTGCCCTCGAGATGCACGACGGCGTTTTCGTTCGCTCGGTGTATTTCACCGACCCGAACGGGATCATGATGGAATTCGCCGCATGGACGCGGCCCTTCACCGGCGACGACGTGCGCCATGCCGCCGCCGGCGCGACGGTCGAGGTCTAACGTGCCGCGCCTGCGCCAAGTGCCGCGCGCCGATGCCGATCCGGAGGTCGCCCGCCCGCTCTACGACTTCATCTTCGGCGACCGCGATCCCGTCGCCGAGCCGGGCACCGCGACGGGGACGCGTGGCAACTTCTGGACGGTGTTCGCGCTGGTGCCCGATGCCCTTCAGCATGCCGTTCAGGGCTTCCAGTTCTACCGCAGCGCCGACCGCGTCCTCGACCCCGTCCTGCGCGAACTGGCGCAGGCGCGCGTCGGGTGGGCGGTCGGGAGCCAATTCGTCTACTCGCAGCACTGCAAGGCACTGCGCGGCCTGGGCGTATCCGACGCCCGCATCGCGGCAGTGCCGGGCTGGGCTGCTGCCGATTGCTTCGACACGTCCGAGCGGGCGGTGCTGGCCTATGCCGATTGCCTCGCGCTCGATCGGGGACGCACCCCCGATGGGGTTTTCGCGGCGCTCAAGGCGCAGCTGTCCGACGAAGCGATCCTCGAACTGACGTACATCGTCGGCCTCTACGCGATGCACGCGGCGATGGCGCGCGCGCTGCGGCTCGAGTTCGACGATCGCGACGAGCCGGTCGTCGAGGTCGCAGCACCGGCGGGGTTCGACCCCCGGGACATGGGCCGTCCGGCACGCCGCGATCGCTGATTCTTGTATTCGTGGCTGGTCTGCGGCATGTCCGGCATCGATATGGTCAATCTTCGCAACTGGACCCCCGACAGCTGGCGCGCGCACGAGGCGAAGCAGCTGCCGACCTACGCCGACGCCGCGCTGGTCGCGCGCACCGAGGCCGAGCTGAACGGCTACCCGCCGCTCGTCTTCGCGGGCGAGGCGCGCGACCTCACTGCCGCGCTCGCCGATGTCGCAGCGGGCAAGGCTTTCCTGCTCCAGGGCGGGGATTGCGCCGAGAGTTTCGCCGAATTCCATCCCAACAACATCCGCGACACCTTCCGCGTCATCCTCCAGATGGCGGTCGTGCTGACCTTCGCGTCGAAGCTGCCCGTCGTGAAGGTCGGGCGCATGGCGGGGCAGTTCGCCAAGCCGCGGTCGGGCGATTTCGAAGTGCAGGACGGCGTCTCGCTGCCGAGCTACCGCGGCGACAACGTCAACGACATCGCTTTCACCACCGAAGCGCGCGAGCCCGACCCCGCCAAGATGCTGCGCGGCTATATGCAGTCGGCGGCGACGCTCAACCTGCTGCGCGCCTTCGCCAGCGGCGGCTATGCCAACCTGCATCAGGTTCACAAGTGGAACCTCGACTTCACCGGACGGTCGCTGTGGTCGGCACAGTATCAGGCGCTCGCCGACCGCATCGGCGTGGCGATCGACTTTATGGCGGCGTGCGGCATATCGCCCGAAACCGTCCCGCAACTGAAAGCGACG
>JBBQVB010000064.1:0-13877 GCA_038211965.1 Sphingomonadales bacterium
TATTATCAGGGCGCGGCGCTCGATGGCTCACGGCCGGCGGCGTACTACATCAACCTCAAGGACACGCACGAATGGCCCAAGTTCGGCCTGCCGACGCTGACCTACCACGAGGCGGTCCCCGGCCATCATCTCCAGATCAGCATCGCGCAGGAATCGACCGACATTCCGCTGATCCGTCGGCGCGGCGGCTATTCAGCGTACAGCGAAGGCTGGGCGCTCTATGCCGAGCAGGTCGCCGACGAACTCGGCCTCTACGAGGGCGATCCGCTCGGTCGCATCGGCTATCTGCAGAGCTTCCTGTTCCGCGCCGCGCGCCTCGTCATCGACACCGGCATCCACTACAAGCGCTGGAGCCGCGAGAAGGCGACCGACTATATGGTCAAGACCACCGGCTTCGCGCATGGCCGCTCGGAACGTGAGGTCGACCGCTACTGCGTCGGCCCGGCGCAGGCGCTCAGCTACAAGGTCGGTCACACCCAGTGGGTCAAGCTTCGCGACGCCGTGCGCGCCAAGCAGGGCGCGGCGTTCGACCCCAAGGCGTTCCACGACGTGCTGCGCCAGGGCGCGATGCCGCTGGTCATCCTTGAGCGCGTGGTGATGGCGCGCGCCTGAGCCGGCTACGCGTCGGGGCCGATCATCGCCTCGGCGCGAACGACCTCGCGGAAGCGGGCCTCGCCGATCAGCCCCAGTGCCAGCGCCGCCTCGAGCAGGCTGGTGCCCTCGTGGTGCGCGTGCTTGGCGATCTTTGCGGCGTTGTCGTAGCCGATCTCGGGGGCCAGCGCGGTCACCAGCATCAGCGAGCGTTCGACCAGATCGGCGATCCGCGCGCGATTGGGCTCCATGCCGACGACGCAGCGGTCGGTGAAGCTCACCGCAGCGTCGGCGAGCAGGCGGATCGACTGGAGAACGTTGTACGCGATCACCGGCTTGAAGACGTTGAGTTCGAGGTGGCCCTGCGCCCCGGCGACGGTCACCGTCGTGTGGTTGCCCATCGCCTGTGCAGCGACCATCGTCAGCGCCTCGCACTGCGTCGGATTGACCTTGCCGGGCATGATCGAGCTGCCGGGCTCGTTCTCGGGCAGGCTGAGTTCGCCCAGCCCCGAGCGCGGACCAGAGCCGAGCAGCCGCAGGTCGTTGGCGATCTTGGTCAGGCTGACCGCCAGCACGTTGAGTGCACCGGACAGTTCGACCATCGTATCGTTCGACGCCAGCGCCTCGAACTTGTTCGGCGCGGTTTCGAACGCCACGCCGGTCAGGTCGGCGAGCTCCGCCGCAATTGCCTCGCCCCATCCGGCGGGCGCGTTGAGGCCCGTGCCCACCGCTGTGCCGCCCTGTGCGAGGCGGTGGAGGCGCGGCAGCACCGCACGAACGCGGTCGATGCCGTCGGAGACCTGCTGCGCATAGCCCGACATCTCCTGCCCGAGCGTCAGCGGGGTCGCATCCTGAAGGTGCGTCCGTCCGATCTTGACGATGTCGCCCCACGCCTCGACCTTCGCCGCCAGCGCGGCGTGGAGGTGCGCCAGCGCGGGGATCAGCCTGTCGGCGACCTCGCGCGCTGCCGCGACATGCATCGCGGTCGGGAAAGTGTCGTTCGACGACTGGCCCATGTTGACGTGGTCGTTGGGGTGGACCGGCGTCTTGCCACCGCGCGTGCCCGCCAGCAGTTCGTTGGCGCGTCCCGCGATGACCTCGTTGGCGTTCATGTTGGTCTGCGTGCCGCTGCCCGTCTGCCAGACGACAAGCGGGAACTGATCGTCATGGCCGCCTTCGGCGACCTCGCGCGCGGCGGTTTCCATCGCATCGGCGAGGTTCGCCGCGAGCCGCCCGTCGCGCGCGTTGATCCGCGCCGCCGCGAGCTTGATCAGCCCGAGTGCGTGGACGAGCGGCAGCGGCATGCGCTCGCCACCGATGGGAAAATTGCCGATTGAGCGCTGCGTCTGCGCGCCCCAATAAGCGGTCGCGGCAACGTCGATCGGGCCGAAGCTGTCGGTTTCGATGCGGGTCTCGGTGAAGGTCATGCGGTCCTGACGATAGAAGGGCAGATTATTTCTTCCGGAAGCGGTCGAGCGTCACGACATTCGAGCCGTCCTCGACCGGCACCAGCGTCGGGGCTTCGACCACCGCCGCACCCTCGCCCTCCTTGGGCTGGAACTGCAGCGCGAAATTGACCGCCGGGTCGACGAACCCCGTCACTGCGTCGAACGGGATGACGAGTTTGGCGGGAACCTGGTTGAAGCTCAGCCCGATGCCGAACTTGCGGTCGTCGATCGTCAGGTCCCAGTAGCGATGCTGGACGACAATCGTCATCTCCTCGGGGTAGCGCTCGAGCAGGTGACGCGGCATCTCGACACCCGGATAGCGCGTCCGGAAAGCGATGTAGAAATGATGGCTACCCGGCAGCCCGCCCTCGGCGTCGATCCGGTCGAGTACACGGCGCACGACCGACCGCAGCGCGTCCTGCACGATTTCGTCATAGGGGATCAGGCTGTCGGCGGTGGTGTCGTTCACGACTCGGGCTCCGGGGTCGGGCGACACTGTACGGGAACGTCGCGCGCGCGTCATCCCCGGCGCGCCGCATGAAGTGGGGAGCTTCTGTTGCTCGGTGCTCCCCGTACCGCCGGTTTCCGCTTCTGTTGCCCGGGGCGGCCCGACCCGCGCTTTCGGCCAGTTTAACTCAGTCCGTGAAGGACCGGGTTACGCTGCGATTGCGAATGCCTCGTTGTCGTTGGCATTTAGGATTTTGAACAGTTTAACGGCTCATTCAGGCCGGGCGAAGATATTCGTCTTTGAACGCACGTCGATCCTGTTTCGGCCCCGCACACCCCCCGACAACGGGGAATTTGGTGGAGCCGCCGGGTACCGCCCCCGGGTCCGAACGTCTATTTCACGACATCATTTATCGCCGTAGATGGGCCGAAGCCCAACCCCTTCAACATAATCTACGCGCGGTAATTTGCAACCACCACACGATAGTGGTCGAGCAGCTCGCCGTTGATCGCGTCCCAGTCGTAGGTCGCCGCACGCGCCAATCCCGCCTGCCCCGCCGCCGCCCGCGCCGCCGGATCGGCAATCAGTGCCTGTATCGCATCGGCGAACTTGCTTGCATTGCCCGGCTCGATCAACGCCCCCGAAACGCCGTTCTGGACGAGGCAGGCGTTCCCCGTCGCGTCGGCGGCGACCACCGGCAGCCCGCTCGCCATGGCTTCGAGCGTCACGTTGCCGAAGGTCTCGGTGGTCGATGGGTTGAACATGATATCGGCGCTGGCATAGGCGCGCGGCAGTGCCAGCCCACCGAGGAAGCCGGTCAACACCGCTTCGGGCACCTGCTGCTGGAAGCGTGCGCGCGCCGGGCCGTCGCCGACCACCAGCAAGCGGTGCGGGATGCCACGCCGCGTCAGCTCGGCCATCGTCGCCGCGACGACATCGAGACCCTTTTCGAGCACCAGACGTCCGACGAAGGCGATCGTCGGCTCGTCCTGCCCGATGCCGAGGCCGGCGCGCCACGCGAGGTCGCGCCGCGCCAGGTTGAAGCGCTCGCGGTCGATGCCCCGACTCCACACCGCGACACGGTCCGAAAAGCCTTGCGCGCGGATGACTTCGGCGAAGGCTTCGGACGTCGCATAGGTTTCTTCGAGGTCGATATAGAAGCGGCGCAATATACCTTCGGCGAAACGCCTGAACCACTCGAGGCCGTAGAACTTGAAATATGTATCGAAGCGGGTGTGGAACGAGCCGACGGCGGGGACGCGGTTGGCGCGTGCCCATTTCTTGACGCTCTTGCCGAGTTCGTCGGGGGCCGCGAGGTGGACCAGCGTCGGTCCGAAAGCCTCGAGGTCGGCGCGCGTCGCGGCATTCATCGGCTTGGCGTAGAGATACTCGCCGCGGCCCGGGATCCGCCATGCGGGGACAGAAATCAAGGTCCCCGCCGGCTCGAACGCCGGGGTCGCGCTGGTCGGTGAATAGACGCGCACCGCAACACCCTGGCGCTCGAGATAATCGACAAGCTTGTTCAGCGCCTGATTCGCGCCGTCGCGGATGTAATTGTAATTGCCCGAAAACAGCGCGACGCGCAGGTCGGGAGGGGAAGCCACGCTCGTCACGCCGCGCTCGTGCCCGGTTTCGTGCGTCGTGGCCAGCAATTCTCATGACAAAGCCCCGCCGGACTGCTCCGATAGGGCCCGCGTGCCGCGCCGCGCAATTCCGCCCGCTATCGCTCCAGACGGGCTAGTTCGGTTGCGGCCCAGTCGTACATGCGCGCTTCGGCGGCGCGCTGCTGACGCGTCAGGCGGCGTGCGCGGTCGGCGACTTCGGCGCGACCACCCCACAGCCCGGGGCCGATCTCGACGACGAAATAGGCAATGCAGCCGGGGATCGACAGCATGACCGCGGCCAGTATCCACATCTGGTTCCGTCCGTGACGGATGATGTGAACGACCGTCAGCACCTGTACGAGTACCGACAGGATAACGAACCCCATTGCACTCGCCCTCCCGACTGCAGCGAATACCTTGGGCGCTGGCAGTGCCGGGCGCAACAAGCGCCCGGCACTGCAGTTGCCTTACCCCCCGACGACCTCGCCGAGCGGGCTCGGCACCGGGGCGGCGGTCAGCGGCACGGGCGTCGCCGCCGCGAGCTTCTGAGCCTGCGTTGCGCGCAGCGCCGCGTCGCGCGACGTCGCGGTGACGCGGGCCCGCGCCAGCGCCGCGCCGGTGCCCGCCGGGATCAGGCGGCCGACGATGACGTTCTCCTTGAGGCCGGTCAGGGTATCAATCTTGCCCTGCACGGCGGCCTCGGTGAGCACGCGCGTCGTCTCCTGGAACGACGCCGCCGAGATGAACGACTTGGTCTGCAGCGACGCCTTGGTGATCCCGAGCAGGACGGGCTTGCCCTCGGCGGGGATGCCCTTCTTGTCGAGCTTGGCGTTGTCGGCTTCCATCTCGAGCCGGTCGACCTGTTCGCCGACCAGCATCGTCGTGTCGCCCGACTTGGTGATCTCGACCTTCTGCAGCATCTGGCGAACGATCACCTCGATGTGCTTGTCGTTGATCTTGACGCCCTGCAGACGATAGACCACCTGGATCTCGGCACACAGATACTCGGCGAGCGGCTCGACCCCCATGACATCGAGGATGTCGTGCGGGTTCGGGTTGCCGTCGATCAGGTAATCGCCCTTGCGGACATAGTCGCCTTCCTGGACCGAGACGTGGCGGCCCTTGGGCACCAGATACTCGGCCGGGTCGCCGCCGTCCTCGGGACGGATGCTGATCCGCCGCTTGGTCTTGTAGTCCTTGCCGAATTCAACGCGCCCATTGATCCGCGCGATGATCGCGTTGTCCTTCGGGATGCGCGCCTCGAACAGTTCGGCCACCCGCGGCAGACCGCCGGTGATATCGCGCGTCTTCGCCGCCTCGCGCGGGATGCGCGCGATGACGTCGCCGGCAAACACGTCCTGCCCGTCATTGACCGACAGAATGGCATCGACCGCGAGCAGATAACGCGCCGCCTCGCCCGAATTCTCGTCGAGCAGGGTGATGCGCGGGCGCAGGTCGTCCTTCTTGTTGACCTGCCGCCAGTCGGTGACGACCTTCTGCGCGATTCCCGTCGCGTCGTCGACGTTCTCGGACATCGAGACGTTTTCGATCAGGTCCTGATACTTCACCTTGCCCGATTTCTCGGTGATGACGGGGAGCGTGTACGGGTCCCAATCGGCCAGCCGGTCGCCCTTCGACACGATCGCGCCGTCGAGATGCATCAGCATCGCCCCATAGGGAATGCGGTGCACCGAACGCTCACGCCCGTCGTCGTCCATCAGCACGATCTCGCCGTTGCGCGCCATCGAGACGTTGCGCGAGCGCGAGTCCTTGATGGTGTTGAGGTTGCGCAGCACGACCTTGCCGTCGACCGGCGCGTCGAGCGTCGACTGCTCGCTGACCTGCGCCGCGCCGCCGATGTGGAAGGTCCGCATCGTCAACTGCGTGCCGGGCTCACCGATCGACTGCGCCGCGATGACGCCGACCGCTTCGCCGGCATTGACCGGCGTGCCGCGCGCGAGGTCGCGCCCGTAGCAGGTGGCGCAGACGCCGGTCTTGGTCTCGCACAGCAGCGGGCTGCGGATCTTGACTTCGGGCACGGCCGCCTTCTCGATGCGCGTCACGTCGACTTCGCTGAGCAGCATGCCAGCCGGCGCGATGACCTCACCGGACTTCGCATCGACGACATCGTCGAGCACGGTGCGTCCGAGGATGCGCTCACCGAGCGACACGATCGTGCTGCCGCCCTCGACGATCGCCTTCATCAGCAGGCCGCGCTCGGTACCGCAATCGTCCTCGAAGACGACGCAATCCTGCGACACGTCGACCAGACGCCGCGTCAGATAACCCGAGTTGGCGGTCTTGAGCGCGGTGTCGGCGAGGCCCTTGCGCGCGCCGTGGGTCGAGTTGAAGTATTCGAGGACGGTCAGACCTTCCTTGAAGTTCGAGATGATCGGCGTCTCGATGATCTCGCCCGACGGCTTGGCCATCAGGCCGCGCATGCCCGCAAGCTGCTTCATCTGCGCCTGCGAACCACGCGCGCCCGAGTGCGCCATCATGTAGATCGAATTGATCTGCTTCTCGCGACCCGCGCCGTCCATCTTCTTCGAGCTGATCTCGCGCATCATCGCATTGGCGACTTCGTCACCGCAGCGCGCCCAGGCATCGACGACCTTGTTGTACTTCTCGCCCTGCGTGATCAGGCCGTCCTGATACTGCTGCTCGAAGTCCTTGACCTGCGCCTTGGTGTCGCCGACCGTCTTGGTCTTCGATTCCGGAATAACCATGTCGTCCTTGCCGAAGCTGATGCCGGCCTTGAACGCGTGCCGGAAGCCAAGCGCCATGATCGCATCGGCGAACAGCACGGTCTCCTTCTGGCCGGTGTGGCGATAGACCTCGTCGATGACGTCGCCGATGTCCTTCTTGGTCAGCAGGCGATTGATCGTCTCGAACGGCACCCGGTGGTTCTTGGGCAGCGTCTCGCCAAGCAGCATGCGGCCCGGCGTCGTCTCGACGCGGCGCAGGACCATGTTGCCGGCCTCGTCGGTCGTCTCGACGCGCGCGCGGATCTTCGAATGTAGCGTCACCGCCCCGGCATGGAGCGCCTGGTGGACTTCGGACATGTTCGAGAACGCCATACCCGCGCCCGGCTCGCCTTCGCGGTCCATCGACAGATAGTAGAGCCCCAGCACCATGTCCTGCGACGGCACGATGATCGGCTTGCCGTTGGCAGGCGACAGGATGTTGTTCGTCGACATCATCAGGACGCGCGCTTCGAGCTGCGCCTCGAGGCTCAGAGGCACGTGGACGGCCATCTGGTCGCCGTCGAAGTCGGCGTTGAACGCCGAGCAGACCAGCGGGTGAAGCTGGATCGCCTTGCCCTCGATCAGCACCGGCTCGAACGCCTGGATACCGAGGCGATGCAGCGTCGGCGCGCGGTTGAGCAGCACCGGATGCTCGCGGATCACCTCGTCGAGGATATCCCAGACTTCCTTGCGCTCCTTCTCGACCCACTTCTTCGCCTGCTTGAGGGTCATCGACAGACCCTTGGCGTCGAGGCGCGAGTAGATGAACGGCTTGAACAGTTCGAGCGCCATCTTCTTGGGCAGGCCGCACTGGTGCAGCTTGAGCTCCGGCCCGGTGACGATCACCGAGCGGCCCGAATAGTCGACGCGCTTGCCGAGCAGGTTCTGGCGGAAGCGCCCCTGCTTGCCCTTGAGCATGTCGCTGAGCGACTTCAACGGGCGCTTGTTGGCCCCGGTAATCGTGCGCCCGCGGCGACCGTTGTCGAACAGCGCATCGACCGCCTCCTGCAGCATGCGCTTCTCGTTGCGCACGATGATGTCGGGGGCGCGCAGCTCGATCAGGCGCTTCAACCGGTTGTTACGGTTGATGACGCGACGATACAGGTCGTTCAGGTCCGACGTCGCGAAGCGGCCGCCGTCCAAGGGCACCAGCGGGCGCAGTTCGGGCGGGATCACCGGCACGACCTGCAGCACCATCCACTCGGGCTTGTTGCCCGACATGATGAAGGACTCGACGACCTTCATCCGCTTGATGATCTTCTTGGGCTTCAGCTCGGACTTGGTCGTCCGCAGGTCCTCGCGCAGGACCTCCATCTCGCCTTCGAGGTCCATCTCGGCAAGCAATTCGCGGATCGCCTCGGCGCCGATGCCGGCGCGGAAGCTGTCTTCGCCATACTCGTCCTGCGCCGTCGCCAGCTCATCCTCGGTGAGCAGGTCGAACTTCTTCATCGGCGTCATGCCAGGCTCGAGAACGACATACTGCTCGAAGTACAACACGCGCTCGAGGTTCTTGAGCGGCATGTCGAGGAGCATGCCGATACGGCTCGGCAGCGACTTGAGGAACCAGATGTGCGCGACCGGCGCGGCCAGTTCGATATGGCCCATGCGCTCGCGGCGTACCTTCGAGACGGTGACCTCGACGCCGCACTTCTCGCAGACGATGCCCTTGTACTTCATGCGCTTGTACTTGCCGCACAGGCACTCGTAGTCCTTGATCGGACCGAAGATACGCGCGCAGAACAGGCCGTCGCGCTCGGGCTTGAACGTCCGGTAGTTGATGGTTTCGGGCTTCTTGATCTCGCCGAACGACCAGCTGCGGATCTTCTCCGGGCTGGCAAGGCTGATCTGGATCTGGTCGAACGTCTCCGGCTTCACCGCCGGGTTGAAGAAGTTCATCAGTTCCGTGTTCATATCCGGTCCTTCTCTTACGTCCCTCTCCCTTCAGGGGAGAGGGAGGGGCCCGCCCGCTTCTTCAGCGGGCGGGAGGGAGAGGGGCGTAGCCACGCGGGGCCTTCTTGCCCCTCTCCCTGCCGCCAAGCGGCGGCTGTCCCTCTCCCCTAGAGGGAGAGGGCAGCGGTCATTCCACCTTCTCGGCGTTCTGCAGCTCGACGTTGAGCCCCAGCGATCGCATCTCCTTGACGAGCACGTTGAAGCTCTCGGGAATGCCGGCCTCGAAGGTGTCGTCGCCCTTGACGATCGCCTCGTAGACCTTGGTCCGCCCGATGACGTCGTCGGACTTGACCGTCAGCATTTCCTGCAAGGTGTAGGCGGCACCGTAGGCCTGCAAGGCCCACACCTCCATCTCGCCGAAACGCTGCCCGCCGAACTGCGCCTTGCCGCCCAGCGGCTGCTGGGTGACGAGGCTGTACGGCCCGATCGAACGCGCGTGGATCTTGTCGTCGACGAGATGGTGCAGCTTGAGCATGTAGATGTAGCCGACCGTCACCTTGCGGTCGAACATCTCGCCCGAGCGCCCGTCGAACAGCTCGACCTGACCCGAGGCATCGAGCCCGGCCAGTTCGAGCATGCCCGACACGTCGGCCTCGCGTGCGCCATCGAACACCGGGGTCGCCATCGGCACGCCGAGCGACAGATTGGCGGCAAGCTCGCCCATCTGATTCTCGCTCATGTCGGCGATGTCGCTATCGTACTGACCGCCATAGATCGACTTGAGCTTGGCGCGTAGTTCGCCGGTGTTGCCCGTCGTCAGCCCCTTGCCCTTGGCATGGATGTCCTCGAGCATCGCGCCAATCTGCTTGCCGAGGCCGCGCGCGGCCCAGCCCAGATGCGTCTCGAAGATCTGCCCGACGTTCATCCGGCTCGGCACGCCGAGCGGATTAAGCACGATGTCGACCGGCGTTCCGTCCTCGAGGAAGGGCATGTCCTCCTGCGGCAGGATACGGCTGATGACGCCCTTGTTGCCATGACGGCCGGCCATCTTGTCGCCGGGCTGGAGCTTGCGCTTCACCGCGACGAACACCTTGACCATCTTGAGCACGCCCGGCGGCAGTTCATCGCCCGCCTGCAGCTTACCCTTCTTGTCGTCGAGGCGCGCGTCGATATTGGCCTGCGCATCTTCCCACTGGCCGCGCAACGCTTCGAGGTCGGCCTGCACGGCATCGTCGGTGACGCCGAACTTCCACCACTCGCGGCGTGGGTTGGCTTCGAGCATGGCGTCATCGACGACCGCACCCTTCTTGCCGCCCTTGGGCACCGCCGCCGTCGTCTGGCCGAGCAGCGCGGTACGCAGACGGGCATAAGTCGCCCGGTCGAGAATGCCGCGTTCGTCGGCGGCGTCCTTGTCGAGACGGTCGATTTCCTCGCGCTCGATCTGCAGCGCGCGCTCGTCCTTGTCGATGCCGTGGCGGTTGAAGACGCGCACCTCGACCACGGTGCCAGCCACACCCGGCGGCAGCTTGAGCGACGTGTCGCGGACGTCGGAGGCCTTCTCGCCGAAGATCGCGCGGAGGAGCTTTTCCTCGGGCGTCATCGGCGACTCGCCCTTCGGCGTGATCTTGCCGCACAGGATATCGCCCGGCTCGACCTCGGCACCGATGTAGACGATGCCCGCCTCGTCGAGGTTGCGCAGCGCTTCCTCGCCGACGTTCGGGATATCGCGCGTGATGTCCTCGGGCCCGAGCTTGGTGTCGCGGGCCATGACCTCGAACTCCTCGATGTGGATCGAGGTGAACACGTCTTCCTTGACGATCTTCTCGTTGATGAGGATCGAGTCCTCGTAGTTGTAGCCGTTCCACGGCATGAACGCGACGAGGGCGTTGCGACCCAGCGCCAGCTCACCCAATTCGGTCGACGGCCCGTCGGCGATGATGTCGCCCTTGGTGACGAGGTCGCCGACAGTCACCAGCGGGCGCTGGTTGATGCATGTCGACTGGTTCGACCGCTGAAACTTCATCAGCGTGTAGATGTCGACGCCCGACTTGCCCGCCGCGACGTCCTCGGTCGCCCGGATGACAATACGCGTCGCATCGACCTGATCGATGATGCCCGTCCGGCGCGCCGCAATCGCGGCCCCCGAATCGCGCGCGACGGTGCCTTCCATGCCGGTGCCGACGAAGGGCGCCTCGGCCTTGACCAGCGGCACCGCCTGGCGCTGCATGTTCGAGCCCATCAGCGCGCGGTTGGCGTCGTCGTTCTCGAGGAACGGAATGAGCGACGCCGCGACCGACACCAGCTGCTTGGGACTGACGTCCATCAGCGTGATGTTGTTCTTCGGGCTCATCAGGAACTCGCCCGCCTCACGCGACGAGATCAGGTCTTCCTCGAAGGTGCCATCGCTGTTGGTGCCGGCGTTGGCCTGCGCGATCGTGTGCTTGGCCTCCTCCATTGCCGACAGATAGACAACATCGTCGGTCAGCTTGTGATCGACGACCTTGCGGTACGGCGTCTCGATGAAGCCGTACTTGTTGACCCGGCTGAACGTCGCGAGGCTGTTGATCAGCCCGATGTTCGGCCCTTCGGGCGTCTCGATCGGGCAGATGCGGCCGTAGTGCGTCGGGTGAACGTCGCGGACCTCGAAGCCCGCCCGCTCGCGCGTCAGACCACCCGGCCCGAGCGCCGAAACGCGACGCTTGTGCGTCACTTCGGACAGCGGGTTGGTCTGGTCCATGAACTGACTGAGCTGCGACGAGCCGAAGAACTCGCGCACTGCCGCCACCGCCGGCTTGGCGTTGATCAGGTCGTTGGGCATGACGGTGTCGATATCGACCGACGACATGCGCTCCTTGACCGCGCGCTCCATGCGCAACAGCCCGACGCGATACTGATTCTCGAGCAACTCGCCGACCGAACGCACCCGGCGATTGCCGAGATTATCGATGTCGTCGATGTCGCCCTTGCCGTCCTTCAAATTAACCAGCGTCTTGGCGACTTCGAGGATATCCTCCCGCCGCAGCACGGTCATATCGTCGGGGACATCGAGCGCCATTCGCATGTTCATCTTGACGCGGCCGACGGCGCTGAGGTCGTAGCGGTCGGCGTCGAAGAACAGCCCGTAGAACATCGACTCAGCCGTCTCCTTCGTCGGCGGCTCGCCCGGGCGCATGACACGATAGATCTCGCTGAGCGCGTGGTCGCGCTCCTCGACCTTGTCGGCTATCAGCGTATTGCGAATCCACGGCCCGACCGAGACATGGTCGATGTCGAGGAGCTCGATCGACGTGTGACCGGCCTTGTCGAGCTTTTCGAGGTTCTCGGCGTTCAGTTCGTCGCCGGCCTCGATATGGATCGCGCCCGTCGCCTCGTCGATCAGGTCGAACGCCGAATAGCGCCCGAAGATTTCCTCGGTCGGGATCAGCAGCGTCGTCAGCCCATCGGTGACCGCTTTGCGTGCCATGCGCGGGGTGATCTTGGTCCCGAGCGGGAAGACGACTTCGCCGGTCTCGCCGTTGACGACGTCGAAGCTCGGCTTCTGGCCGCGCCAGTTGGCCTCGACAAAGGGCACGACCCAGCCGGCGTCGCCGGTGGCACCGTGGCCGCGAACCCAGACCACTCGCTTGTAAAATTCGTTGAGGATTTCCTCGCCCGAGTAGTTCAGCGCGTAGAACAACGTCGTCACCGGCAGCTTGCGCTTGCGGTCGATGCGGACGTTGACGATGTCCTTGGCGTCAAATTCGAAGTCGAGCCACGACCCGCGATACGGGATGACGCGTGCGGCGAACAGGAACTTGCCCGACGCGTGGGTCTTGCCGCGGTCGTGATCGAAGAAGACGCCAGGGCTGCGGTGCATCTGCGACACAATGACGCGCTCAGTGCCGTTGATGATGAAGGTACCGTTGCTCGTCATCAACGGCATGTCGCCCATGTAGACGTCCTGCTCCTTGATATCGAGCACCGACCGCGCCTCGGTATCGGCATCGACCTCGAAGACGATGAGGCGGAGCGTGACGCGCATCGGCGCGGCATAGGTCATGCCGCTCTGACTGCACTCGTCGGTATCGTACTTGGGGTCTTCGAGTTCGTAGTGCACGAAATCGAGCTCGGCGGTGCCGGCGAAGTCGCGGATCGGGAACACCGAGCGCAATGTCTTCTCGAGCCCCGAGACATAGCCGTCGGCGGGACGCGAGCGAAGGAAATGCTCGTAGCTCTCGCGCTGCACCTCGATGAGGTTGGGCATCTGCACGACTTCGTGGATCTTGCCGAAGTTCTTGCGGATGCGCTTCTTCGCGTTGAAAATCTGGGCACCCGAAGGGGGCGTCGACAGCTGCGTGGCCATGCAAATCCTCTGCGCTGCGTCGGGCCGGGGCCAAACGCAAAAAGACTTCCGCGATGGAGCGAACGCTCCAACGCAAAAAGGTGCGTATCCGGGCAACCGGACCGCACCGCCAGCGTAATGAACCTCGCGAGCCGGTCCCCATTCGTCGCGGCGCATTCGCTAGAGCGCCGTGTCCCGGAACCAGTCGAGGCGGTCGGCCCCGCTCACGCGCGACTCGACCGGGATGTCGTCAGGCGGCCCATATAGGCCGCCCGACCGGTAAGCGAAAGGGCCAATCGTTCGGACGGTTTCGCCGGCAACGTCACCTGAGCCGGTAGCGCGCCTCAAACCAGGTGCCCGCCATCAACGCTGCCATGACCGGATATGACCAGAACACCTGCGCCGTCGCATAAGCCGAATGCCAGACGCTCGCATCGACGTAGCGCGCCACATGGATCAGCGTCCCGACGACCTGAAAACCCGCCGCGTAGAGCGGCCAGAAGCGGTCGCTCTGGAGTGCGAGCACGATCAGGTAGGACAGCAGCATCAGGTCGATCGCCATGATACCCGTCTCGGGCAACCAGAATTTGCTCGTCTGGAGCAGCGCTGACGCGACTGCGCTGGTGAACAATGCAGCTGCCGTCCATCGCTCGCTGTTTCGTCCTCGCCAGAGTGCGAGGGCACAGCAGGCTGTCACGAAGACGGCAAAAATGGCGGTGGTCATGGGCATCGGAAGCGAGCCTCGCGCTGCGGGGCTCGCACCCCGGCTGAAGGAACGGACAACGCGTCGGTTAGGCAGCGCGAGCAATGCTCGCCACGGGCGCCAGGTGA
>JBBQVB010000065.1:0-13692 GCA_038211965.1 Sphingomonadales bacterium
CGCGCAGAACACGCTATCGACCGCCGTGCGCGCCACCGAGCAGGGGGCGTTCGACTATCTGCCCAAGCCCTTCGACATCGACGCGCTGACCCGCGCCGTCGCCAGCGCGCTCGCCGCCAGCGGTATCGCCGAGGAGATTGCCGATGCCCCCGACGACCTTCCGCTGATCGGTCGCTCGCCGGCGATGCAGGCAGTGTACCGCACCATCGCGCGCGTCGTGCCGACCGACCTCAGCGTGCTGATCCTCGGCGAATCGGGGACCGGCAAGGAGCTGGTGGCGCGCGCGCTGCACGATCTCGGTCCGCGCAAGCGTGCGCCGTTCGTTGCGCTCAATATGGCAGCCATCCCTCGCGAATTGATCGAGACCGAGTTGTTCGGTCACGAAAGGGGCGCGTTTACCGGCGCCGCGACGCGCGTCACCGGGCGCTTCGAGCAGGCGCAGCGCGGCACGTTGTTCCTCGACGAAATCGGCGACATGCCAGCGGACGCGCAGACGCGGTTGTTACGCGTCCTGCAGTCAGGCGACTTCTCGACCGTCGGCGGCCAGCGCACGATCCGTGCCGATGTCAGGATCATCTCGGCGACCAATCAGGACCTTTCGGCGCGCATCGCGGGTGGGCAGTTCCGCGAGGATTTATTCTATCGCCTCAACGTCGTGCCGCTGCACCTTCCGCCGTTGCGTGAACGCGCCGGCGACATCGCCGTGTTGGCGCGGCATTTCCTCGACCGCGCTGCAAGGGAAGGGCTGCCGCGAAAGGCCCTCGACCCGAGTGCCATCGAGGCGCTCGCAACGCACCCTTGGCCCGGCAATGTCCGCGAACTCGAAAACCTGATGCGGCGGTTGGCGGCGCTGACCAGCGGCGAGACGATCGACGAGGCCGCCATCGCGGCAGGGTTGCGCGGTCCGGGTGGCGCGGCTGTGCCGACGCTGGGCGGCGCAGGGCTTGCCGCTTCGGTCGAAGCACATCTGGCCGAGTATCTCGCAACGTTCGGCTGCGATTTGCCGCCCGACGGGCTTTACGACCGCGTCCTCGCCGAGGTCGAACGACCGTTGCTGACGCTGGCGCTGGCAGCGACACGCGGCAACCAGATCAAGGCCGCGAAGCTACTGGGCATCAACCGCAACACGCTCCGCAAGAAGCTCGGCGACCATGGTCTCGACGCCGGGGCATCGCGGCGCGGCTAGGAGAGGCGCGAGTCGCGGTCGTTTACCAACCACCCGTCGCAAGACGGCAACGCCTGTGTTCCTTTTGCCACGCCATTGGGCTAAGACTGGCCACGATGGACGAGGCGAAGGCACGAGGGCAGGCGGGGCGGTGGCGCATCCAGCGCCGGCGTTTCAACCGCTGGCGTGACCGCGTCGACCTGTATCCGCGCCTCGAAGTCGCCGTCGCACTGCTCGTCGTCGTGCTGGGGATTGCGAGCTATGCCGTCCTTACCGGCGACCGTGCGGCGGGCTTTTCGCCGCCCATCGTAACGTTGCTCCTCGTCGCCAACCTGCTGCCCCTGATGGCGCTGATCGTGCTGATCGCGCGGCGCGCGGCGATCCTGCTGACCAACCGGCGTCGCGGAACGGCTGGTGCGCAGATGCACGTCCGGCTCGTGGCACTGTTCGCGGGCGTCGCGGCGGTGCCGACACTGCTCGTCGTGATTTTCGCCTCACTGCTTTTCCAGTTCGGCACGCAGTTCTGGTTTTCCGACCGCGCGCGTACCGTCCTCGACAACGCCGATCAGGTCGCGCAGGCCTATGTCGCCGAAAACAAGCAGCGCGTCTTCGACGACATTCAAGCGATGGCGGCGGACGTGAATAATTATGCGCGCGACTACGGCATCGGCAGCCCAACCTTTCACGAGGGGCTGGTCTTCCAGGTCAAGACGCGCAATCTGACCGAAGCCGCCGTTTTTACCTCGTCGCGCGGCGGTGCAGTCACGATATTCGCCAAGGTGAACATGGACGCCCGTCCGCTGGCGACGCGCATCCGCAGCCTCGACCTGGCGCGCGCCCGTGCCGGCGAAATTCGCGTCATCGCCACTGCGGGCGACCGCGTCGAAGCCGTGGTGCGCATCGACCCCGTCCTCGAGCGCTATGTCTACGTCAGCCGCAAGGTCGATCCGCTGGTGCTCAACTCGGTGGCGCGGACGCAGACCGCGCTGAGTGAATACAAGGCGCTGACCGACCGCAGCCGAGCGCTGAAATGGCGCTTCAACCTGCTGCTGATGGTCGTGTCGCTGCTCATCCTCGCCGCGGCGATCTGGTTCGCGCTGTGGCTGGCGAACCGCCTCGTGTCGCCGATCGCGCGCCTCGCCGATGCCGCCGAGCGCGTCGGCGCGGGCGACCTCGATGCGCGCGTTCCGGTGCGCGGCGCACCCGACGAAATCGGCACGCTGGCCCGCGCCTTCAACCGGATGACGGGGCAGTTGAAAACCCAGCAGGCGGCGCTGGTCAGCGCCAATGCGCAGGCCGAGGCGCGCCGCCAGTTCACCGAGGCGATCCTGTCGGGCGTTTCGGCAGGCGTGCTTTCGATCGATGCGCGCGGCACGATCAAGCTCGCCAATCGCAGCGCCGCCGATCTATTCGGCACCACCGAGGCCGCGCTCGCGGGCCGGCCGCTCGCCGAGGCCGTGCCCGAGTTGGCCGCGCTACTCGACGAGGCGAGCGCGCAGGGCGATGCCAGCGGGCAGGTGGTCATCGTGCGCGGCGCCGACACGCAGACGCTGAGTGTCCGCATCGCCGCCGAGACGGGGGGCGCGCGCAGCTACGTCCTGACCTTCGACGACATCTCCGCTCAACTCGCCGACCAGCGCCGCGCCGCGTGGGCCGATGTCGCGCGCCGCATCGCGCACGAGATCAAGAACCCGTTGACCCCGATCCAGCTCAGCGCCGAGCGGCTGCAGCGCAAATACGCGCGCCAGATCGTCGAGGACCCCGAGACCTTCGCGTCGTTGACCGGCACCATCGTCCGCCAGGTCGGCGACCTGCGCCGCATGGTCGACGAGTTCAGCAGCTTCGCGCGCATGCCCAAGCCGGTGTTCAAGCCCGAGAACCTCGCCGAGATCGCCAAGCAGGCGCTGTTCCTCCAGGAGGTCGCCTATCCGCAGATCCGCTTCGGCCTTGTCGCGCCGACGCATCTTCCCGACCTTGTCTGCGATCGCCGCCAGATCAGCCAGGCGTTGATAAATCTGCTCAAGAACGCCGCCGAAGCCATTGCGGTGAAAGGCGATGCCGAGCCGGGCCTGATCTCGCTCGCCATCGAGGCGAGCGACACGCGCGTCACCGTCAAGGTCACCGACAACGGCTGCGGTCTACCAGCCGAAGCGCGCGACCGCCTGACCGAACCTTACGTCACGACGCGTGTGCGCGGCACCGGTCTCGGCCTCGCCATCGTCAAGAAGATCGTCGAGGAGCACGGCGGCACGCTCGACCTCTCCGACGCGCCCGGCGGCGGCACCGTCGCGCGCCTCGGCTTCGACCTGCGTGCCGACCTCGGCCTGAGCGACGACGCCCCCGACCTGCTGCAAGGGAATGCCTGAATGGCGCTCGACATCCTGATCGTCGACGACGAGGCCGACATCCGCGAACTTATCGCGGGCGTGCTCGGCGACGAGGGCTATGGGACGCGCACCGCGCACGACAGCGACAGCGCGCTCGCCGCGATCTCCGACCGCCGCCCTTCGCTGCTCGTCCTCGACATCTGGCTGCAAGGGTCGCGCCTCGACGGCATCGAGCTGCTCGAGGAGGTCAAGCGCCGCCACCCGACGCTCCCCGTCATCGTCATCTCGGGCCACGGCAACATCGAGACCGCCGTCTCGGCGATCAAGCGCGGCGCCTACGACTTCATCGAGAAGCCGTTCCGTGCCGAGGCGCTGCTGCTCGTCGTCGGTCGCGCCACCGAGGTCGAGCGCCTGCGCCGCGACAACGAGGAGCTGCGCGAGCGCGCCGGCGTCGAGACCGAGCTGACGGGCAGCAGCGCGGTCATCAACAACGTCCGCGCCACCATCAAGCGCGTCGCCGCGACGGGCAGCCGCGTGCTGATCACGGGGGCGGCGGGGTCGGGCAAGGAGATCGCCGCGCGCCTGCTCCACCAATGGTCGCCGCGCGCCAACGCGCCGTTCGTCGTCGTCAGCGCGGCGCGCATGACCCCCGAGCGCGTCGAGGAGGAGCTGTTCGGGCAGGAGGAGGGCGGCCACCAGGTCCGCGCCGGGCTGTTCGAGCAGGCGCACGGCGGCACTCTGTTCCTCGACGACGTCGCCGACATGCCGATGCCGACGCAGGCCAAGATCCTGCGCGTGCTGACCGAACAGACCTTTCAGCGCATCGGCGGGTCGCGCTGGGTCAAGGTCGACGTGCGCGTCGTCAGCGCCACGTCGCGCGACCTGTCGGCCGAGATCGCCGAGGGGCGTTTCCGCGAAGACCTCTACTACCGCCTCAACGTCGTCCCCGTCCGCCTGCCGTCGCTGACCGAGCGCCGCGAGGACATCGGCGAGCTCGTGCAGTATTTCCTCGCGCGCTACGCCGCCGAACGCCGCGTCTCGACCCCGGCGCTCAGCGACGATGCGGTGGCGGCGCTGCAGACCTACGACTGGCCGGGCAACGTCCGCCAGCTGCGGAACGTCGTCGAGCGCACGATGATCCTCGCGCCCCCCGAACGCGCCGGCCGCATCGACATCGACATGCTCCCCGCCGAAGTCACCAGCGAACCCTCGAAACTCGTCCCCGGCCAGGCTGTCCGCTCGATCATGGGCACGCCCTTGCGCGAAGCCCGCGAGGCCTTCGAACGCGAATATCTACGGGCGCAGATCAGGCGGTTTTCGGGCAACATCTCGCGCACCGCGGCCTTCATCGGGATGGAGCGGTCGGCGCTGCACCGCAAGCTCAAGGCGCTCGGGGTGGGGGAGGGGGATGACGAGGGGGGAGAGTAGGGGCGATTGCCTCGCTGCGGAAATACGTCGCGTTGTCGTAGCCAATCCCGCCAAAAATGGGCTTATCAACAGCCGACCTCTAGACTGGTGGCTTCACGGGCTGCAGGGCGGCTTGGTCCTCCCCAAACTGCGCTTGAAGTGTCAGCAAAATACCACGTACCAGCCTATATAGCTGACCGATCACCTCAAGCGCATGTTGCCCGCCGAAAGGCCCATTATCTGGAAAAAGAAGTTCGCAGCTTACCGCCGGAGGATTGCTGATAAGTAGTTGATGCCGACTGCGCGCAATTTCCACGGTCATTCCTGGCTGAATTCGCCACAGACCAAACTTATTCGAAATTCCTTCAACTGTATCAAAGTCGATCGTACCAGAGGTTGTGCTGGCGATCAACAATAACGTTTGATGCTTTTGGAGATTGTCTAGCTTGTTCAATGCCCAGAGTGGGTAGTTGCCGTCTTTCCAAGGTTTAAACACATCTAGTATCAACCGCTCCAAATCAGGTATTAATTTCCGGATTTGATCCATTGGAGCTTTCGTTACACGTGTAGCCTTACAGTCAGGACATGTTCTCAGGCCAGACTCAAATGCAGCGCGTAAATCGCGCTCACTGGCATGAACAGGGAAGGCGACCCTAGTGTCGGGTTTGCCGCCAGACTCTCGTACAATCGCGCTCACAGCGGTATCTAGAGCGCTGCGCAGACTATGGATACCTGCACCTATACACATTGGGACTTGTCGCGGTAGGCGCTCGGCAAATAGTTCCGTAACATAAAACCCATTCTCATCGGCAGGGAGTTGCCTAATTCCTGTGCTACCGTTTTCTGAGTATTCCTTGAAAGAGTACATCGCTTCAAGAAACTGGTCATCTGCAAAATCGAGTTTGAACGCGGCTTGCCAAAGAAATCCCCGCTTTAGTGTTACGAGGTCAGGTGAATCGATATCCATGCCCAAGAGGATCATCCTTGTTCCGAGCGACCAACTTTAGAGACGTTGATAGCGCAAATGATGCTACGCCAAGGTAGCAAAGTTTAACGAGAAATAACCTGAATTGTGTATTTGATAGTTGGTCAAGGTGCGGATCGCGCCCGTTGTCGAACTGCCGAAATCGAAAACGAGAGCACCGATCGTCGCCCTTGCCCCCCACCCCACCCCCGCGCTACGCTCGCCAAGTCCGCACACGCGGGCGCGCCACGCCGGGCAACGGCGCGAGCATGCGGGCCAGAGTAGCACCGCCAACACGAGGAGTGGCCGACATGGCTGCCGACAAGGCGAATTCGTTGCAGGACGTGTTCCTCAACACCGTCCGCAAGACCAAGACCCCGGTGACGATGTTCCTGGTGAACGGCGTCAAGCTGCAGGGGGTCATCACCTGGTTCGATAATTTCTCGGTGCTGCTGCGCCGCGACGGGCATTCGCAGCTGGTCTACAAGCACGCCATCTCGACGGTGATGCCGGCCAGCCCGCTGCAACTGTTCGAGGCCGAGAAGCTCGACGACGCAGCCGACGCGGCTTGAGCGACGACCTCACCGACGCCGGCCCCAAGGTCTCGCGCCGCAAGGGCGAGGGCGACGGGGCGGTGCAGCCGGGCTTCGACGCGTCGCGCGGCGTGCGCTTCGGCGCGAAGACCGTCGTCGTGCTGCCCTACCGCGACGGGCAGGGCAAGGAGGCGCGCGACGCCTCGGCGCGGCTGGCGGAGGCGGTCGGCCTCGCGCAGGCGATCCGCCTCGATGTCGTCCACGACGAGGTCGTCCGCATCCGCACCGCGACGGTGTCGCTGCTGTTCGGCAAGGGGCAGGTCGAGCGGCTCGCGGCGACGGTGGCGGCGCTGGAGGCCGAGCTGGTCGTCGTCGACGGCATCGTCTCGCCGATCCAGCAGCGCAATCTGGAGAAGGAGCTCAAGGCCAAGGTGATCGACCGCACCGGCCTGATCCTCGACATCTTCGGCGAGCGCGCCTCGACCGCCGAGGGGACGCTGCAGGTCGAGCTGGCGCATCTGTCGTACCAGGCGAGCCGTCTGGTGCGGTCGTGGACCCACCTCGAACGCCAGCGCGGCGGCTTCGGCTTCCTCGGCGGCCCCGGCGAGAGCCAGATCGAGACCGACCGGCGACTGATCCGCGACCGCATCGTGCGGCTCAAGGACCAACTGGAGGATGTCAAGCGCACGCGCGGCCTGCACCGGACGCGGCGGCAGAAGGCTCCGTACCCCGTGGTGGCGCTCGTCGGCTACACCAACGCCGGCAAGTCGACGCTGTTCAACCGGCTGACCGGATCGCACGTGATGGCCGAGAACCTGCTGTTCGCGACGCTCGATCCGACGATGCGCAGCGTGTCGCTGCCCGGGATCGAAAAGGTCATCGTGTCCGACACGGTGGGTTTTGTCTCGGCACTGCCGACACAGCTCGTCGCAGCGTTCCGCGCGACGTTGGAGGAGGTGCTCGAGGCCGATTGCATCGTCCATGTCCGCGACGTCGCGCACCCCGATACGGTCGCACAGGCGGGCGATGTCGAGGCGGTGCTGCGCGATCTCGGCGTGCTCGACGGGGCGCAGGACCCGCGCATCCCGATCGTGACCGCGCTCAACAAGATCGACCTGCTCGAGCCCGAGGCACGCGCCGCGGCGGTGGCCGGGGCAGGGGACGCGGCGGTGGCGATCTCGGCTCTGGACGGGCAGGGGGTCGAGGCCCTGCAGCATCTGATTGCGCGGACGCTGCAGGCGTCGCAGCGCGTCCACGCGATCCGCCTCAGCCAGGGCGACGGCCGGCGGGCGGCATGGCTGCACGAGCACGGCGAGGTCGTCGGGCGGCGCGACGAGGACGACGCGGTGATCTTGCAGGTGCGGATGCCCGATGCGGTCAAAGCCCGCTTCGACGCGCTGTGAGGCTCAGGCGGCGGCGACGGCACGCAGGTTGGGCACCGGACACGCGGTGACGCTGACCGCGCTGCTGAGGCGGCGCAGGAAGACCTCGAGGGTCAGCAGCGACCAGAGTTCCTTCTCGCGGTTGCGCACCTTGCGGTCGTGCTCGTCGATCAGCAGTTCGAGGCGCTTGCGGTCGGCGTAGCGAGCAAAGTGCGAATCGCGGCCGAGGAGCATGTCGCGCGTGAAGTCGCGCAGGCGGCCGCGCAGCCACTCATGAACCGGCGCGCGGAAGCCGACCTTGGGGCGGTGCAGGATGGCATGAGGCAGGTCGCCGACCATCGCGCGGCGCAGGATCTGTTTGCCGACGCGACCCTTGAGCAGTGCATCGTCGGCGAGCGTCGAGACGAATTGCGTGAGCTTGATATCCATGAACGGCATCCGACCCTCGATCGACGCCGCCATCGTCATCCGGTCGCCGCGTTCGAGCAGCGTCCCCGGCAGCCAGACGGTCTTGTCGAAGAACAGGTTGCGATGGAGCGTGCCCACCACCTCGCCGGGGTCCTCGGCCCAGACATAGGGCTGATAATCCTCGAATAGCGCCGGACACAGCTTGCGCGCGTCGTCCTCGTTCATCAGGCCGAACCACGCAGCCTGACGCCCGAGGAAGCTGCGCGACTGGGCGGCGCGGAGCAGGATCGCGGCGCGGCGCTGGGCGTAGGGCATCACCGCGAGCGGCGCGCCGAGCAGCATACCGTCGAGCGCGGTCGGCACCATCGATTGGTACCGCTGCGCATAGCGGTCGCCCCAGTGCTTGGGATAGCCGCCGAGCAACTCGTCCGAGCCCTCGCCGCTCATCACGACCTTCACGTGCTTCGCGGCGACGTGCGACAGGTAATAGAGCAGCACATCGCCCATTTCGGACAGTGGCGCGCCGCGGTGCCAGGTGACGTCGCCGAACTTGTCGAGGAAGTCGTCGGGCGCGATCTTCAGTTCGTGGTGGTCGGTCTTGTAGCGCTCGGCGATCATCCGCGACGCCCACAGCTCCGAATAGGCTTCGTCGTGAAAGCCGATCGAGAAGGTCCGCACCGGTTGCGTGGTCTGCTGCGCCATCAGCGCGACGATCGCGGAACTGTCGATGCCGCCCGACAGAAATGCCCCGACCGGCACGTCGGCGCGCATCCGGAGCCGGATCGCCTCATCGAGTTCGTTGCGGAACGCTGCGACCGCGCCAACATCGAACGGACGGCGGCGCGCCAGGTTGAGGTCGGGCAGCGGCGGCGTGTAGTAGCGTGTCGCCGACAGTGTGCCCTTGGCCCAGACCGCCGAATGGCCAGGGTCGAGTTCGCGCACGCCCGCAACCAACGTGCCCGCGCCAGGCACGTACTTGTAGATCATGTACTGGGCGAGCGCGTGTTCGTCGATCTGTCCGGTGAACGCCGGGTGGCAGGCGAGCGCCGCGAATTCGGACGCAAAGACGAGGTCGTCGCCGTGCTGGAAATAGAGCAGCGGCTTTTTGCCGAAGGGATCGCGGGCGAGGAACAGCGTCCGGTCGCGCGCGTCCCAGATTGCAAACGCGAACATGCCGCGCAGCTTGGGCAGGCAGGCTGCGCCCCAAACCTGATAGGCGACGAGCAGAACCTCGGTGTCCGAGGTGGTGCGGAAATTCTGGCCGAGCGCCTGTAACTCCGCCCGAATTTCGAGATAATTATAGATTTCGCCGTTATAAATCAGTGTATAGCGGCCATCGACGGAGACGAAAGGCTGATCGCCGGTGGCGAGATCGATGATCGCGAGGCGCAAGTGCCCGAGCGCCAGCGTCTTGGGCGCAGCATCGAGCAGGACGCTGGTCCGACCGTCGGGGCCGCGATGCTCGATCGCCCGCGTCATCCCGTCGATGACACGGGCGGCGAACTCGCGACCGTTCGCGGTCGTGAAGCCAGCAATCCCGCACATGCTAACGCCAATCCCCCATTTACGCCTGATGCCAAATCCGTGGGCTCGTGTATAGCGAGAGTCGCCGCAGAGTTCGCGAAGAAAATAACAAACGGTAACTACGTGGCGTAAGTCGGCAGGTTGCAGAATAATCCAGATGAAATTGTCAATTTTGATCCCGGCGTACCGACGTCCTGCCGGGCTCGCCGAGATTTTGACACGGCTGACCCCGCAGGTTGCCGCGCACCCCGGTACCGAGGTCATCGTCGTCGATAACGATCCGGACGCCAGCGCGCGCGCGGTCGCTGGCGGCTTCGGCGGGGTTCGTTATGTTCACGAAACCCGGCGCGGCGTGGTTCATGCGCGCAATCGCGGGATCGCCGAGGCGACGGGTCGCCACGTCATCTTCCTCGACGACGATGAGATCCCAGCCGATGGATGGCTCGCTGCCTATGCCGGGCAGGCGGCGAATGGTGTCGTAGCGTGCTTCGGGCGGATCGTACCGCGTTTCGAGGCGGTGCCGCCGCCGGGCCTCAAGACGATGCTCGACGCGCTGTTCAGCCGCGATCTCGGCAGCGTCACCGGGCATGACATCTCACGCGACTGGGCAGCGCTCGGCACGGGCAATTCGATGTTCGACATGGCGGTGTGCTTTCCCGGCGGCACGCCGTTCGATAGCCGCTTCAACGCGCGCGGCGGCGAGGACAGCTGGATGATCCGCGGGTTGCTGGCCCGCGGCATAGCGTTGACATGGAATCCCGAAGCGCTGGTCGAGGAGGTCGTGCCGACGGCACGAATGACGCTTGCGTCGATCAAGCGGCGCAAGTTCAACCACGGTCAGATTCGCGTCATCTGCGCCGTCGGCAACGGGGGCGCTGGCGCCTGGCTCGGCGCGGCGGCTTGGATGGCGGCGGGTGCGGTCCAGGCGAGCCTCCACGGCGCACGCTATGCGGCGCTGGCGGTGACGGGGTCGCCACGACGCGACGACGCCGCGGCGCGGCTTCACGCCGGCCTCGGCAAGCTGTTTTGGTGGCGTGCGGCGCAGTCGTTCTACGCGGCCTGAGCTGCGGTTTCCTCGCGTTTGGCGGCCGCCCAGAGCGCTTCCTTGGCGTCGAGGTCGAGCGCCGCGAACGACGCGCCTGCTGCAGTCTCCATCGCGGCGAAGCGGCGCACGAACTTGGCGTTGGCATCGCGGAGAGCGGCCTCGGGGTCGATGTCGTACTTGCGCAGATAGTTGACGGCGGCAAACAACAGGTCGCCCGCTTCTTCGTGGCGGTGGGCGGGATCGCGTGCGCTGTCGAACTCGGCGAGTTCCTCGATGATTTTCGCCCGCGCGCCGTGTGCGTCGGGCCAGTCGAAGCCGCTGCGCGCGGCGCGGCGCTGGAGCTTGTCGGCGCGCAGCAGCGCGGGCAGGGCGAGCGCAACCCCATCGAGCGCCCCCGCACGCGGTTTCTCGGCGGCCTTGAGCGCCTCCCACGTCAACTTCTGCGCGGTGGCATCGACCTCGGCGGGGCTCCGCGTCCCATCCGCGCCGAAAACATGCGGATGACGTCGCGTCATCTTGTCGACGATCGCGGCGACGACGTCGGAGAGCGCGAAATGACCCGCTTCCTCGGCAATGCGTGCGTGGAAGACGACCTGGAGCAGGAGGTCGCCGAGTTCATCGCGAAGCTCTGCCATGTCGCCGTCGGCGATCGCCTGCGCGACCTCGTAGGCTTCCTCGATCGTGTAGGGGGCGATTGTCGCGAAGTCCTGCGCGACGTCCCACGGACAGCCCGTCGCCGGGTCGCGCAGCCGCGCCATGATTGCAACGAGCGGCTCGATCATGGCTGCGGCGCAGCGGCCTTGCGTGTGATCCGATATACCGACGCGGGGGGCAGGTTGATCATCGCGCCGCCGACGCGCTTGGCGACGAGGCCGAGCCGGTCCAGGATCGGGCGCTTGACCGGGCAGACCGGTCCGTAGGTGAATTGGTAGAAGGCACCGTTCTCGCGCAGATGGACGAACGCGCCGTGGAGGATGAGCATCACCGCGCGTGGCGGCATCGCCAGCACCGGCAAGCCGCTGACGACCGCGCCGGCCTTGTCGCCGCCGAACAGCTCGACTTTGCCGAGCCGCGTCGCGTCCATTGCGAGCACGGTAGCGCGGGGCAGGCGGTAGCGCAGCAGGTTGACGAAATTCTGGCCCATCTCGATCAGCGCCAGCCGATCCTCGGGAATCCCGCGTGCCAGCAGTGCGTCGGTGAACGCGCCGGTGCCGGGGCCGAGTTCGATGACGGGGGCCGAAGACGCGTCGAGATCGCGCGTCATCATCTCGGCGAGCGCACGTCCCGACGGCGCAATCGACGCGACCCGCAGCGGGTCCGACAGCCACTCGCGCAGGAATGCGCCGCCATCGGATTTGCGAGGGGAGGCGGCGCGCGTCATCCGCGCGTCATGGCAGCATGTCGCCGAGTTCGCCAGTGACCATGCGGCGGCGCCGGGATGCATGTTGGCGATGCCGACGCAAATCGCTCGATCTCGAAGTCCGATAATATATATTATGTTAAATACAAGTCAGCGTCGGGCGAAGATGTAGAGCCCAACGCATACCGCGACGATCACGACCACGAAGGCGCTGGCATAGCCGACCGCCGAATGCGTTGCCGCCATCATCGACATTTCAATGCCCCCCGCCGGCATCGTGACGGTCGCCGACATGGCCATCGGTGTCGAGGCTGTCGTCTTCGAGACGTCGCGCGAGACCGCGCAGCATCAGCGACCCGGCCGCAGCGAACGCGGCGAAGCCAAGCACGAGCCGGGCGGTCGCACCGAACATATCGTGGCTGACGGTGACGTGCCCGGTGAACGCGCCGAGCGCCGGAAGCAGCAGTCCGACGACGAGCACGCTTGCGGTCATCGCGCCGAGAATATTGGCGGCCTGCTCGAGAACGCCGAAGACGAACTTGCGCCGCGCGCGTGCCCGGCGGACAGGATCGACGTGCCGGACGGTCATTGCGTCGCCAATTCGATCATCAGCCCGTCATGCCCCGGTTCGACGCCCGGCGGCAAGGCGGCAGCGAGCAGGCGATAGTCCATCGAATTGTCCATGTGGGTCAGGATCGCGCGCGTCGGCGCGAAGCGTTCGATCCAGCCGAGCGTCTGGTCGAGATGGCTGTGCGTCGGGTGCGGCTTGCGGCGCAATGCATCGACGATCCAGAGGTCGAGGCCGGATAGCGCCGCCACTGACCCGTCGGGCAAGTCCTTGACGTCGGTCGAATAAGCGACCGCCCCGCCCGCGCATTCGATCCGGTAGCCAAGACTGTCGATATTGCCGTGGTTCTGGCGAAAGTGGGTAATCGTCAGCGGCCCGATCCTAAGCACAGGCGGCAGGACGTGCGGGGTGGCGGTCGCCGGATAATATCTGGTGCCCGTGAAGACATAGTCGAACCGACGGCCGAGCACGTCCCACGTCGCCTGATCGGCGTAGCAGTCGACTGGCCGACCCATATTATGGAAGATCTGGCGCAGGTCGTCGATGCCGTGTGCGTGGTCGGCGTGGTCGTGGGTGTAGAGCACGGCGTCGAGCGTGCCGACCCCCGCGTCGAGCAGCTGGACGCGCAGGTCGGGCCCGGTGTCGATGACGACGCGCGCCCCGTCCGCTTCGATCAGCAGCGACGCACGGCGGCGGCGGTTGCGCGGCTCGGCCGGATCGCAATCGCCCCAGTCGCCCCGCCCGTCGAGGCCGCCGAGGCGCGGCACGCCGGTCGACGTTCCGCAACCGAGAATGGTCACCTTCATGCCGGGCGGGTTGCCTTGGCAAACAGGCGAAAGAAATTGTCCGTGGTCGTTTCGGCAAGCGCCGCCCCGCCCTCCCCGCGTAGCCCCGCGACGAACGCCGCGGTGTGCGCGACGAATGCCGGTTCGCACGGCCGCCCCCGCATCGGCACCGGCGCAAGGAACGGCGAGTCGGTTTCGACGAGCAGCCGGTCGCCGGGCAGCGT
>JBBQVB010000066.1:0-13607 GCA_038211965.1 Sphingomonadales bacterium
CCCTGCGTTGCCACCCCCGCCGCGTCGGCGAGCGCGGCGAAATCGACGTGTGCCGTCAGGTCGACCTCGCCGGGGTCGGCGAAGGGATCGGCGAAGGCGTGGCCGTGTACCGCCTGCAGCGTGTCGCCGATGACGGGGCCACTATGGCCGTAGTCGACGATCAGCGCCGTGCCGCCGTGTGCCCCGAGCCGCGCGCCGATCTCGGCAGCAACGGCGGTCGAGGCGGGGGAGGTCTCGTAGGTGCTGCCCGGCGCGGCGGACCACAGGGCGGCGGGGACGAAGGCGTCGGCGGGGTCGCTGGTGCGCGCGGCGACGAAGCGGGTCCCGTCGTGGGTGACGACCCGCTCGCGCCATCCGTCGCAGTGCACGAACTGCCGCACCGGTAGCGCGTCGAAGAACTCGTTGGCGACGAGGAGCAGCGGCGCGTCGTCGGGAACGGTGTCGAGGCCGTCGTGCCACGTCGCGCCGGGCAGGCGCTGGGCCTGGGCAGCGCGAAGCACCGGGCTCGTCTCGACGAAGTTCACGGTGAGCGCGTCGGCAAACCCGGGCACCCGCGCCGTCGCGCGCAGAAGGTCGGTCGTCAGCGTACCGCGGCCCGGCCCCAGCTCGACGAGGCGGACCCGTCCCGGAGCACCGGCGCGCAGCCAGGCGTCGGCAAGCGCCAGTCCGATCAGCTCGCCGAACATCTGGCTGATCTCGGGCGCGGTCGTGAAGTCCCGCCCGAGCGGGTCGCGCGTCGCGTAATAATGCGCGTTGCAGGACGCCATCCATGCCGCGATGTTCAACGGTCCGTCGCGCGCGATGCGGTGCCGCAAACGGTCGGCAAGGCTCACGCGGGCTGAACGCGCTGCCGCCCGGCGCTTGTCGCGATCAGGACAAGCCCGACAACGACCATCGGCAGACACAGCAGCTGGCCCATCGTCAGGTGGAGCGCGAGATAGCCGAGCTGCGCGTCGGGCTCGCGGAAGAACTCGATGCCGAAGCGCACCAGTCCGAACCCTGCCGTCGCGACGCCGACCAGTAGGCCCGGACGCGTTCGCGCATCCGTCCGCCAGAACAACAGGCTGAGCACGATCAGCAGCAGCAGCCCCTCGCCCGCCGCCTCGTAGAGTTGGCTCGGATGGCGCGGCAGCGGTCCCGCGCCGGGGAAGATGATGCCCCACGCCGCGCCGGTCGGGCGGCCCCACAGCTCGCCGTTGATAAAGTTGGCAAGCCTGCCCAGCCCCTGGCCGATCGGCGCGACGCACGCGACATAGTCGATGATCCGCAACCACTCGAGCTTGTTGGCGCGGGCGTACAGCACGACTGCCGCCGCCATGCCGAGCGCGCCGCCGTGGAACGACATGCCGCCGTCCCATAGCTTGAAGATGTCGAGAGGGTGCGCGAGATACTGATGCAGATTGTAGAACAACACATAGCCGAGCCGCCCGCCCGCGATGATGCCGAGCGTCGCCCAGGTGATGAAGTCATCGACCTGCGGGATCGACATCGGCGCATAGGGTTCGCGGACCATCCGGCGCAGCAATGCCCACCCGAGCAGGATGCCGCCGATGTACGCGAGACTGTACCAGCGCAGCGAGAAAGGCCCGAGGACCATCCCCGCCACCTCGACCGACGGCAACGTGAAGACCTCGGGACGGAGGCCGAGCGCGGTGAAATCGAGGGCGACCTGCGCGGCAAACATCGGCGTCATATTTCCCTTTGACCGGCGGCGGCGCGGCGCACCATAGTCGGGGGAACCGAGAAGACAATCGCATGGGTGAGGACATGACCGACGAGCTGGCGGACTTCCGCGCGACGACGCGCGATTGGCTCGAGGCGAATTGTCCTGCGGAAATGCGTCAACCGATCGCACGCGATGCCGACGTCTGCTGGGGCGGGCGCAACGTCAAGTTTGCGTCGGACGCACAACGACAGTGGCTCGAGCGCATGGGCGCGAAGGGCTGGACAGTCCCCGAATGGCCCGCGGCCTACGGCGGCGGCGGGTTGTCGAAGGATGAGGCGAAGGTGCTGGCGAGCGAAATGCGGCGCATCGGCGCGCGCTCGCCGCTGTCGTCGTTCGGCATCTGGATGCTCGGACCGGCGCTGTTGAAGTATGGCAGCGAAGCACAGAAGCTCGAGCACATCCCGAGGATCGCGCGCGGCGAAATCCGCTGGTGCCAGGGCTATAGCGAACCCGGCGCGGGGTCCGATCTCGCCAGTCTGCGAACGAGCGCCGTGCTCGACGGCGACGAGTATGTCGTCAACGGCCAGAAGGTCTGGACGAGCTATGCCGACAAGGCCGACTGGATTTTCTGCCTCGTCCGCACCGACGCGAGCGCGCCCAAGCACCTCGGCATCTCGTTTTTGCTGTTCGACATGGCCAGTCCGGGGGTCAGCACCTCGCCGATCCGCCTGATCTCGGGGGCGTCGCCGTTCTGCCAGACCTTCTTCGACGACGTGCGCGTGCCCGCCGCCAACCTCGTCGGCACGCCCGGCAAGGGCTGGGACATCGCCAAGTATCTGCTGACGCACGAGCGCGAGATGATCGGCGCGATGGACTTCTCGGCGGGCGGTCGCGACTCGCTCAGTCAGATCGCGGTGCGGACGCTCGGCATGGACGGCGCGCGCCTCGGCGACGCCGGCCTGCGCCACGACATCGTGCGCCACGAGATCGACGCCTGGGCGTTCGGGCTGACGATGGAGCGCGTCAAGGACGAGGCCAAGGCCGGACAGGGCGTGGGCGCACTGTCGTCGATGCTCAAATATTACGGCACAGAGCTCAACAAGCACCGTCAGGAGCTGCTGATGTCGGTGGCAGGATCCGATGGGCTGCTGTGGGAGGGCGACGCCATGGGCGAGGGCGACGCGGCGCGCGCGTGGCTGCGCAGCCGCGCCAACAGCATCGAGGGCGGCACGAGCGAGATCAACCTGAACATCATCGCCAAGCGCGTGCTGCAGCTGCCGGGGGCGTGAAAAGGAAGTGAGAAGTAAGTGCCACTAACGCTGAGCGACGAACAGGCGATGATCCGCGACGCTGCGGACGGGTTCTTCAACGACGCCGCCCCGGTCGCCGAACTGCGCCGCCTGCGCGACGCCAAGGACGCCACCGGGTTCGACCGGGGCTTGTGGCGGCAGATGGCGGAACAGGGTTTCGCAGGCGTGCTGGTGCCCGAGGCGCACGGCGGGTCGGGGCTGGGCTTCGTCGCGGCGGGCCTTATCCAGGAGGCGGTCGGGCGCAACCTGTCGCTCAGCCCGCTGCTCTCGACGGCGATCCTCGCAGCGTCGGCGCTCGTCGCGGGCGGCTCGGATGAGCAGCGGGCGAAATATCTGCCGCAGATTGCCAGCGGGGAGCGTCTGTTCGCGCTCGCCGCCGACGAGGCTGCGCGCCATGCGCCGCACCGCATCGCGACCCGCGCCGAGGCGTCGGGCAACGGCTTCAGGCTCAACGGCACCAAGACCTTCGTGCTCGATGGCCATGTCGCCGACACGCTGATCGTCGCGGCGCGCACCGATGGGGCCGACGGCGACGCGTCAGGTATCACGCTGTTTCTCGTCGACGCGCAGGCCGCCGGGGTCGCGACGGCGCGCACCTCGATGGTCGACAGCCGCAACGCCGCGCGCGTGACGTTGACCGACGTGCAGGTCGACGGGGCCGACGTGCTCGGGTCGGTTGGCGAAGGCGGCGCGCTCCTCGACCGCATCCTCGATGCGGGCCGCGCCTGCCTCGCCGCCGAGATGCTCGGTGTCAGCGCGCAGTCCTTCACGACGACGGTCGACTATCTCAAGCAGCGCGAGCAGTTCGGCGCGAAGATCGGCAGCTTCCAGGCGCTCCAGCACCGCGCCGCCCACCTGTTCTGCGAGATCGAGCTGGCACGCTCGGCGACCCTGCGCGCGCTCCAGGCGCTCGACGCCGACGAAGACCGTGCGCCGCTGTTCGTCAGCCTCGCCAAGGCCAAGGCGGGCGAGGTCGCGAGGCTCGCGACCAACGAGGGCGTCCAGATGCATGGCGGCATCGGCATGACCGACGACTACGACATCGGTTTTTACATGAAGCGCGCGCGCGCGGCGGGCGAGACCTTCGGCGACGGCCTCTTCCACGGCGACCGGCTCGCGACGCTGATGGGATATTGAGGCTGGAGATCGTCCGCGCCACCGAGGCCGATGCGGCGGCGCTGGTCCGGCTGCGTTGTCGCCTGTGGCCGGGGGACGCCGCCGAGCACGCCGAGGAACTGGCGACACTGATCGTCCGCCCGACCTTCGCGGCGTTTCTGGCCCGCAGCGGCGGCGTCGCGATCGGCTTCGCCGAAGCCACCCAGCGCGAATATGTCGACGGCGCCGACGCGGGCGCGGTCGCGTTCCTCGAAGCCCTGTGGGTGCGCCCGCGGGAGCGGCGGCAGGGCGTAGCCAAGGCGCTGCTTGCGGCGGTCGAAGATTGGGCGCGGGCGCGCGGCTGCGGCGCGATCGGCTCCGATGCCGACATCGACAACCCCGACGGCCTTGGCTGGCACGCCGCGTTGGGCTTCGAGGAGGTCGGGCGGACGGTCAATTTCGTCCGGGCTATCGCATCCCGCCCCGAGCATGGCATGGTCTGACGACAAGACGCGGGCGGAAGCGACCTGCGCAGAGGGAGAGACGATGAAATCCGCACTCGATACCGCGCTCGACGGCGTCATCGACCAGATCGTTGCGCCGGGCGGCATGCTCGAAGTGGGTGCGGCGGACATCCGCGGCGCGACGCTGCCGGTATTCGTCAACGCGCCCGGCAACATGCGCGACTATTTCGCGACCTTCTTCGCCGCCAATACAGACAAGGAGTTTCTCGTTTACCGCGACGAGCGGCTGAGCTTCGCCGACGTCTACGCGCAGGCGATCCGCGTCGCGGCGTGCCTCCAGCATGTCCACGGCATCGCCAAGGGCGACCGCGTCGCCATCGCGATGCGCAACTATCCCGAATGGGTGACGAGCTTCGTCGCGGTGCTGCACCTCGGCGCGGTCGCGGTGCCGATGAACGCGTGGTGGCAGGCCGACGAACTCGCCTATGGCCTCTCGGACTCTGGCGCGCGGCTGGTCATCGCCGACGAGGAGCGTGCGCGGCGACTCGCCGGGCTGGCTGGGGCCAATTTGACCGTGCTCGCCGTCCGCACCAGCGCCGAAGTCACCGCGCAGCTTGGCGTCGAGCGTCTCGAGGACGGTTGCGCAGCGTGCCCCGAAACGCCGTGGTTCCTGCCCGCCATCGGTCCCGAGGACGACGCGTCGATCATGTACACCAGTGGCTCGACGGGGCGACCCAAGGGCGCGGTCAGCACGCATCGCGGGAGGGTCTCGGGGTCGATGAACTATCTCGTCGCCGGGCTGGCGCTGCTCCAGCTCAGCGCCGCGTCGGGCGCGGTCGCGCCGCCGCAGCAGATCATGCTCCTCAACGTACCGCTGTTCCACATCACCGGGCTCGTCCCCGTGCTGCTCGTGTCGATCGCCGTCGGGCGCAAGATGGTGATCATGCACAAATGGGACGCGACCGAGGCGCTGCGGCTGATCGAGGCCGAGCGCGCGACCTACTTCGTCGGCGTGCCGACGATGAGCCTCGAACTGATGCAGCACCCCGACCGGGCGAACTACGACCTGTCGAGCCTCGTCGACATCTCGTCGGGCGGCGCGCCGCGCCCGCCCGAGCATGTCGCGCGACTGGCCGAGGCCTTCCCGACCGGCCACCCGGTGCAGGGATACGGCCTGACCGAGACCAACGGCGTCGGCGCGGGCAATTTCCGCGACAACTACCGCGCCAAGCCCGCGTCGACCGGCCGCGGCTCGCGGCCGCTCGTCGAGATCGGCATCGTCGACGATGCCGGAAAGCCGCTGCCCGCCAACACCGTCGGCGAGATCCGCATCCGCTCGGCCGCCAACTGCCGCGGCTACTGGAACAAGCCCGAGGCAACCGCCGCGGCGTTCGCCGCCGACGGGTGGTTCAGCACCGGCGACCTGGGTTACCTCGACGACGAGAATTACCTGTTCATCGTCGATCGCAAGAAGGACATCATCATCCGCGGCGGCGAGAACATCAGCTGCCAGGAAGTCGAGAGCGCGATCTACGCCCACCCCGCCGTCGCCGAGGCGAGCGTCTTCGGCCTGCCCGACGAACGGCTCGGCGAGGTCGTCGCTGCCGTCGTCCACCCCAAGGCGGGTGCCGCGCTCGAAGCCGAGGCGCTGTGCGAATTTCTTCGGCGGGACCTCGCGTCGTTCAAAGTGCCCGCGCAGATCTGGCTAGTCGCCGATCCGCTGCCCAAGCTCGGCAGCGGCAAGATCGACAAAGTCATGCTGCGCGCGCAGTATCGCGCGCTTCATTCAGCCCGGGAGACCGTGTGATGTTCACCGCCATGCAGCAGGGCACCGCCGAGGACTGGGGCATCATCGCCCGCGAGCACATGGTCCACCAGAAGTCCGCCGCACCGCTCCAGATCATGGATTCGATGCGGCGTCTCGCCGCGATCCAGGTCGGGTTCGCCGCCGACCAGTTGACCCACTGCCTGATGACCGCGACGCTGGCGCGCGCCGACGACGCTACCGACGAAGAGGTCGTCGCCGCGCTGACGCACGATCTCGGGAAGATCATGAGCATCCCCAACCACGGCGCGATCCAGGCCGAAGTGCTCAAGCCCTATGTCTCGGACGACATCTACCACGCGGTGATGTGGCACCAGCATTTCCAGGGGGCGTATTACTACGGCTACTTCGGCAAGCCGACCGACATGCGCGAACAGTTCCGCGAGCAACCGTGGTTCGCGTTTGCCGAGAGGCTCGTCGACAAATGGGACGCTCCGGCGTTCGACCCGGCGTTCGCGGTCGACAGCCTCGAAAGTTTCGAGCCCGAGGTGACGCGGGTGTTCTCGTCGCCCAAGATGTTCTGAGACCGACACGCGCCGCGCCGACGTTGGCGACGGCGCTCGGATCAGCCAAGCGCTGCTTTCGGCATCGCGATTGCCTCGAACCAGTCGCGAAGCGCCCCGGCGGTCGCGTCCGGCTGTTCGAGCGGCAAGAAATGTCCGGCCGCGTCGATCACGGTGCAGCGCGCGTCCAACGCTGCTGCGCTTGCCGCAAGGCGGGCCGGTGGGCACAGCCCGTCGAACAGGCCACCGACGATCAGCATCGGCACGGGTGCGAAGCCGTCGCGCAGGCGGTCGGGGCGCGACGCGGCGATTGCCGACTGCGCCGCGTAGGCATCGAGGTCGAATCCTTGCGCCATTGCCTCGACGAGCGCCCGCACCGCAGGAGTCCTGCTCGTTTTGGCGACATCGACGTCGTAGCGGGGCCACAGGTCGTCGATGAGCGCGGTCGCTCCTCGGGCCGCGAACAGCGCGTGCTGGCGCGCGCGCTCGGTTGCTGCCTGGGGTGGGTCGGCTTCGCCGTGGCTGGCGATCAGCACCGCGCCGAGCAGACGGTCGGGCGCCCGACGCAGCGCCTCGAGCACGACCGAGCCGCCGAGCGAAAACCCGATGGCGATAAAGCGTGGCGGCGCTGCGGCGAGGAGCGCGACGGCCGCGTCGCCGACCGAGCGACCGGTCAGCGGTACATGCGTCGCGTCGACATCGAGCCGCGCCAGCAGCGGTGCGAAGACGCGGGCATCGCACAGCGTTCCCGGCACGCATGCCGCCGCCAGCCTCACCGCGTGCGCGCCGCCGCACTCGCCGCCGTCGCCGCGCCGCGCAGCAGCGTCACGTCGTTGCCGGGGGTAACGAGGTCGAAACCCTCGGCGATGCGGCGCGCCGCTGCCGCACCGCCCGAACAGAAGATCGCGGCGAACTTGCCCTGCGCGGCGCACACCGCCTGGATGCGCGCCACCGCCGCGACCGCCGCCGGCTCGACGCTTTCCGAAAGCGGCGGCAGGCCGAGTGCGAGGCACAGGTCGTTCGGCCCGACGTAGATGCCGTCGAGGCCCGGCGTCGCGACGATGGCGTCGAGGTTGGCGAGGCCCGCGGCGGTCTCGATCATCGCGAGCACGAGGATCTCGGTATTGGCGTGCGCGAAATAGTCGCTGCCGCCGTAGAGGAGGCCGCGCGCCGGGCCGTAAGACCGCGTGCCGACAGGCGGATAGCGGCATGCCGCGACCAGCGCCTCGGCATCGGCGCGCGTCGAGATCATCGGGCAGATGATGCCGTAGCTGCCGGCGTCGAGCCAGCGCATGATCTCGGACGGGACGAGGCCTGACGGCCGTGCGAGCGGCACCGCGGCCGTCGTCGAGATCGCCTGCAGCATCGCGAGCGCAGTGTCGAAGCCGATCATGCCGTGCTGGCCGTCGACGGTGACGGCGTCATAACCCGCATGCGCGATCACTTCGGCTGCGTAGGATGAAGGGATGCCGAGCCAGGCGTTGACGATCGGCGTCCCCGCGGCCTTCAGCGCGCGCAGGGCGTTGGCGCGCATCACGCGGCCTCGGCGATCGGTGCGGCAATGGGCAGCAGATGCGCGGGCGCGAGATAGCCGTCGGGATCGATGCCCGTTCCCGCCGCAAGCGCCGCGGCGACGATGGCCGGGTCCCACTCGGGCAGCGCGCGCGCATCGCCCGACGTGACGACGACCATCATCGCGTCGCTGTCGCCCGTCGCGCGTAGCGTCCGCCACACGCCACCCGGGGTCGCGAACAGCCCCCAGGGTTCGAGCATCGCAGTCGAGCCGTCGCCGAGCGTCACCGCGACGCGGCCGGTCTGCAGGATCAGGACTTGTTTGGGGTCGATGCGGAACGGGCCGACTTCGTTGCCGGCCGCGATGCGCAGCCATTCGACGCTGAAGCCGTGCGGATTGGTAACTTTGGGTGCGGCGGCCCGGTCCTGCGTCATGCCGAAGCCGATGACGGGGGCAAGCTCGGCGGCGTGACCCGGCAGGACGCTGTCGAGCAGTGCCGTGACCGACCACGCGCGTTCGTCCGCCGTGGTCGTGCGGGCAGCGAGATCGGCGACGCTGTAGTGCTGGAGCCCGGCGATGAAATCACGGGTCAACGGGACGATCCGCTCGCTCTCGGGTGGCGGCGCGGCTCCCGTCGACGTGTCGACGAGCATGTTGTCGCGCGTTAGGAACATGCCGGTGTCGGCGGCGCGGCGCAGGATGTCGGGGTGCCAGATCACACCGCCCGACTCGTCGCGGCCGAGCGCGGTGAAGATCCAGCCGTCGTCGGGGCCGATGTTGGTAAAGCCGCGGAAGATCCACGTCGGGATCGAGATGACGTCGCCGGCGCGCCCGATCAACTCGCCATCGTCGCCATTGGCACCCCAGCGAAACAGCCACTCGCCGCGAAACACCAAAAAGACTTCGGCGGTGTAGTGGATGTGCAAATTATTGGTGACGCCGTTGGGCATCTCGGCGACGCCGACCGCAAAGCCGTGCGGTTCCGCGAGGTTGACGACCTGTTCGGCGGACTGTGTCACGCCCGCGCCGATAATCGAATAATTGCCCTTGGGGGTCGATCCGGGGAGGCGGCAATCGACGAACGCCGTCTCGCACGACACGAGTTCCTCGCGACGGATCAGGCGCGACGCGGCCAGACCGCCACTCGACTCGGTGTGCATTGCGCTGGACTCCCTGCTATCGGCTTCACGCTAGCATTGCATCCGTATGCACGCAACGCTTTCACGACAGGCTGTGCAGCGCCTTGCATCACGCTATAGAGATGCAAAGGACACCGATGCGCGAGCCTCACGCGAAGCCTGCCGAACCTGCGCGCGCGGTCACCAGCTATGATGTCGCGGCGCTCGCCGGCGTTTCGCAATCGGCGGTGTCGCGCGCGCTGACGCCGGGCGGCAGCGTCTCCGACGCGACGCGGGCGCGGATCATGGCGGCGGTTGCGACGCTCGGCTACCGACCCAACGCGATCGCGCGCAGCCTGATCACGCAGCGCTCCAACATGATCGCGATCATCGTCGCCAACCTCGATTTCCATCCCGAGATGACCGCGCATCTCAGCCGCGCGTTCGCCGCGCGCGGTCAGCACGTTCTGCTCTTCACCCTCGACCAAGAGGCCGAGGCCGATCATGTCATCGACCAGATCTGGCAGTATCGCGTCGACGGGGTGGTCGCCGCGGTGACGCTGCCGCGCCAGCACGTTGCGCTGCTCCGCGAACGCCGGACGCCACTCGTCTTCATCAACCGCACCTATCCCGACCTGCCGACCAATTCGGTGTGCTGCGACCACGCCGCCGGCGAACGCCTGCTCGTCGATCGTCTCGTCGCGGGGGGCTTCACGCGCTTCGGGATCATCCAGGGCCCGCCCGATTCGGCGGTCAGTTCGCAACGCGTCGACGAGGCGGTCCGGCGACTGCGCGGCGCGGGGATCGACGACATCGTCCTCGAACGCGGCATGTTCGATTATGCCAGCGGGCGCGCTGCGCTCAACCGCATGGCGACGGCGACGGCGACAGCGCGGGCGCTGCCGCAGGCGGTGCTGTGCGCCAATGACATGATGGCATGCGGTGCCCTCGACGCGGCGCGCCACGATCTCGGCCTCGCGGTGCCCGGCGACGTGTCGGTGGTCGGCTTCGACGGCCTCGCGCAGGCGTCGTGGGCGGCCTATGATCTCGTCACCATCCGCCAGCCGACGCGCGCGATGGTCGAGGCGGCGGTCGACATGCTGATCGCGCGCCTCGACGATCCCGCGCTCGGTGCCGAGACACGGATGTTCGCCGGGACCTTCGTCGAGGGAACGTCGGCGCGCCTTTGATTTCGCGCGCGGCGCGGTCTAGCATCCGAATGCAAACTGATTAAGGCCCGCTCGTGACCAGCCTGTCCGAACAACTCGCCGACATGGCGCCGACGGCGTACGCGCCCTACCGCAGCCCGCGCGACTATATCCTGTCGTGGACCGATGCGCTGTGGATCGACAAGGGCATCGGCCGCCTCGGCGAGCATTATTCGACCGATATCAAGGTCCATACCGCGTACGGCGAGACCTATGGCTTCGACGGGGTGATCCCCAACAGCGTCCAGAAGATGAGCGCCTTCCCCAACGGCGGCGGCGGCCACGGCGAGGACGTGATCTGGGAAAGCCGCGGGCGCAACGGCTTCATCAGTTCGCACCGCGTCCTAAAGACGGGCACCAACAGCGGTTATTGGACCTATGGTGCGCCGACGGGGAAACACTGGATCAGCCGCACGGTCGCGCACTGCCTCGTCCAGGACAACAAGATCGTTGAGGAATGGCTGGCGCGCGACGAGTTCGCGGTCCTCGAATCGCTGGGCCTCGACCCCTTCGCGGTCGCCGCCGAACTCGTCGCCGCGTCGCCGGTGACGGGTGAACAACTCGCGGTCGGCGCGACCGGCGCATTCGCGGGTCACTATCCCGACGTCGTGCGCCACGGCATCAGCGGCACGCGCCCGGCGCGCTTCGACGAGGCGTGCCAGACCGTCGTGGCGTTCTTCGACGAGGTGTGGAACGCCCGCCGCTTCGACCTCGTGTCGCGCCACTGCGACCGCAAGATCGTCTGCCACACCGTCCGCATGCGCCGGGTGCAGGGCCATGACCACTACCAGCAGGACATCATCGACCTGCTCGCAGCGTTCCCCGACGGGCGCATCGAGGTGCGCGACCTCGTCGCCAACGAAAGCGAGGACCTTGGCCTGCGCGTCGCGTGCATCTGGGTGCTCCATGCGACGTACTGTGGGGTGCCGCTGTACGGCACGCCGACGCGGACGCCGGTCAAGATCCTCGGCAGCTCGCATTTCGAGTTCCGCGACGGCAAGATCCTGCGTGAATTCCGTGTCTTCGACGAGATCGCGGTGATCGCGCAGATCATCGCGGGGCGCGGCGGGCGCTAGAGCCGGATCGTTCTAATCGGAATCATTCTTCACGATACCGACGAGAAGCTGAATCCGGCTCAAAATAAAAAGCTGGAGCAGGATGCCCGGTGCAACCGGGTGTCATCCCGCTCCTAGAGCCGCGCGGTCTCGGGCAGCGTGCGCCAAAGCACGATGACGAGTAGCAGCGCCGGTATCGCGAGCAGCATCGCGACCGCGAGCGACCATTGCTCGGCGACCGCGCCGGTCGTCAGCGGCGCGAACAGGCTGACGATGCGGCCCCAGTTGAAGATCGATAGCGCGGTGGCGCGCAACCGGTCGGGGAACAGCTCGGCGACCCACGGCGCCCAGATCACCGACGCCGCGAGACCGAAGCCGATCGCGAAGCCCGCGGCCTCGAACGCCGGGGTGTGGTCGAGCCCGAGTACGTACACGGCGATCAGCCCGGCGGCGGCGAGATAGCCGACGACATTGTGCCGCCGCCCGAAGCGGTCGCCCGACCATCCCCAGAAGAAACCGCCGATAAGGCTGCCCGCAGCTTGCCAAGCGAGCACCGAGCCTACCGCCCCCACCGCGAGGCCGCGGTCGGTTGCGAGAAAGGTCGAGGTCCAGCCCTGGAAGGCCTGTGTCGCGAAGTAGTTGCATCCGGCCATCAACGCGACGGTCAGCGTCAGCCGCCGCAGCGCCGGCGTGATCAATTCCGGCAACGGCGCGCGCGCGAGGATCGCGGTGGTCGCGACATGGCCATAGCTCGCGATGTCGCGGTCGTCGCGGCTGGCGCACAGTAACACCGGTGCGAGCACGAGCGACGCGCCACCGCCGAGCCACAGCAGCGTCCGCCAGTCGCCGCCGACGCTGCCAAGTGCCGCGCCGAGCGTCATGACGCCGAGCGTGAACACCGCATTCGTGCCGCTCGCCAGCTTGCCGCGCACGCGCGCCGGAAACAGGCCGAGATAGCAACTCGAGACCAACGGCTGGACGCCGCCGAGCGCCAGCCCCAGCATGAAGCGCTGGACGAGCAATATCGCGTAATCGTCGATAAACGCGCCCGCGACGAGCACCGCGCCACCCGCGACGAGGACGCCGCACAGCACATTGCGACGCCCCAGTCGATCGCCAAGCTGACCGAGGAAGATCGCGCCGATCAGCGCGCCGACCGCCTGCACCGAATACAGCGCGCCGATCTGCGGCAGGCTCGCGTCGACCGACGCGCGCAGTTGCGGACGCAGCGTATCGACGGTGCTCCACGACCAGCCGTACAAGAATTCGGCCGCCATCAGCAGCGCATAGGTCCGGATACGCAGGCCAAGCGGCAATTGCTCGGCGGGGATCGGCGCCCGCCGCGCCGCAACGCTCGTCAAGCCGCCGCCAGGAAACGCGGCTCGCGCTCGATCGGCCACGGCGCTGCGGCACCGGTGCGATACGGCAGTGCGCAGGCGATGCGATTGCGTGCCGCGGTCGGCCAGTGCGCCAGCGCATCGCCGTCGCTGTCGGCAAGGTGCGCCTGGATTTCGGGCGGCAGCGTGTCGTACGCCGGATGATACCACACGGTCACCAGCGTACGCCCGGCACCGCTGAGATTGGCGTGCGCGGCATGGAGCAGGCGGCTGTCGCCGATCAGCAGATCGCCGGCGCGCACCGGCACGTCGACCTCGCCGGGCAGGTCGCCGAACATCGCATGGCCGGGGTCGGCCCCCGCCAGCGCCTCGGGCGAATGCGCGCGCGCCAGCCGGTCGTGCGCCGCGACATGCGCGCGATGCGACCCCGGCACGACGCGCAGGCAGCCGTTGGCAGGCGTCGTGTCGACCAGATAATACATCGCGAAAAGCTGGTGCGGGACGGGGTCGAGG
>JBBQVB010000067.1:0-13550 GCA_038211965.1 Sphingomonadales bacterium
GGCCTTTCGTGGCAGGGATGCGCCGATCCCATAGCCCACTCCGCGCCGGACCCGCACCCCCCGTGAAACACCCACACCGAAACAGCGTCGGCGCCGGCGGGGCGGCCTCGCCGCGACGGCGACCTCCTCGCCGCTTGGCTGGCGTCGCGAGTCGCCGCGCCCTATCTGCGGACGGTGACCCCAGCCCGCCCCCGTGTCCGCGTCGTCGTCCTCCAGCATGGGCTGGGGGCGCTCGACTATGCGGTGCCCGAGGGTGCCACGCTCGCACCCGGCGATGTCGTCGCGGTACCGCTCGGGCCGCGCGTCATCACCGGGGTCGTCTGGGAAGCGGACGCGATGCACGCCAAGGACGTGCCCGACGCCAAGCTGCGCGCCGTCGCGGCGCGGCTCGACGTGCCGCCGCTCGGGCTCCCGCTGCGCCACCTCATCGAGTGGGTCGCAGATTATTACATCGCGCCGGTGGCATCGGTGCTGCGCATGGCGCTGTCGGTGTCGTCGGCACTCGAGGGTACGCGGCAGGTCGTCGAATACCGCGCCACCGGCATCGCCCCGCCGCGCGCGACGCCGCAGCGCACGCAGGCGCTCGACCGCATCGGCGCACGCCAGGGGGCGATCCGCGATCTCGCGCGCTGGGGCGAGGTGTCCGACGCGGTGGTGCGCGGGCTCGTCGCGGCGGGGGCGTTCGAGGCGGTCAGCATCGCCGCCGATGCCGTGCCGCCCGTCCCCGATCCCGGCTTCGCGCCGCCCGTCCTCGAAGCCGCGCAATCGCACGCCGCCGCCGAACTCGCTGCCGCCGTCGAGGCCCGCACCTTCGCGCCGATCCTGCTCGACGGCGTCACCGGCTCAGGCAAGACCGAGGTGTATTTCGAGGCCGTCGCGGCGGCCCTCAAGGCGGGCGGCCAGACGCTCGTGCTGGTTCCCGAGATCGCGCTAACCGCGCCGTGGCTCGACCGCTTTGCGGCGCGTTTCGGCTGCGCGCCGGTGGCCTGGCACAGCGACCTCAAGTCGGGCGAGCGGAGGCGAGTCTGGCGCGCGGTCGCCAACGGTTCGGCCAAAGTCCTCGTCGGGGCGCGTTCGGCGCTGTTCCTGCCCTTCCCCGACCTCCGCCTGATCGTCGTCGACGAGGCGCACGAGACGAGCTTCAAGCAGGAGGAAGGCGTCCACTACCACGCCCGCGACGTCGCGGTGATGCGCGGTCGGTTCGAGGGCGTGCCCATCGTGCTGGCGACCGCGACGCCCGCGATCGAGACGCGGGTGCAGGCCGAGCGCGGCACCTATCGGCACCTGATCCTTCCCGCGCGCTTCGGCGGAGCCGAACTGCCCGTGATCCGCGCGGTCGACCTGCGCCGGACGCCACCCGCCCCCGGCCAGTGGCTCAGTCCGCCGCTCGTCGCCGAACTCCAGCACAACCTCGATTCGGGCGAGCAGTCGCTGCTGTTTCTCAACCGCCGGGGGTATGCGCCGCTGACCTTGTGCCGCGCCTGCGGCGAGCGCGTCGAATGCCCCAATTGCACCGCATGGCTCGTCGAGCATCGGCTGACGCGGCGGCTGATGTGCCATCACTGCGGCTTCCAGGTGCCGCCGCCGCCCGCCTGCCCCAAGTGCGATGCGCCGGGCATGTTGGTGCCGTGCGGCCCGGGCGTCGAGCGCGTCGCCGAGGAGGTCGCGCGCATCCTCCCTACCGCACGCGTCGCGCTGGTGACCTCGGACACGATCTTCTCACCCGCGCGCGCCGCGGCGCTGGTCAAGGCGGTCGAGGGCCGCGAGATCGACCTGCTGATCGGCACGCAGATGGTCACCAAGGGCTATCATTTCCCCGGGCTGACGCTGGTCGGCGTCGTCGATGCCGATCTGGGGCTGGCGGGCGGCGACCTGCGCGCCGGCGAGCGCACCTTCCAGCAGGTCGCGCAGGTCGCCGGGCGCGCCGGACGCGGCGACCGCCCGGGGCGCGTCCTCCTCCAGACGCACCAGCCCGAGGCGCGCATCATGCAGGCGCTGGTGAACTATGACGCCGAAGGCTTCTATGCCGCCGAGACCGAACAGCGCGCTCAGGTCGGTGCGCCACCGTTCGGGCGCTGGGCAGGGATCGTCGTGTCGGGCGAGGACGAGAGCGCGGTAGCGGCTGCCGCACGCGCGATCGGACGCGCCGCGCCGGTGCTCGCCGGTCTGACCGTGCTCGGCCCGGCACCTGCCGCGATGGCGATGCTGCGCGGCCGCCACCGCCACCGGCTGCTCGTCCAGGCGCGGCGCACGCACGGACTCCAGGACGTGCTGCGGGAATGGCTCGGCGGCGTCGATGTGCCGGCGTCGGTGCGCGTGACGGTCGACATCGACCCGTACAGCTTCGTCTGAGGCTGCCGCCGTGCCGCGCCTGATCCTGTTCAACAAGCCTTACGGCGTGCTGCCGCAATTCACCGACCGCGCCTCGCCGTCGCCGCGCCCGACATTATCGGGCTACATCGACGTATCCGGCGTTTACCCGGCAGGCCGCCTCGACCGCGAGAGCGAAGGGCTGCTGCTGCTCACCGACGACGGCCGGCTGCAGGCGCGCATCGCCGATCCGCGCTTCAAGCTGCCCAAGACCTATCTGGTCCAGGTCGAGGGCGTGCCCGGCGACGATGCGCTCGTGGCACTGCGCACGGGTGTGACCCTCAACGACGGTCCGACGCTCCCCGCGGAGGCCGAGCGCGTGGCCGCCCCGGCGCTCTGGCAGCGCGACCCGCCGATCCGCGTCCGCGCGCATATTCCCGATACCTGGCTCCGACTGACGCTGCGCGAAGGCCGCAACCGTCAGGTCCGCCGGATGACCGCCGCCGTCGGCCACCCGACGCTGCGACTGGTGCGCTGGAGCGTCGGCGATTGGACTGTCGAAGGTCTTGCGCCGGGCGACTGGCGCGATGCGGACGCGCGCTGACCGCGGGTTCGGGTACCCCTCAGAACGGCACGTCGTCGTCGAGATCGTCGGCGAAGTCGCCGCCGCTGAACGCGGGCTTCTTCGCGGTCCCGCCGCTGCCGCCACCGAAGTCGCGACCGCCGCCGCTGCTCGAGCCGCGATCGTAACCGCCGCCCTGCCCGCCGCCCGATCCTTCACCGCCGCCGTCGCGGCCGTCCAGCAAAGTCAGGTTACTGTTGAAATTCTGCAGCACGACCTCGGTGGTATATTTGTCGGCCCCCGACTGGTCCTGCCATTTGCGCGTCTGCAAGCTGCCTTCGAGATAGACCTTGCTGCCCTTCTTCAAATACTGGCTGGCGATCTTGCCGATGCCCTCGTTGAAGATCACGACATTATGCCACTCGGTCTTCTCGCGGCGCTCGCCCGAGTTCTTGTCGCGCCACGTTTCCGAGGTCGCAAGACTGAACTTGACCACGCGCCCGCCGTTGCCGAACTCCTTGGTCTCGGGGTCCTTGCCAAGATTACCGACGAGGATGACTTTATTGACACCGGCCATGTGCGCTTCCTTTTGCGATCCAACAGAACGTAGCGCGAACAATAGCCGCACCCGACGCGGCGAGTCGAGTCCCGAATTAACGCCCTGGTCTTGAAAAGGCCTATCGCCTGCGCCACGCTTGCGGACGCGGGTGGGAGAGCGATGTGGGGAGCGAAGTCGAGGCACTGGGCGCGCTCGCTACAGCGGGGCTCGCGGCGTCGACGCTCGATGCGCGCGCCGCGCGCGCCGATGCGCACGTCGCGCATGGCACCTGTGCCAATTGCGGCACGCTGCTGACCGGGGCTTTCTGCCATGCCTGCGGGCAGGCCGGCCATGTCCACCGCAGCGTCGCGCACATCTTCGAGGAATTCGCGCACGGCATCTGGCATTTCGATTCGAAGGCGTGGCGGACGCTGCCGCTACTGATATTCCGTCCCGGCAAGCTGACCCGCGAGTATGTCCACGGCAAGCGCGCGCGCTACATCGCGCCGCTGGCGCTGTTCCTGTTCACCGTCTTCCTGATGTTCTTCGTCTTCGGTTTCGTCGGCGGTCCCGATCTCGACGGCGCGCTCAACGGCCCCAAGGGCGCAGCGGCGGTTGACGCGGCGCGCGGGGCGGTGCGCGATGCGCGCCGCGAGGTCGCCGACACCCAGAGCGAATTGACCGACGCAAAGGTCCATCCCGATGAGGCGGCGTCGGTTCCCAAGCTGCAACGCGAGCTCGTCGTCAAGCAGACGGCGCTGGCGCTTGCCGAAAACGCTCTCAAGCGCGCCGAGGCGATGAAACCGGCAGCAGGCGCGGTAGTCGGCAAGGCCAGGACGTGGCAGGAGTCGGTCGCAGAGGACGCTCGTGCGGGCAAATTCAAGATCAATTCGGACATCCCGGGCGTCGACAAGAACCTCCACAAGGCACTGCTCGATCCCGACTTCGCACTCTACAAGATCGAGCAGAAAGCCTATAAGCTCAGCTTCCTGCTCGTGCCGTTGTCATTGCCGACCTTGTGGCTGATGTTCTTCTGGAAGCGGGGCGTGCGGACCTTCGACCATGTCGTTTTCACGCTCTATTCGTTGTCGTTCATGTCGCTATTGTTCATTCTGATCGCCGTCCTTGGGAAGTTCGACCCCTTGGCAGGCACGCGAACGAGCGGCGGCGATACCAATTTTTCGAGCGGTATCGTGGGGGTGCTCTTGCTTGTCCCGCCCGTCCACATCTTCGCGCAACTCAAGGGTGCCTATGCGCTGACCACCGGCGGCGCGCTGTGGCGGGCGGCGGTGCTCAGCATCGCGTCGGTACTGACGCTGACGCTGTTTGCGGTGATGATCGTGCTGGTGGGATTGGCGGACTAAGCCAGCGCCCGCGCCACCCAGTAGGTCAACCCCGCCGCCGCATAAGCCAGCGCGAACAGATAGCCGAACATGAACGCCGGCCACGCCCAGCCGTTGGTTTCGCGGCGCGTCACCGCGAGCGTCGAGATGCACTGCGGCGCGAACACGTACCACGCAAGGAACGCCAGCGCGGTCGGCAGGCTCCACGCATGACGCAGGCGCTCGACGAGGGGTTGCGCGTGATCGGCGTCGGTGCCCTGCAGCGAATAGACCGTGCCGAGCGCGCTGACCGCGACCTCGCGCGCCGCCATGCCGGGGACGAGCGCCAGCGCGATCTCCTTGTTGAAGCCGATCGGGCGGAAGACATGCTCGAGACCCGCGCCGATCTGCCCGGCGATACTGTATTCGAGCGCCGGGCGCGTCGCCCCCGCAGGCGGTTTGGGCCACGACGCCAGCGCCCAGAGCGCGACTGTCGACAGCAGTATGATCCCTCCGGCGCGCCCGAGGAACGCCCACGCGCGCTGGTATAGGCCGATGCCGATGTCGCGCGGCGCGGGCCATTGGTACGCGGGCATCTCCATCAGGAAGGTCGGCGTGGCACCGCGCGTCACCGTCCGCCGCAGCGCCCACGCCGCCACCAGCGCGCCGCCGACGCCCGCGACGTACAGTCCGAACAAGACGAGGCCCTGCAGCCCCAATACGCCCGCGACGGGTCGGTTAGGGATGAACGCCGCGATGACGATGGCATAGACCGGGAGCCGCGCCGAGCAGGTCATCAGCGGCGCGATCAGGATCGTCGTCAGCCGGTCCTTGGGATTGTCGATGGTGCGCGTCGCCATGATGCCGGGGATGGCGCAGGCGAAGCTGCTGATCAGCGGGATGAACGCCCGCCCGTTCAGCCCGACGCGCGCCATGACGCGGTCCATCAGGAACGCCGCGCGCGTCATATAGCCCGATTGCTCGAGGCAGAGGATGAAGAAGAACAGGATGAGGATCTGCGGCAGGAAGACGATCACCGCGCCGACGCCGCCGAGCACGCCGTCGTTGAGCAGGCTGCGCAGCCAGTTGTCGGGGAGCGCGGTGGCGAGCTGCGCCTGCAACCATGCGACGCCCCCCGACAGCGCGTCCATCGGCGCTTCGGCGAGCGTGAAGACACTCTGAAACATCACGAAAATCAACGCGACGAGCAGCAATGGCCCCATGACTGGGTGCAGCGCGACCGCGTCGAGGCGCTGCGACCAGCGGCGGCCCTCGCCTTGGGCAATGGTGACGGTATCGGCGATGACGCGCGCTTCGCGTTGCAGGAGGCGGATATCGGCTTCGGGCACAGCGGCGGCGGTCGGCGCGGCGCTGGCAAGGAGGGGCGCGAGGGTTTCGGCCAGCTCGGCGAGGCCACGCTTGCGAACTGCCACCGTCGGCACGACGGGCAGGCCGAGGATGCTGCTCAGCCGCGCGACATCGATCTCGGTGCCGTCACGTTCGGCGAGGTCGATCATGTTGAGCGCGACGACCATCGGCAGGCCGAGCCGCCGCAATTCGAGCACGAAGCGCAGGTGGTTGCGCAGGTTGGTCGCGTCGATCACCGCGACGATGGCGTCGGGGCGGCGCTCGCCCGCCTGGGTGCCCAGCACCATGTCGCGCGTCACCGCCTCGTCGGGGGAGCGTGGGTTGAGGCTGTAGGTGCCCGGCAGATCGACCAGCTCGACCAGCGATCCGTCGGCAAGGCAAAGTCGCCCCGATTTGCGCTCGACGGTCACGCCGGGATAATTGCCGACCTTCTGGCGCGAGCCGGTCAGCGCGTTGAACAGCGAGGTCTTGCCGGCGTTGGGGTTGCCGACCAGCGCCGCGAGCAAGGGGCGCGCCGTCGTGGGGATCACGATCCGCTCGGCGATCGCGACGTTCACGCGGCCACCTCGTGGAACGCCTCGACCTCGATCAGCGCGGCGAGATCGCGGCGTAGTGCCACCGTCATGTTGCCGACGCGCACTGCCAGCGGGCAGCCACCGACCGGGCCGCGATGCAGCACCTCGACCTCGACACCGTCGTCGAAGCCCATTTCGTGCAGCCGACGCGCCGTGATGGGATCGCAACCGCCGATGTCGATGCCCGCGATGGTCGCGCGCACGCCACGTGCGAGGGTGATGACGTTGGCCATGCGCGGGATATAATGCGGGTCACCCGCAAATGCGAACGATTATCAACGTACCGCACGATTTGCTCTCTGGCAGACTCGTTGCGTGAGCGGCTTCGGGGGCGACACGCCGGGATTGTGCGGCGCAGCAGATAATGGGGACACGCTCATCGATCGGTTGTAACAACCGCCGGATAGCCGCCGAACAGTCGTCGACCGAGGAGCATTGCATGCGCCTGCCACTGATCCCGCCCGCCGACCTGACCGCTGCGCAGCGCCCGCTTTACGACGAGATGCGCAAGGGTATCGCGAGCAACTTCAACGCCTTCAGGGTCGAGCGCGACGACGGCGCGCTAATGGGGCCTTGGAACCCGTGGCTGCATGAGCCCGTCATCGGCAAGGCGATCTGGGACCTGACGCTGGCGATGACGGCGCAGGCTTCGCTGCCCGATCCGATCCGCCAGATCGTCATTCTCGTCGTCGGTGCACGCTTCGACGCGGCGTACGAGATCTACGCGCACATCGCCGTTGCCGAGCGCGAAGGTATGTCGGCAGAACGCCTCGCGACGATCACCGCCGACCTCAAGCCGACCGATCTGAGCGCCGACGAGAGCATCGCCTTCGATCTGGCCTTTGCGCTGGTGCGCGGCGGCACGCTGCCCGAGCCGATCTACCGCCTCGCGGTCGCGACCTTCGGCCAGCACGGCGTCAACGAGATGATCTACCTTGTCGGCCTCTACGCGATGGTCTCGACGACGCTGAACGGCTTTAACGTGCCGGTGCCCGAGCGTGAGTAAAGCCGTCGCCGCCGCGCCCGAACCGCCCCGGCCTTGCGCCACCGCGTTCGAGAGTATCGCGCTGCTGCTCCAGGGCGGCGGTGCGCTCGGTTCGTATCAGGCCGGCGTCTACGAAGCGCTGCAGGCGCGCGGCATCGAGCCGACGTGGATCGCCGGCATCTCGATCGGCGCGATCAACAGCGCGATCATCGCGGGCAATGCGCCCGCCGACCGCGTGCCGAAGCTGCGCGCCTTCTGGGACCTCGTCAGTGCAGGCAAGTCGGGGCTGAGCAGCTTCTGGACGCCGTTCTTCCATCACGACTCGGCGCGCGGCGCGATCAACCAGTTCGCGGCGGGCGACGTGCTCGTCAACGGTGTCGCAGGGTTCTTCACGCCGCGCTTCCCACCGCCGACGTGGCTGCACGGCGGCGGCGCAGCGGCGACGAGCTGGTACGACACGTCGGCGCTCAAGGCGACGCTCGAGGGCCTGATCGACTTCAAGCGTATCAACCGCAAGGAGATGCGATTCAGCGTCGGCGCGGTCAACGTCCGCACCGGCAACTTCGCCTATTTCGACAACGCCACCGACGAAATCCGCGCCGAGCACATCATGGCGAGCGGCGCGCTGCCACCGGCCTTCCCGGCGGTCGAGATCGACGGCGAGCTGTATTGGGACGGCGGCATGGTATCGAACACGCCGCTCGACTGGGTGCTGTCGGCGGGCTCCGACCTCGACACGCTAGTGCTTCAGGTCGACCTGTGGAGTGCGCGCGGGAAAACGCCGCAGACGCTCGCCGATGTCGCGGTGCGCATGAAGGACATCCAGTTTTCGAGCCGCACGCGCGCCGCGACCGACGACTTCCGCCGCACCCAGAAGCTGCGTGCGGCGTTCAACGAATTGCTCAAGCGGATGCCGCCCGAGCTGGTCGGAAGCGAGGAGGCGATGCTGCTCGCCAAGGCATCGGACCCGGCGGTGTTCAATATCGTCCAGCTGATCTATCGCTCGCCCGCCTACGAGGGCCAGTCGAAGGATTACGACTTCTCGCGCGCGACGATGGAGGACCATTGGCGCGCGGGGAAACGCGATGCCGACAAGACCCTCGACCATCCCGAAGTGCTGACCCCGCCCAGCGAGCCGTCGGGGGTCAATGTCTATGACTTCACGCGCCCCGCCGACGAACCCGACCACCCCGCAAAAGCCATGAAGGACCCCGCATGAGCCTCCCCCTCCAGGACAAGGTCGCCGTCGTCACCGGCGCCGCCAGCGGCATCGGCAAGGATATCGCCAAGGAGTTCCTAGCCAACGGTGCCAAGGTGGCGATCGCCGACCTCAACATCGACGCGGCGAACGCCACCGCGCTCGAGTTCGACCCGAGCGGCGAACGCGCGATGGGGGTCGCGATGGACGTGACGCAGGAGGATCAGGTCGACGCCGGCATCGCAGCCGTCGCGGCGAAATTCGGTGGCATCGACATCCTTGTGTCGAACGCGGGTATTCAGATCGTCGGGCCGGTCGACACCTACAAGTTCGCCGATTGGAAGAAGCTGCTGGCGATCCACCTCGACGGCGCGTTCCTCACCACCCGCGCATGCCTCCAGCACATGTATGCGCAGGGACGCGGCGGCAGCGTCATCTACATGGGCTCGGTGCACTCGAAGGAGGCTTCGAAGCTCAAGGCCCCCTATGTCACCGCCAAGCATGGCCTCGTCGGGTTCGCCAAGGTCGTCGCCAAGGAAGGTGCCGCGCACGGCGTCCGCGCCAACGTCATCTGCCCCGGCTTCGTCCGCACCCCGCTGGTCGAGAAGCAGATTCCCGAACAGGCCAAGGAACTTGGCATTTCGGAAGAAGCAGTGATCAGGGACGTTATGCTCAAGGAAACCGTCGACGGCGAGTTCACCACCGTCGACGACGTGGCGCGCACCGCCGTGTTCCTCGCGGGCTTCCCGACCAACGCGCTGACGGGGCAGAGCATCGTCGTGAGCCACGGCTGGTTCATGCAGTAGGCGTGCGGAAACCGCCGCCGAAACCCACCGCACAGGCCGCCGCACAGGCCGCCGCGCCCGCGTGGGCGCGCGGCCGGACCGCTCAACTGTAAAGTTTTCCGACAGTTTCCGACCCGTTTCATTTGTCTTTTTCGGGCGGCCGTTACGGTTTTCACGCGGTCGACGCCTAGATGGCGATCGGCCCCGACGTCTGGAGGGTGAAATGCAGATCAGGATACTGGCGGCAGCAGCGGTGCTGGCACTGACCGCAGCCACGGGAGCGGGGGCCAATCTCGCCACCAACGGCAGCTTCGAGACCGGCTATGTCCAGCAGACCGGATTCGGCGCGTCGTTCCCGAGCGGCGTCGGGCCGACCGGCTGGACGTCGGCGAACAGCAATGCCTTCAACCTCTACATGGACCCGACGACGGCGACGACGACCGAAACCGTGACGCGCTTCGGCGAGCTCGGCCAGAAGCTGTCGAACGCCTTCACCGGGGCCAGTCCCGACGGCGGCAAGTTCGTCGTCCTCGACGGCGACACCGGGTTCAACGGTGCGTTGACGCAGGTGATCAACGGGCTGACGATCGGCGCGCAGTACAGCGTGTCGTTCTACTGGGCCGCGACGCAGCTGCAGAACCGGACCGGCGACACGACCGAACGGCTCGACGTCACCTTCGGCGGCGTCACCCAGTCGACCCCGACGGTCGCCAATCCCTCGCAGGGCTTCCAGGGCTGGTTCAGCCAGGCCTTCACCTTCACCGCGACCTCGACCAGCGACGTCCTGTCGTTCCTGTCGGTCGGCTCGCCGAACGGCCTGCCGCCGGTCGCGCTGCTCGACGGCGTCAACGTCTCGGCGGTGCCCGAGCCGGCGACGTGGGGGATGCTCATCGCGGGCTTCGTTATGGTCGGTGCCGCAGCGCGCCGCCGCCGCCCGATGGCGGTCGCGGCCTGACGCAGGCCGTCGCCGGTCGCGCGACCGCACGCCCCGGGGGGCGGTGTGACGGTCGCCGACGTGCCGCCCCTTACTCAGGCAGCCTTGGCGAAATAGTGCGCGTACGCCGGGAGCGTCAGGAACGGTTCGAGCGAATCCGCCAGCACCAGCGTGCGGAACACGTCCGCCGCCTCGCGGTACTTGCCCGCCGCGAAGTAGTTGCCGCCGACCGCCGCCTCCCAGACGTCGAGCTGTTCGGCGATCGTGCGTTCGATCAGCGCGGCGTCGACGACCTCGCCGCTGTCGAGGGTCGTGTGCGTCGTGCGCCACTGCCACACCTGCGTGCGGCTGATCTCGGCAGTAGCCGCGTCCTCCATCAGATTGTGGAGGGGGGCCGCGCCCTGCCCGCGCAGCCACGATGCGATGTAGCCGATGCCGACGTTGATGTTGCTGGTCAGGCCCGCAAGCGTCTTCGGGCCCGGCGGTGCGGCAGTAAGCCCCTCGGCAGTAGCATGTCCCTCGGGAATCTTGGCGAGCTGGTTCGGCCCCGGCATCGCCGCGTCGAAAACCTCCATCGCGACGCCAACGAGGCCCGGGTGCGCGACCCAGGTGCCGTCGTGGCCGAAGCCCGCCTCGCGCTCCTTGTCGGCGCGCACCGCCGCAAACGCCTTGTCGTTCGCCGCATCGTCGCCCTTGACCGGGATGAAGGCGCTCATCCCCCCCATCGCGTGCGCGCCACGCTTGTGGCAGGTGCGGATGACGTGCAGCGCATAGTCGCGCATGAACGGCACCGTCATGTTGACTGCCGCCCGGTCGGGCAGCACGTGCGCCGCGCTGCTCCGGAAGCATTTGATATAGCTGAAGATGTAATCCCAGCGCCCGCAGTTGAGCGCGGCAATGTGGTCGCGCAGCTCGTAAAGGATCTCGTCCGCCATGAACGCGCCGGGTAGCGTCTCGATCAGAACGGTGCCCTTGATCGTCCCGACGGGCAGCCCGAGCACCGACTGGGCATAGACGAAGACGTTGTTCCACAACCGCGCCTCGAGATAATGCTCGAGCTTGGGAAGGTAGAAATACGGCCCCGACCCCTTCGCCACCAAGGCGCGGGCGTTGTGGAAGAAATACAGCCCGAAATCGCACAGCGCGCCGGCGACGGGGTCGCCGTCGACGATCATGTGCGCTTCGGGGAGATGCCAGCCGCGCGGGCGCGCGATCAGCGTCGCCGTCGCGGCGTTGAGCGCGTACGACTTGCCCCTGTCCTCGAAGGTGATCGTCCCCGCGACGGCATCGCGCAGGTTGACCTGGCCGTCGACCATGTTCTCCCACGACGGCGCGGTGGCGTCCTCGAAGTCGGCCATGAAGCATTTCGCGCCCGAGTTCAGCGCGTTGATGACCATCTTGCGATCGACCGGCCCGGTGATCTCGACGCGGCGGTCCTGCAGGTCGGGCGGCGACCCCGCAACCGTCCACGTGCCGTCGCGGACCGACGAGGTCTCGGGGGCGAAGTCGATGGCATTTCCCGCGTCCCACCACTCCTGCCGCTGCTCGCGCGCGCGCAGCAGGGCGCGCCGCGTCGGGTCGTAGAGCCGGTGGAGATTGGCGACGAACAACAGCGCCGCGTCGGTCAGGATGGTCTCGAAACCGGGGCGCATCGTGCCCGTGATCTGAACGCCCTGAATGGCCAAAGTCAGTCTCCCGGCGGGGCAAAGCGGAACGGCGTGATGCCGCGCGTGCGTTCGTCGACGACCAGCCGGCTCCCCCGCGGAGGCAGGCTGCGCTGGCGACATGCCGCGCGGCGGCAGGATGTGCAACCCAGGCCGATCGGCGTCGCGCCCGGCCCGTCGAGGTCTAGCCCCGCCGCGTACGCCAGCGGGCGGGCATGCTCGACCGCGCAACCGATCAGCACGGCGAACTCGGGGCGCGGCTGGCCGAAGGGCATCGCATAGGTGCGCACGGTGCGCGTCGCGGTCAGGAAGCGCGCGCCGTCCTCGGTCTCGACGACCTGCCGCGCGATGCTGCCGGGGCGGTCGAAGGCGGCGTGCAGCGTCCACAGCGGGCAGCCGCCGCCGCGCGACGCCAGCTGGCTTCGACTGCCGGAGAAGCGCTTCGAGATGTTCCCCGCACGGTCGACGCGGAGCAGGAAGAACGGCACCCCGCGCAGGCCCGGACGCTGGAGCGTCGTCAGCCGGTGCGCGACCTGCTCGAACCCCGCGCCGAAACGCGCCTGGAGCAGCTCGACGTCGTAAGCGAGCGCCTCGCACGCGCCGTGGAAGCGCGCATAGGGCATCATGATCGCCGCAGCCGCGTAGTTGACGAGCGACTGCACCGCGAGGCGGCGCGCGCCGTCGCCGGCGAACCCTGCACCCGCGACGATGGCGTCGATGACGCCGCGCAATTCGCTCGTCGCCAGCTGTCCCGCCAACGCGAAGGTCCGCGACGCGGCGTCGAGCGATTCGGACAGCTGGAGCTGGCGCGCATGGAGGTCGAGACGGCGCAGCAGGTCGGGCATGACGCTGGCGGGAAGCAGACGGACGCTCAGCCCGTGACGGACGCGCAGCCGGTCGGCGATCGCCGCGCCAAGGTCGCCCGCCGCCAGCCGCAGATCGTCGGCCAGCGCCTCGCACGCCGCGTCGAGATCGGGGAAGTGATTGCGGCGGTCGAGGAGGAATTCGGTGACCGCCTCGATGGGTCCGGCCTCCTCGGGGGGCGCCACCTGTCCGCCCAATGCGGCATGGAGGCGGAGCAGCGCCTGCGCGACGCCGGGCGATGCGGCCGCGACCTCCGCGAGTTCGGCGCGTCCAACCTCGATGCCGGTCAGCGCGGGTTCGGCGAACACCCGCGCCAGCTCGCCCGCCAGCGCGTCGCCGTCGTCGCCAGTCAGCTGGCGCAAGTCGAGATTATAGGTGGCCGCGAGTTTGAGCAGGAACGCTGCGGTCAGCGGGCGCTGGTTGCGCTCGATCAGGTTGAGATACG
>JBBQVB010000068.1:0-13550 GCA_038211965.1 Sphingomonadales bacterium
TCGATTCGCTGACCGTCATGGACCTCGTCGCCAACATCGAGGACGAGTGGGATATCGTGCTGCCGCTCAACCTGCTCCCCGAGCTCGAAACCGTCGGCCAGGTCGCCGATGCCGTGGCGAAGCTCGCGAAATGAGCGACGCCGGCGCGATGGGCGAAGCCAGCGCGGTGCCCGATATCACTGCGGTCAGGAGCGGTCCTGCCGACCTGCTGTCGAAGTTTGACGGCCTCGTCGCCGAGCGCCAGATGGTCCTCGACGCCGGGATGCGCGACCCCGTCGGGGTGGTGATGACGGCGGTGCACTCGCCGACCGAAGCGACGATTGCCGGCAAGCGCACGATCCTAGTCGGCACCTACAACTACATGGGAATGACCTTCGACGCCGACGTGATCGCGGCGGGCGAGGCGGCGCTGCGCGACTTCGGCGCGGGGACGACGGGCAGCCGGGTGCTCAACGGCACCTACGCCAGCCACAGGGACTGCGAGGCGGCGCTGTGCGAGTTCTACGGCACCACGCACGCCATGGTGTTCTCGACGGGTTACCAGGCCAATCTCGGCATCGTTTCGACGCTGGCGGGGCGCGGCGATTACGTCATTCTCGACGCCGACAGCCACGCCTCGATCTACGACGGCTGCGCGCTGGGCAATGCCGACATCGTGCGCTTCCGTCACAACAGCGTCGAGGACCTCGCCAAGCGCCTCGGTCGCCTGCCCCCCGAGGCGGGCAAGCTCGTCGTCCTCGAAGGCGTCTATTCGATGCTCGGCGACATCGCGCCCTTGGCCGAAATGGTCGCGGTGGCGAAGGACGCGGGCGCGATGATCCTCGTCGACGAGGCGCATGCGATGGGCTTCTTCGGCGACCACGGTCGCGGCGTCACCGAGGCGGCAGGCGTCGAGGCGGACGTCGATTTCATCATCGGCACCTTCTCGAAGTCGGTCGGCACCGTCGGCGGCTTCTGCGTCTCGAACCACCCCAAGTTCGAGGCGCTGCGCCTCGTCTGCCGCCCCTATGTCTTCACCGCCGCGCTGCCGCCGACGGTCATGGCGTCGAGCGCCGCGTCGATCCGCAAGCTGATGCACAATTCGAACAAGCGCGGCCAGCTTTGGGGCAATACGCGCGCGATGCACGACGGCCTGCGTGCGCGCGGCTTCACCCTCGGCACGCCGGAAGCGCAGAGCGCGATCATCGCGGTGATGATGCCCGATCAGGTCACCACCGTCCGCATGTGGCAGGCGCTCCTCGAACGCGGCATCTACGTCAATTTCGCGCGGCCCCCCGCGACGCCGATGGGGACGTTCCTGCTGCGCTGCTCGCTGTGCGCCGAGCATACCCCCGAACAGATCGCGGCGATCCTTTCGGCATTCGAGGCGGCGGCAGCGGAAGTTGGGTTGGGGTTGGCGACGGCCGATCTGATCGGATCAACGAACGACTGACTGATTGCAGCCGCTAGCAGCGTCCCTCCGCGCATGTGGCATCCGAACTTGGTATTCGCGCGGTTTTCCTAAATCGCCGCCTCGAGCACCTTTGCCCGTCGCCGCGCGACGCTCGATCCCAGGCCTAACGCCTCGCGGTATTTCGCCACCGTCCGCCGCGCGATGTCGAAGCCTTCGGCGTTCAAGACCTCGACGAGCTTGTCGTCGCTTAGTGTCTCGTCGGGGCTTTCGGCGGCGATGAGGCGGGCGATGCGGTCGCGGACGGTGCTGGCCGAGACGGCATCGCCGCCGCCGGTCGACTGGATCGCGGATGTGAAGAAATAGCGCAGTTCGAACAGCCCGCGCTCGCATTGCAGGTATTTGTTCGAGGTGACGCGGCTGATCGTCGATTCGTGCATGCCGATCGCCTCGGCGATGGCGCGCAGCGTCAGCGGGCGGAGGTGGTGGACGCCGCCTTCGAAGAACGCCTGCTGCTGGCGCACCAGTTCGGTCGCCACCTTGACGATCGTCGAAGCCCTTTGATCCAGCGCTTTCACCAGCCAGTTCGCCGAAATCAAACAGTCGGTGAGGTAGGTCTTGGTCGCCTTGGTGCCGGTGCGCGCCAGCTCGGCATAATAGTCGCGGTCGACAAGCACGCGCGGCAGCGTCGCGTTGTTGAGCTCGACGCGCCAGCCGTCACGGCCGCGCGACACGAACACGTCCGCCACCACCGCCTGCGTGCGCTCGCCGCCGTAGCGCAGCCCGGGCTTGGGATTATAGGCGCGCAACTCGCGGATCATGTCCGAGATGTCTTCGTGATCGACGCCGCACAGCCGCCGCAGCGTCGCGAGGTCACCGCGCGCCAGCACGTCGAGATGATCGAGCAGGCACGCCATCGCGGGGTCGTAGCGATCGGCCTCGCGCGCCTGGATGGCGAGGCATTCGCCCAGTGTCCGCGCGCCGACGCCCGACGGCTCGAAGGTCTGGATCACCGCAAGCACGGCGGCGACTTCCTCGGGCAGCGCGTCGAGGCGGTCGGCGACGTCGGCGATGTCGCCGATCAGATAGCCCGAGTCGTCGATCAGGTCGATCAGGTGGCGCGCGATGATCAGCTGCGCGCCGTCGAACGCGGCGACCGCCTGTTCGATCAGCAGGTCGATCAGCGACGCTTCGGCAGCGGCGAAACTGTCGAAATCGGGGGTGTCGCCCGATGCCGCGGCGCTGCTCGCGCCCGACCCGATGCTGTCGCTGGCGCTGTCGTGGTGGAAGGTCTCGGCGCCGTAGTCGACATCGAGCGGGGCATCGGCGGTCGCATCGCCGCCGGCGATCAGCTGATCCGTGCCCGCGGCTTCGCCACTCGCGGACACTTCGGGCGCAGGTTCGACGCGCGCGTCGCCCGGCTCCTCGGGCGCGGTGTCGAGCAGCGGGTTGCGGTCGAGCTCCTCGCCGATATAGGCCTCGAGCTCGAGGTTGGTCAGCGCCAGCAGCTTGATCGCCTGCTGGAGCTGCGGCGTCATGACGAGGCTCTGCGACTGGCGCAGGTCGAGGCGTGGGCCGAGGCTCATGCTATCCGGTCGAGGTCACAGGCTGAACCCCTCGCCGAGGTACACGCGCCGCACCGTCTCGTCGGCGACCAGCGCCTCGGGCGTCCCCTCGAACAGCACGCGACCGTCGTAGATGATGCAGGCGCGGTCGACGATTTCGAGCGTCTCGCGGACATTGTGGTCGGTGATCAGTACGCCGATGTCGCGGTCGCGGAGCTGGACGACAAGCGCGCGGATATCGGCGATCGAGATCGGGTCGATCCCCGCGAAGGGCTCGTCGAGGAGCATGATCGACGGGTGGGCGGCAAGCGCGCGCGCGATTTCGCAGCGGCGCCGCTCGCCCCCCGACAGGGCCATCGCCGGGGCGTCGCGCAGGCGGGCGATGTGGAACTCATCGAGCAGTTCCTCGAGTCGGGCGGCGCGCGCCGCGGGGTTCGGCTCGGAGACTTCGAGAACGCTCGAGATATTCTGCGCCACCGTCATGCCGCGGAAGATCGAGGTTTCTTGCGGTAGATAGCCGAGGCCCAGAGCGGCGCGGCGATACATCGGCAGCCCGGTGATATCGACGCCGTCGAGCAGGATGCGTCCCTGATCGGGCATCGCGAGGCCCATGACCGAGTAGAAGCAGGTCGTTTTGCCCGCGCCATTGGGACCGAGCAGCCCGACGACCTCGCCGCGATTGACCGTCAGCGACACGTCGCGGAGCACGACGCGCTTGTCGTAGCGCTTGCCGATCGCGACGACCGCAAGACCGCGCTGCGATGCTTCGGCCCGCGCCTCCGCCGCCCGCTCCATGACCTCGACGTCCGCCACTCAGCCCCCTCGCGCTCGACTTGGCCCGAAACGTGCATGACCTCGGGTTCGCTTAGCGTATCAGCCTAAGGTTGCAAAGCTGCGATGCGGTTAACCCGTTGGTCGCATTCACGGCGGGGTCACTGGGACGGCGACGGTGCTTCGGGATTGAGGCCGGTCGCATCGGCGGCGGTATAGAAGGCGCGGATCAGAGATTGTTCGATTTCCGTCAGATAGGGGTTCCAGACATCGACGATGAGCACCGCGCGGAGCCTGTCGCTGTCGTTCCACGCCTCGTGTTCGATGGTGTCGTCGAAAGCGAAAGCGCGGCCCTCGACCCATGCGCGCGTCTCGCCGCCGACGCGAAAGCCGCAGTTTTCGGGGACGATCAGCGGCAGATGGACGGTGACGCGCGTGTTGGTCACCCCGGTGTGCGGCGGGATGCGCGTGTGGGGTTCGAGCAGCGAGAAGAACGCCGTCGGCGCGCGGCCCGGGATGTCGACGCGCGGCACCGCCGCCACCGCTGCGGCCGTGATCGGGCAGCGGGCGCACGCCGCGTCCTGTTGCACACCGTAGTGCCAGAGGTAGTACGCCCCCCACTTCGTCGAGCGGTTGAGCGGCGACCAAACGTTGGGCCGTGCGCCCTGCGGTTGATCGACATAGGGCACGATGCCGTCGCCGCCGTCGGCAAGCAGGTTTTCGAGCTCGGTGCGGATCGCCGGGGTTTGCGCTTCGAACGCCGCGAACCATGGAAAGCGCCGCTCGGCGAGGAATTCGTCGGCGGGCAGGAACGGAAAGTGCAGCCCGGCACAGCTCGGGGTGTAGATGCGCCGCTTGCCCAACACGTGCGCGACGCAGGCATCGAAGCGCCGCCGCTCGGTCCCGTCGTACTGCGCAAGTTCGCGCGCGAGGCCCGCGCTCAGGGCCTCGCCGAAGCGCGCGCTGCGCTCGGCGACATAGGCAGCGGCGTGGTCGGCGATCTGGCGCAGCGCGTCGGGGCGTTGGCTTTCGGGCGGCAGCGCGTCGAGGAGGGTCCGCCATGCGGTGGTCGCCTGCGCCTCCTCGCCGCGCCGCTCGTGGAGCTGCGCCTTGCGGACCAGCGCGGGCAGCGCATAGGGGTCGAGGTCGATCGCCGCAGCCAGCGCAGCGCGCTCGCTGCCGTCGTCGCCGGTCTGGCGATAGGCACTCGACAGGTTGAGCCACAGCATCGCGGCCTGCGGATCGGCGAGCGTCGCGCGCCGAAGCAAGTGGATCGCTGCGGTCGCGTCGCCGCCGTACAGCGTCAGCAGCCCGAGCGCATTGAGTGCGCCCGCGTCATCGGGGCGCAGGGCCAGCGCGGCGGTATAGTGGCGCGCTGCCGTCGCCGCCTGTCCGGCCCGCTCGGCAGCGTCTGCGGCTGCCATCAATCGCTCGAAGTCGCTGTCACTCATACCGGTCCCCCGCGTTGCTTATGACGCCGGGGCCGACGACCTGCAAACTTACGGTCCACCCCCTGAGCGGAGGAGGCAGATTTTACTATTTCGCAGCTGTTCTCGGCGGTACGACGAAGCGCCCCGAAACGCGGCCCGAGGTCGCCGGCGTACCGGACTTGCCGCCGCCGCTCGCCGCGCCGTCGAGGGTCGAACGGCCGCTCTCGAGGTCGATCGCCAGCCGCTGGCCGCGGAGCTGCGACTCGCCGCGGTTGAGCACGACGTCGCCGATCAGCGTGATCTGCTTCTGCTCGACGTCGTAGATGCCGTAGCGTCCGCTGGCCTTTTCCGACGGCGAGGTCAGGCGGACATTCCCCTGGGCGTCGAGGCGCTTGACGCTCGGCTCGCCGACCTTGGGGCGCAGGTAGAAGATCTTCACGCTGTCGGCATCGAGCGTCATATCGGCCTGGCGGATCTTGACGTCGCCGGTCAGCAGCGCCTGATCGTCCTTGTCGCGGACCTCGATCCGCGCCGCGTCGAAGTCGATCGGCGCATCGGTGTTGTGGCCCCGCAGCGCCGAGGTCTGTGCCGCAAGCGGAGACGCAAGCAGCAACAGCGCGAGAATCAGGGGGGCTTTCATCGCGCCGCCCGTCTGGCCGAGCGCCCGAGGATGTGCAAGTGCGCGCGGCCTTCGAGGAGCACCTTGCGCCCCGCCAGGTCGGCGCTGAGCCGGTCGCTGTGGAAGGTGCCGAGCGGCAGCGTCCCGCGCACCGGCTCGTCGGTCTTGACCGTGCGCTGGATCAGGCTGACCTCGACGCCCTGGCTGTCGAGCGTATAGCCCGCGTCGCCGTCGACGCGCACCGGCCCGGCGATGTTCAGCTTGTCGTTGTCCATGTCATAGCGTCCCGACGGCGCGGTGACGCGCGCCGGGCCGTCGTCCATCGCCAGGGTCGCCGCGAGGTTCGACAGTTCGACGACGGGCACCGCGCTCGACCGCTGCACCGCTCCGCCGGCCTTGATGACGAACGGCTGACCCTTTGCGGTCTGGCCACGATAGACTGCGTTGTCGAGGCGGAGACGGTCCTTGGCCATCGCCACCTTGTCCTTCGACAGCAGAAAACTGAACTCGCGCGCGCTGGTCAGCGGCCAGACGACGATCGTCGCGAGGAGCCCGAGCGCGGCGAGCGGCAGCGCGACCTTCAAGACCGTGACGATGGCGTCGCGCGCCGTGCCGGGCAGGGCGTGGCGTCGCCGCGCGTCGTCGAATGCCGCCGCCGCTGCCGTCATGCGTGCGCGAAAATGTCGAGTTCGGGCCAGCCCGCGAGGTCGAGCTTGGCGCGCCATGGCAGGAACCCGAAACACGCCTGCGCGAGCTCCATGCGCCCCTCGCGCGCCAGCCGCTCGTCGAGCACGTCGCGCGCGCGGTGGAGGTAGCGGACGTCTGACGCGGCATAGTCCTTCTGGGCGTCGCTGAGCACCGCGGCACCCCAGTCGGTCGACTGCTGCTGCTTCGAGATGTCGATGCCGAGCGTGTCCTTGAGGACATCCTTGAGGCCGTGGCGGTCGGTGTAGGTGCGGATCAGCTTCGAGGCGATCTTGGTGCAATAGGCAGGCGCCGCGCGCACCCCGAGATACTGCTCGATCACCGCCAGGTCGAAGCGCGCGAAATGATAGAGCTTGAGCCGTGCGGGGTCGGCGAGGATGCGCTTCAATACCGGCGCGTCGTAATTGCCCCCCGAAAAACGCACGAGATGCTCGTCGGGGCCGCCGTCGGACAGCTGGAGAAGGCACAGCCGGTCGCGATGCGGTTGCAGCCCCATCGTCTCGCTGTCGACGGCGATCGGGCCGGGGGCGAAGACATCGCCGGGCAGGTCGCCCTCGTGTAGATATACGGTCATCGGGGGGGACTAGCAGGCGACGGCGGCCGGCACAAAAGGAAAGGGCCGCACCCTCCCGGGAACGGCCCTCGTGCGATCGCCGAACGGCGTCAGGCGGCGACCGAAGCCTTGCGGCGGCGGGCGGCAACGCCGGTCATCGCGAACCCGGCGATCATCAGGCCCCATGTCGCGGGTTCGGGAACGACGGCGGCAAAAGTGCCGGCACCGTAGCGCGTCGTGCCGATGGCGCTGTTGGTCGCCAGCACGCCCGGCGCGTTGCCGTTGCTGTAGCGCGTGCCGACCGCTGTCAGCGCCCCCGAGAGGCTGTCGAAGACGATCGGGCCGCCCGGGCCGCTGTTGTTATAATTGATATCGGCCCCCTGATCGTAACCCCACGAGGCGAGCTGGTAGCTGCCGGCAGCGAGGACGATCGGCGCGATCGCGACACTGACATAGGCGGTGCCGCCGCAGTTGGCGGTGCGGTTGAGATTGACCGCCGGCGCGACGAGCAGGCCGGTCGACAGGTCGAAAATGCCGACGAAGATATTGCTGGTGATCCCGTCCTTGCCGCTGTCGAACGACCCCAGCGCAGTCACGGTCACCGCGGTGTTGACGTTGAAATCGAGACCGAGGGTGCCGCCCCAGTTCTGATTGCCGGGGGTCGTCGGGGCGGTGTCGTAGACCAGCGATGCCGCGAGTGCGGGGGTGGCGGCAGCAAGGATGGCAGCCAACATGAAGGACTTGAACATGGTAATCTCCGGGCGATTGCCTCGTTTGCCCTGCAAAGCCCGTGCCAACCCGCTGTCCTTCGTGGATCAGCGCGCTGGCCCGATCGGGAAAGGCCTTGTTAAGAAAGTGTAAACTATTCCGACACTTTGCTGCCGTCGCCTAATCGCTGCCGCCGCGACCGCGACCAGATGTTGAGCCCCTCGACGACCGCCGAGAAGGCCATCGCGGCGTACACATAGCCCTTGTCGACGTGCGCGCCGAAGCCCTCGGCGATCAGGGTCATGCCGATCATCAGCAGGAAGCCGAGCGCCAGCATGACGACCGTCGGGTTCTTCGCAATGAAGGCCGACAGCGGTCCCGACGCCCACAGCATCGCGGCGACCGCGACGACGACCGCGACGACCATGATCGGGACGTGCGACGTCATGCCGACCGCCGTGATGATCGAATCGAGGCTGAAGACAAGATCGAGCGCGATGATCTGGCCGATTGCGCTGGTGAAGCCGAGGCTCGGCGCGGCGGGCGACCCGGTATCGAAGACGTCGCCGCTCGGCACCGGATCGAGGCTGTGGTGGATTTCCTTGGTCGCCTTCCAGACGAGGAACAGGACTCCGGCGATCAGGATCAGGTCGCGCCACGAGAAACCGTGCCCCAGCGCCTCGAACAGCGGCTTGGTCAGGGTGACGATGAACGCCACGGTGCCGAGGAGCGCGAGCCGCAGCCCAAGCGCCAGCGCGATCCCGATGCGCCGCGCACGCGCCTGGTCGGCCGGCGGCAGCTTGTTGGTCAGGATCGAGATGAAGACGAGGTTGTCGATGCCGAGCACCACCTCCATCGCGATCAGCGTCGCCAGCGCGATCCATGTCGATGGTTGCGCGAACAGCGTGACGAGGTCGGCCATGCGCGGCTAGATGCGTTCCGGCACGGCGTTTCGCAAGGCTATGGCTTGAGTACGACCTTGCGAAATTCGTCCTGATTGTCCTTGAAGTTCTTGTAGGCCATCGGCGCGTCGCCGAGCGGCAGGCGGTGGCTGATGACGACGCGCGGGTCGATGTCGCCGCGCTCGATGCGGTCGAGCAGCGGCTTGAGGTAGCGGTGGACGTGCGTCTGCCCGGTCCGGAAGCTCAGCCCCTTGTTCATCGCCGCGCCGAACGGAATCTTGTCGAGAAACCCGCCGTAGACGCCGGGAATGCTGATCGTCCCCGCCTTGCGGCACGCCAGGATCGCTTCGCGCAGGACGTGCGGGCGATCGGTACCCAGCCCCGTCGCCTGCTTGACGCGGTCGATGACGTTGTCGATCGATAGCCCGTGCGCCTCCATCCCGACCGCGTCGATGCAGCGGTCGGGGCCGCGCCCGCCGGTCATCTCGGTAAGCGCGTCGAGGATATGGACAGTCTCGAAATTGAGCGTGTCGGCCCCGGCGTCGCGGGCGAGTTGCAGCCGGGCCTCGCGATGGTCGATGGCGATGACCCGTTCGGCTCCGAGCATGAAGCACGAGCGGATGGCGAACTGGCCGACCGGCCCACAGCCCCAGATCGCGACGGTGTCGCCCGGTTCGATGTCGCACTGCTCGGCGGCCATGTAACCCGTCGGGAAGATGTCGGTGAGGAACAGTACCTGGTCGTCCTCGAGATGGTCGGGGACGACCATCGGCCCGGTGTCGGCGAACGGTACGCGGACATACTCGGCCTGCCCACCGGCATAGCCGCCGGTCATGTGGCTGTAGCCGAACAGTCCCGACGGCGAATGGCCCATGATCGTCTCGGCGATATCCTGGTTGTCGGCAGGCGAGCTGTTGTCGCAGCACGACCACAGGTCCTTCTCGCAGAAGAAGCAGTTGCCGCAGGCGATGGTGAACGGCACGACGACGCGCTGCCCGACCTTGAGGGCATGGCCATTGGCATCGCCGTTGCGGTGCGCGCTGCCGACATCGACGACCTCGCCCATGAACTCGTGGCCCATGATGTCGCCCTTCATCATCGTCGGGATGACGGCGTCGTAGAGGTGGAGGTCGGAGCCGCAGATCGCCGTCGACGTGACCTTGATGATCGCATCGCGCGGGTTGAGAATCTCGGGGTCGGGAACGGTGTCGACGCGGATGTCGTGCTTGCCGTGCCAGGTGACTGCGCGCATTCGGGTTCTCCGGCTCAGGCTTTGGGGGCGTTGTCGCGTTGCTCGGCGTGGGTGCGCGCGTTGGTCGCGACCTCGCCGGCTTCGATCAGGCTCTTGAGACGCTTGAGGTCGCGCCGCGTCTGGATGCCGGGCTCCTGCTGTGTCAGCTTGGCGGCATAGCGCCCGAGGCTGCCGCCCGGCGGCTGGTAGGCGATGAGCGCGTGAACCTCGGTGCCGCGGTTGCCCGGCGCGTCGCGCAGTTCGATGCGACCGCGATTGGGGTGCCGGCTGCCCGCGACCGATTCCCACGCGAAGCGCTCGCGCGGGATATCGTCGGTGATCGTGGCCTGCGTTTCGATCGGTCCCGCGGGGGTCGCGCTGGTGAAGTTCAGCCGGTCGCCGTCGGTGGCCGCGCTGCGGATGTTGACCATGAACGACGGCCAGCGCTCGACGGCGCGCAGCACTGCCCAGACGGTGTCGCGATCGGCGTTGATCGTCACCGAACGCGGGGCCTTGGCAGCGCTCGTCCAGCCTTCGCGCTTCGCCAGCCGCCGTTCGTCAGGCTCGCTGCCGAGCAGGCGCTTCGCCGGGTCACTACCGCCAATCCCGCGCGCCACCAGCACGCCGCCCGATACCCCGAGGATCACGCCGAGCGCGCCCTTCGACTGCGTTGCGACGACTCCGAGCACCGCTCCGGCGACGACCGACACGGCACGCTCGGCCACGCCGAGGTTGGCATAGGGGTCCTTGTGGGTCCCCGGGGGCGCATGGTCGGTCGGGGCTGCGGCGCGCATGGCCATCGGCAAGGTCCTTGGAGCGGTGGTTCAGGGCGGTGGGTCGTCCCCCTGAACCGCAGACAGGACAGGCGGTTCCCGCTTTTATCGGCTCGCCAGCGCATCGATTTTGAGCTAGGCACCGAGTCGGGGCGGTGTGGTCCGGTGCGATGGTCGCGCTCGACGTGCCGCTTCTGGAACTGTGACGGACGGCCTCGCGTTCAACTCGCCAGCACAACATGCGACGCACGCACGACATTCTGTGACATTCGACGACAGACAATTACGGCAAGCGAAAGACTAGACTGACATGGGCTTTGATAAACGCGGGCGCGGGCCTGCACGTGGTGGCGGCTTCGACAAGCGCGAGCGCGGATTCGACCAGTTCGAAGGCGGCGGCGACCGCTTCGGTGGTGGCGACCGCTTCGGCGGCGGCGGCGGCGGTGATCGCTTCGGCGGCGGTGGTGGCGGCGGCTTCGGCGGTCGCCCAGGCGGCGGCGGTTTCGGCGGGCGTCCGGCCGGCGGCGGTGGCTTCGGTGGACCGCGTCCCCCGCGCGACATGGGCCCCGGCATCAACCTCGGCACCGCGAAGGGCAGCGTCAAGTTCTTCAACGGCCAGAAGGGTTTCGGCTTCGTCGTCCGCGATGACGGCGGCGAGGACGTGTTCGTCCACATCTCGGCGGTCGAGCAGGCAGGGCTGACCGGCCTCGCCGACGGCCAGCCACTCGAATTCACCCTGACCGAGCGCAACGGGCGTGTGTCGGCGACCGATCTGGTCATCGACGGCGAGCCGATGCCGGTGACCGACCGCGCTCCGCCGCGCGACCGTGATGGCGGCGGCGGCTTCGGCGGTCGCTCGAACGACGGTCCGCGTGGCGGCGGCTATGGCGGCGCGAGCCGCGAGTTCGGCGGCTCGGGCGGCGGCAGTGGCGGCGGCAGCGCAGCCCCCGGCGAGCGCGTCGAGGGCACCGTCAAGTTCTTCAACGGCACCAAGGGCTTCGGCTTCATTCAGCGCGAGGATGGCGGCCCGGATGCGTTCGTCCACATCTCGGCGGTCGAACGCGCCGGCATGTCGGGGCTCGGCGAAGGTCAGCGCGTCAGCTTCCAGCTCGAGGAAGACCGGCGCGGCAAGCAGGCGGCGATCAACCTCACCGCACTGTAAACACCTCTCATACCGCTGGACCGCATGATCGGGGACCGTGGCAACACGGTCCCCGTCTTGCATTTTGGAGCGTGTCTGGTGCGCGGGTATCGGCGCGGCGCCGCGTCAGGTCGGTGGCTGCGGCCCGCCGAGCCGCTTGTCCATCGCGGCGCTGGCGAAGCTCGCCAGCACCAGCCACGCCCAGCCCGCCATCATGCAGGTGCCGCCGATCGGCGCGAAGGCGGCGATCCAGCGCGGGCAGCCCAGCGCCAGCAGGTCGAGATCGAAGGCAAATACCAGGCTGCCGACCGACACGAGCCACGCGCCGCCGCGCACCATCACGGTGTCGCGCCAGCCGAGCAGCGCGAACACCGCCGCGACGTGTGGCAGCTGGAACAGCACGCCGGTCATGATCCACTCGCGCGCCTGCGGATCCTTGATGCCGTGCGCCGCGAAGGTGCCGAAGGTCAGCGCGAGCAGCGCGTTGAAGCAGGCCAGCGCCGGGAGATATTGCGGGCGCATCAATTGGTCTCGCGCAAAAGTTCGCGCGCGACGATGACGCGCATGATCTCGTTGGTGCCTTCGAGAATCTGGTGGACGCGCAGGTCGCGGTAAAATCGCTCGACGGGGTAATCCATCAGATAGCCGTAGCCGCCGTGGAGCTGCAGCGCACGGTCGGCGATGCTCATCCCCGCGTCGGTCGCGAGGCGCTTGGCCATTGCGGCGAATTTGGTCTTGTCGGGCGCGCCCGCGCCGACCTTTGCGGCCGCTGTGTAAAGCAGGGTGCGCGCGGCTTGCAGGTCGGTTTCCATGTCGGCGAGCTTGAACTGCGTCGCCTGGAAGTCGACGATCGCCTTGCCGTACTGAGACCGCTGGCGGGTGTAGGCGACCGCTTCGTCGAGGCAACGCTGGCCACCGCCGAGCGAGCACGCGCCGATGTTGAGGCGGCCGCCGTCGAGGCCCGCCATGGCGATCTTGAAGCCCTCGCCCTCGGTCCCGACGAGGTTCTCGGCGGGCACGCGCACGCCGTCCAGATTGACCTGTGCGGTCGGCTGCGAGTGCCAGCCGAGCTTGCGTTCGGGCGCGCCGAAGCTGACGCCTGCCATGTCCTTCTCGATAACGAGGCACGAAATGCCGCGCGGGCCGGGCTCGCCGGTCCGCACCATGGTCACGTAGACGTCGTTGGCGCCCGCCCCCGAGATGAATGCCTTCGAGCCGGTCACGACATAGTCGCCGCCATCGCGCACCGCGGTCGTGCGCAGCGCCGCGGCGACGGAACCCGAGCCGGGTTCGGTCAGGCAATAGCTGGCGATCCGGTCCATCGGCACCAGCGACGGCAGGTACTTGGCCTTGAGCGTCGCCGCGCCGAAGCTGTCGATCATCCACGCCGCCATGTTGTGGATCGAGATGAACGCCGAGGTGCTCGGGCAGCCGTAGGCCATCGCCTCCATGATCAGCGCCGCCTCCATGCGCCCCAGCCCGATGCCGCCCTGTGCCTCGCTGACGTAGATCGACCCGAAACCGAGCGCGGCGGCCTCGCGGATCGTGTCGCGCGGAAAGATGTGCTTCTCGTCCCATTCCGCCGCGAACGGGCTGATGCGGTCGGCGGTGAAGCGGCGCGCGACCTCCTGAATGGCGCGCTGGTCGTCGGTCAGGTCGAACTGCATGGCTGCTCCTTGGCGAGCGCCGACCCTAGCGGCTTTGCACCGCGCCGCGAAGCGTGCAGCCGTCGCAGCGTCAGCGCGCGACCCAGTCGGCGACC
>JBBQVB010000069.1:0-13354 GCA_038211965.1 Sphingomonadales bacterium
AGCATCGAGAACAGCGCCTCGCGGACGCGACCCGCCGTCGGACGGGTCGCCTCGCCGGCGGGCGCGATGAGGGCGCGGCCCCGGTGAAGGCCTGCGACAATTCTCACGTCCGCTCCCGTCCCTGAACAGGGCGGGGGAAGAAAGGTGTCACGCCCCGCTCTTCCCCAGCCCCTTGCGCAGCGTCGCGATCGCGCTGGCGGGGATCTCGTCGGCGTCGCGCGGCGGGAGGTCGCCGAGTTCGAACGGCCCGTAGGCGGTGCGGATCAGCCGCGACACCTGCAGCCCGAGGAATTCCAGCACGCGGCGGATTTCGCGGTTCTTGCCCTCGGTCAGCCGCATCTGGAGCCACAGGTTGGCCCCCGTACGCCGCTCGATATCGGCGTCGATGGGGCCGTAGCGCATGCCGTCGATGGTAATGCCCTCGATCAGCGACTCGAGTGCGGCTTGCGAAATCTCGCCGAAGGCGCGCACGCGGTAGCGCCGCGACACCGCGTTGACCGGCAGTTCGAGCGCGCGTTTCAGCCCGCCGTCGGTGGTCAGCAGCAGCAACCCCTCGGTATTCATGTCGAGCCGTCCGACCGGCACGAGGCGCGGCAGCCCGGGCGGCAGCGCGTCGAAGATCGTCGGGCGTCCGCCGGGATCGCGCGCCGTCGTCAGGAACCCCGCGGGCTTGTGGAAGCGGAACAGTCGCGTCGCCTCGATCGCCTCGACCTCGCGGCCCTCGACGGTGATGCCGTCGAGCGACGTCACGATCGTCGCGGGTGTCGTGAGCACGGTGCCGCGCAACGCGACGAGGCCCTGCTCGATCATCCGCTCGATGTCGCGGCGCGACCCGACCCCGGCGCGGGCGAGCAGTTTGGCGATGCGCTGCGGCTCGACCTCGCTCGGACCGGCGGCGCGCGCGGCGGCGCGGACCTCGCCCCGCGCGCGGCGGCCGGTGGCGGGGGGCGCGTCGGACTTGGCGGGGGCAACGGCCTTGCCGCGTGGCGTACGCGCAGCCGCGGGCTTGGCTCCTGGCAGCTTGGGCAGGCGTCCGCCCGGAATATGCCGCCGCGCCTCGCGCGGGCTGGTGGCGAGTTCGGCGAGCCCGGGAGGTCGCCCGAAGCTGGGGCGCTGAGGGGCATCAGGACGGCCTGTGCGGACCGGTGGGGCAGTGGTGGGGCCGCCGGTGCGTGGCGGGCGCGCAGCGGGCTGGCGCGGCCCCTGCGGGCCTTTGCCGGGCGGACCGGGCGAACGGGGTGGTCTCATGCGCGCACGCCTTGCGGGCAACCAACCGACTTGGCAAGCGCCGCTGCCCGTTGCCCTCGGCCGCGCGCCGCGCTAGTCAGCCGCTCCCAGCACGCGGGCGTGGTGAAACTGGTAGACGCGCGGGACTCAAAATCCCGTTCCGCAAGGAGTGTCGGTTCGATTCCGACCGCCCGCACCAATACGGCGCCGCCACCGACCGCGTCGGTCAGCCGGTCGCTCCGGCGAGCGCCCCGGCAACCATCCACGAGCCGCCGACGCAGACGACCGAAGGCAGCGCGAGCCAGTCGGCTGCGGTCGCGGCAGTGATGCCGCCCGTCGGGCAGAAGCGTATGTCGGAGAACGGCGCGGCGAGCGCCTGCAGTGCCGGAATGCCGCCGCTTGCTGCTGCCGGAAAGAACTTGAAACGGTCGAGGCCGAGGTCGAGGCCGCGCATGATGTCGCTGGCAGTCGCGATGCCCGGCAGGAACGGCACGCCACGCTCGATCGCCGCGCGCGCCAGCCGGTCGGTCAGGCCGGGCGAAACGACGAACCGCGCCCCCGCCTCGAGCGCCGCATCGAGCTGCGCCTCGTCGAGAACCGTCCCCGCGCCGACGACCGCTCCGGGTATCTTCGCCATCTCGGCGATCGCCTCGAGCGCGGCGGGGGTTCGCAGCGTCACTTCGAGCGCGGTCAGGCCACTGGCGACGAGCGCCGTCGCCAGCGCAGCGGCCTGCGCGGGATCGTGAATGACGATCACCGGCACGACTGGCGCGCGGCGCATGATCGCATCGATGGTCGGGGTGTCGGTCATCGGTCATCCAGTACGCAGGCGGTCGCTACCGGGCGGCGAAATCGCATCCCCCTTCGGCTTCGGCAATGCGGCAAATGCAGCGGGTGGTGCTGGGTGCCCGCAGGCCGGTCAATCCAGCAGCGCGAGAAGCCGCAGCGCGGCGTCGAGCGCTGTCCGCTTGTCGTTGTGACCCGCTTCGGCGAGCGGATCGCGGCCCCATTGCTCGGCCTGCCACAGCTCGTCGAGCTGACCCACCGCCCAGACGCCATCGGCATCGAGCCGCCCCGCCGCCGCGGCCAGGCCGACGACCGCCGAACCGGCGACCGTGACGATCTGGTTGAGCGCCGCAAGCCGGAAGGCATCGAACGCGGCGTAGGCTGCGCCGAGCCTGACCAGCGTCGCAGGCGGCTGCGCGACGTGAGCGATCCCCGTCGTCCGCGTGAAGGCGACGTCGTAGCGCGCGCCCGCCCACGCCAGCAGCGGGTCCCAGACCGCCGCCTGACGCGCGACCAGCGGCGCCGGGCCTTCGGCGCGATAGACGAGCAGATCGTGTGCCGCGAACGCCGCGAGGCTCGCCGCGAAGCGCGCGCGATCGGGCGCGATGCGGTCGATGGCGGCGTTCGACAGGCCGGTGAGCGGCATCGTCAGTGGCAAGACGGCATCGCCCTGCGCGCTCCATTCGGCGGCGACGGCATCGGCGAGTGCGGCGGTCGGCAGGATCAGCGGCGCGCGCGCCGGCGTGCGGACCGGGCGCGCGTCGAGCGTGATGGTCCGGCCGCCTTCAGCTGTAACGACGGCGACATCGCGGTAGAAGCGTTTCACTTGACCGGCTGCGCGCCGTCGAGCGTGGCCAGGGTTGCCGTCGTCGGCAGCGTGCTCCGGAGGCTCGCAGCGACCTTCTCGGCCCCCTCCAGCGCGCGCAGGACGTTGCCGCCCGCCAGCGCAGCGAGGTCGGCGTCGCTCCAGCCGCGCCGCGCCAGTTCGGCGAGCAGCACGGGATAGGTATCGACGCCGTCGAGGCCCTGCGGCGCGTCGGGGATGCCGTCGAGATCGGCCCCGAGACCGACATGCGCATGCCCCGCGACGCGCGCGATATGCTCGATATGGTCGGCAACCGCCGCGACGGTCGTGACCGGACGCGGGTGCGCTGCCTTCCACGCAGCGACCGCCGCGTCGATCTGCGCGGGCTGGCCAATGAAGCGGACCTTCGCGGCCCCTTCAGCCCCGGCAAGATCCTGTTCGTACCGGAAGCGCCGCGGATCGTCGAAGCTCGGCACCCAGTTGACCATGACGACGCCGCCGTTGGCAGGCAGCAGGCGCAGTACCACGTCGGGGACATTCCTCGGATGATCGTTGAGCGCGCGTGCCGAGGAGTGCGAGAAGATCACCGGCGCCTTGGTCACCGCCAGCGCGTCGGTCATCGTCTTTTCGCTGACGTGGCTGAGATCGACGAGCATCCCGAGCCGGTTCATCTCGGCGACGACCGCCTTGCCGAACGGCGTCAGCCCGTTGTGTGCGGGGGCGTCGGTGGCGCTGTCGGCCCAGGCGTTGTTGGCGAAATGCGTCAGCGTCATGTAGCGCGCACCGAGCGCGTAGAACATGCGCAGGGCGGGCAGCGATTCGCCCATCTGGTGGCCGCCTTCGACGCCGATCAGCGATGCGATGCGCCCCGCCTTGTGGATGCGCCGGATGTCGGCGGCGGTGGCGGCAAGTTCGAATGTCGCGGGGTAGCGAGCGACGATGCCGCGCACGATGTCGATCTGCTCGAGGGTCGCCTTGATCGCTGCGGGGCCGCTGAGCGAGGCGGGGACATAGACCGACCAGAACTGCCCGCCGACATGGCCGCTGCGAAGCCGCGGAATATCGGTCTGCAGCGGGTGCTTGAAGGTCCGCGCGTCGGCGGCAAGGTCGACCCCCCACCAGCCTTCGCCATAGTCCTGCCGCAGCTGCTCGGCCCAGTCGTTATGCCCGTCGATCAGCGGCGTCGCGGCGAGGATACGCGCGATGCGCGCGTCATCGGGGGCGGCGAGTGCGGGCGTCGCGAGGAGCACGGCGAGCAGCAGCGGGAGGCGCATGGGCAATCCTTGAAAGGTTGGGGAGTGATGCCCACTGCCAACCGGCGCGGCAAGGCCCCCGCTCCCCCTGACGAGGGAGGGGAAGAAAGCTGAAGGGGCAGGCGTCATCGCGGTGGCTGCGAGCCGCTCCCCAGTCTTACCCCAGCACTCCCGCCACTGCCTTCGCCAGTTCGGCTTGTCGGAACGGCTTGCCCAGCCGTGCCAGGCCGGGATCGAGCGCGTCGGTGTCGGCATAGCCAGTGACGAGCAGCGCGGGCAGGTCGGGACGCAGCGCGCGCGCCGCTGTGATGAGTTCGGCACCATTGACCTCGGGCATCAGGTAATCGGTGACGAGCGCATCGATGGCAGTACCCGCGTTCAGGAGCGCCAGCGCCTCGGCTGCCGACGCCGCCTCAATCACCGCGAAGCCCAGATCGGCGAGCATTGTGGCGGTGCTGACGCGGACCATGTCCTCGTCGTCGACGACGAGAATGACCTCGGCGGCGGGCAGGGCGGCTTCGATGGCGGGCGGCAGCGCGTCTTCGGGTTCCGCTGCATCGGCCTCGGGCAGCCACAGCGTCGCTGTCGTGCCTTCGCCGGGCGTGCTGTGAATGACGAGCTTGCCGCCCGATTGGGCTGCCAGCCCGTGCACCATCGACAGGCCGAGGCCGGTCCCCTTGCCGATACCCTTGGTCGAGAAGAACGGCTCGACGGCGCGGCGCAGCGTCGTCTCGTCCATCCCGGCGCCGGTATCGGTAACACAGAGGCGGACGAAACGGCGCTGCGGCAGGCCGGTTTCGCGGCCCGGCATGACCGCGTCGAGACCGATGGTCAGGGTGCCACCGCCCCCTTGACCATCGCCTTCCATTGCGTCGCGCGCGTTGAGCGCAAGGTTCAGCAGCGCGAGTTCGAGCTGCGCCGGATCGACCTGCGCGGGCGGCAGATCGGCGTGCGCATCGACGACGATGGTAATCGCGGGGCCGATCGAGCGCCCGATCAGGTCGCGCATGTCATCGACCAGGGCGGTCAGGTCGACGGCCCGCGTCTGTAACTGCTGGCGGCGCGCAAAGGCGAGCAGGCGCTGCACCAGCGTCTTTGCCCTGTCGGCAGCGGTAAGCGCGCCGTCGATCAGCCGCGCCTCGCGCTCCCCCCCGACACCGCGCCGTTGCAGCAGGTCGAGACTACCGATGATCGGGGTAAGCAAATTGTTGAAATCGTGCGCGACGCCGCCGGTCAACTGGCCGATCGATTCGAGCTTCTGCATCTCGTGAATCTGCGCCTGCGCGGCGGCGAGGTCGGAGGCGCGCGCGCGCTCTTCGGTGACGTCGCGGCCGTTGATGAACGTCGCCTCGCCGTCGGGGGACGCAAGCAGCCACGAGATCGTGCGGTAACCGCCGTCCTTGTGGCGCACCCGACATTCGTAATTTGGCACCGCCGCCTGTTGCGCGTCGTGGAGCACCGCGTCGCTCGACGGCGCGTCGTCGGGATGGTTCATGTCGAGGTGGAGGCGCCCGACGACTTCGTCGATGTCCCAGCCCAGCGTCGCGGTCCACGCCGGGTTGGCAGCGCGAATGATGCCGTCGCTGCCGATCACAGCCATCAGGTCGCGCGCATTGTTCCAGGCCGCATTGCGCTCGGCGGTTGCCTGTCCGACGCGCTCGGCAAGTGTGGCATTGAGATCATGCAGTGCAGCATCGGCGGCGCGCTGATCGGTGATGTCGGTGTGGACGCCGACCCATTCGCTGATTTCCCCGGCAGCGACGAAGGTCGGGACGGCGCGGATCGAGAACAGCCGCCAGGCGCCATCGTGGCGTCGAACGCGATGTTCGAAGACGAACGGATTTTGCGACGCGACGGCGATGTTCCATGCGTCGATGGTCGGCTGGGAGTCGTCGGGGTGGACCGCGGTCGCCCAGCCGAAGCCTTCGTATTCGGCGCGCGTCTGGCCGGTCAGTTTGGCCCAGCCGGGCTGCTCACCCATCATCCGCCCGGCCGCGTCGTTCGTCCACAGCACTCCCTCCATCGCGTCGATGGCAGCGCGGAAACGTGCCGCCGCAGCGGTCAGCGCGGTTTCGTTTTCGAGCCGCTCGGTCTGGTCGATGTTGATGCCCACGATGCGTGCCCGCTTGCCGGCCGCGTCGCGGATGACGCGCGCCCGCGACGCCAGCCAACGCCAGCCGCCGTCGCGTTTGCGGACGCGGAACGCGCCAGCATATTGGTCGGCAGTTTCGGTCACGCTGCCCAGCCGCCGCGCCTCTTCGACGTCGTCGGGGTGGACCATCGCCGCCCATTCGCCTTCCTGAGGAGCACCCCGCGCCGGATCGCGGTCGTAGAGCGCGAACACCTCGGACGACCAGATCATTTCGGGCGGATCGTAGCGATACTCCCACGTCCCGGCCTGCGCGGCCGCGAGGGCGAGGTGGGCGCGCTCGGACTCCTCGACGATCAGGCGCTCGCTCTCGCGGCGTGCGGTCAGGTCGGTAAGCAAGTTGACGGTGCGTCGGACCATGCCGTCGGCGTCGGTGACCAGCGTCGACTGGACACGCACCCAGATGTCGCGCCCCGAGCCAGTGCGCAGCCGCGCCTCGACGGTCGCGGTGCCGGTATCGACCACGGACCGGTAAAGCTGGTCACGAAGGTCGACGTCGTCGGGGTGGGTGACCGAGTCGGTGGTCAGTTCAAGGAGCGCGGCGCGGTCGTAGCCGAGCATATTGCAGACAGCATCGTTTACCGACAGGAACCGCCGCGTCGCCACGTCGACATGGGCAATGCCGACCGTTGCGGTCGCGAAGAGCGCGCGGAAGTCGGCGGCCAGCGAAGCGTCGTCAAAGGCCCGATCCAACCCGTCCCCTCCGCCCCTGCTGCCGAACGCCATTGCTTGCCCCATGCGCTGCGCCGCTGTAAACCGCTGCTCTGCCCGTCCAGCAAAAATATCCGGACAATGCGCGTCCGAACGCGCTGTGCTTTCAATATGTTCCCCACCTTTCACGATTTTGATGCGACGCAGGCGGAACGACCGCAATGCCGTGCTCGTTAATGCCGGTTCGTGGGTAAGGGACTGGATACGCATGGTGGCGCGCGCATACTGGTCGGGGCAGCTGCGGCTTGCGCTGGTATCGATCCCGGTCGAAATCTACTCCGCGACGAAGAGTGCGGCGACCATTGCGCTCAATCAGATCCATGAACCTTCGGGCAACCGCATCAAACTCGAAAAGACCGTGCCGGGCCTCGGCGCGGTCGACCCCGACGACATCGTCAAAGGCTATCAGGTCGAGAAGGGTCAGTATGTCCTGCTGACGGACGACGAGATCGAAAGCGTCAAGCTCGAGAGCAAGCGGACGCTCGAACTCGTCCAGTTCGTGGATGCGAGCGAGATCGACGCGATCTATTTCGAAAAGCCCTATTTCGTCGTGCCCAAGGACGAGCTCGCCGAGGAGGCGTTCCGCGTCATCCGCGACGCGCTGCGGACGACGAAGAAGGTCGGGCTGGGTCAACTGGCGATGCGCGGCCACGAGTATCTGGTCAGCCTGAAACCCTGCGGGCGCGGCATGATCCTGGAGACGCTGCGCTATGCCGAGGAGGTCAATCAGGCGAGCGGTTTCTTCCGCGCCATCTCCGACGAGCCTGCGCCGGAGGAGTTGATGGAGCTGGCGACCGCACTGATCGGCAAGCGCACGAAGAAATTCGATCCCGCGGTGTTCAAGGACCGCTACGACGACGCGCTGCGCGCGTTGATCGACGCCAAGCGCGGCAAGAAGGGCGCCGTTGTCGAGACCGACGACGCGCCCAAGGCGTCGAACGTCATCGACCTGATGGCGGCGCTCAAGGCCTCGATCGAGAAGGGCGGCGGCAGTGACGCCCCCGCGCCGCCGAAGGTCGCGCCGCGCCCGCCCGCGCGGCGGTCGGCAGCGAAGGCTCCGGCGCGGAAGCGGGCGTGAGCGCGACGCTCGACAGTTACAACGCCAAGCGCGACTTCGCGAAGACCCGCGAGCCTGCCGGCAAGGTCGGGCGCAGCGCGGGGAACAGTTTCATCGTGCAGAAACACGCGGCGTCGCGGCTGCACTGGGATTTTCGCCTCGAGCTCGACGGCGTGCTGCTCAGCTGGGCAGTGACGCGCGTGCCGAGCGCCGATCCGTCGGTGAAACGTCTCGCGGTCAGGACCGAGGATCATCCGCTGAGCTACGCGACCTTCGAGGGAACGATCCCCAAGGGCGAATACGGCGGTGGGACGGTGATGCTGTGGGATCGCGGCACCTGGGAGAACGAGAGCGACCCGCGCGAAGGGGTGAAAAAGGGCAAGCTGCACTTCACGCTGACCGGTGAGCGCATGAAGGGCGAATGGGTGCTGATCCGGCTGAAGCCCGAGGGCAAGGCCGAGAACTGGCTGCTGGGCAAGATCGCCGACGCGTTCGCGGGCGGCGATCTGGAGTTCGAGACGGGGGTCGGCAGCGGGCTGACGATGGCCGAAATTGCGGGGGGCGTGGCCCCGCCACGCGCGCCTCCGAAGGGGAAAGTCACGAAGGCGGTGAAATCGCGCGCCAAGGCTACCCCGCCGTCCTTCCAATCCCCCCAGTTGGCCACCCTGGTCGACACCCCGCCGACGGGCAACGACTGGCTCCACGAGACGAAGTACGACGGCTATCGCGCGCTGCTCGCGATCGGTGGTGGCAGCTGCGTCGCCTACACCCGCTCGGGCCTCGACTGGACCGACAAGTTCCGCACCGTCGCCGATGCCGCCGCCGCGCTGCCCTGCGACACGGCGCTGATCGACTGCGAGATCTGCGCGCTCGACGACGCCGGCAAGCCAGGTTTCTCGGCCCTCCAGGCGGCGCTTAAGGATGGCGGGCCGATCGTCGCGTTCGCCTTCGACTTGCTCAGTCTCGACGGTGAAGATCTGGTGGGCGCGCCGCTCACCGACCGCAAGGCAAGGCTGGCGAAGCTGCTCGCGGATGCTTCGCCACCGTTGCACTATGCCGAGCACGTGCGTGGCGGCGGCGAGAAGATGTTCGCGGCGATGTGCGCCGGCGGCTACGAAGGCGTCGTCAGCAAACGCGCCGACGCGCGCTATCGGGGCGGCCGCAGCGGCAACTGGCTCAAGGCCAAGTGCACGCACCGCCAGGAATTCATCATCGCGGGCTGGTCGGCGTCGGAGAAGGGCAGGGGGTTCGCGTCACTGCTTCTCGGCGTCCACGAGGATGGCAGGCTGCGCTACGCCGGGCGTGTCGGAACGGGCTTCGACGACCGCACGCTGACCGACCTGACCACGCGGCTGGAGGCGCTGGCGACCGATGTGTCGCCGTTTGCCGAGAAGCTCCCCGCATTGGCCCGACGCGGCGCGCATTTCGTGCGTCCCGAGCTGGTGGCCGAGGTGGCGTTCACCGAGTTCACCGCGGACGGTCACCTGCGACATCCGAGCTTTCTGGGGCTGCGGGGCGACAAGGCGGCGGCGGAAGTCGTGCTCGAAGTTCCCGCCGAGATGCCGCGTAAAGCTGCGCGCAAGGTACAGCGGCAGTCGAGCGGGGTCGTCATCTCCTCCCCCGACCGCATCGTCTTCCCCGAACTCGGCCTGACCAAGGGCGCGCTCGCGGCATACTACGAAGCGCTCGCCCCCGCGATGCTGCCCGACCTCGCGCGGCGCGCGATCAGCCTCGTGCGCTGCCCGCAGGGGCGAGCCAAGCAGTGCTTCTTCCAGAAACACGACAGCGGCATGTTCGCCGACAGCGTACACTCGGTGGTGATCGCCGAGAGCGACGGCAAGACCGAGCCGTACCTCTACGTCGAGGACGCCGCCGGACTGCTCGCGTGCGTCCAGATGGGGACGATCGAGTTCCACGGCTGGGGTAGCCGCGTCGACGACCTCGAACGCCCCGACCGGCTGGTCATCGACCTCGATCCCGACGAGGCGGTCAGCTTCGAGGCGGTGAAGCTGGCGGCGCAGCTGGTGCGTGATCGGCTCAAGACACGTGGCCTCGACAGCTGGCCGATGCTGACCGGCGGCAAAGGCGTCCATGTTGTCGTGCCGCTCGTGCCGCGCGCCGAATGGCCCGAGGTCAAGGCATGGGCGAAGGCGTTCGCCGAGAGCCTCGAAGCTGAAGCCCCCGATGCCTTCGTGTCGGTGATGAGCAAGGCCAAGCGCAAGGGCCGCATCTTCGTCGACTACCTCCGCAACCAACGCGGTGCGACGGCCGTCCTGCCGTGGTCGGTGCGCGCCCGCGAAGGGGCAGGGGTGGCGGCACCGCTGACGTGGGCGGAACTCGGCGATGCGGCGTCGGGGCACGCCTTCAGTGCAGCGGATGTCGCGGGAGTGCTGGCGCAGGCGGGACGCAAGCGCGAGGTGGCGCGGGCGCGGGTGTTGCCCGCGTAACTCTCCCCCCGAAGCGCGGAGGCGCTGTTACCCCGCCGCCTCCAGCCCATATTGCTTGAGCAAATCGTACAGCGTCGGGCGGCTCACCCCAAGCAGCTTCGCCGTGTGGGATAGGTTGCCCTCGGTGCGGGCCATTGCCAGCCGGATTGCCCGACGGTCGGCGGCTTCGCGCGCGGTCTTGAGGTTGAGCGCGGCCGCACCGTTCGTCTTGTCGCCGAGGTCGAGGTCGGCGGCCCCGAGCTTGGTGCCTTCGGCCATGATTACCGCGCGCTTGAGGCGGTTTTCCAGTTCGCGGACGTTGCCAGGCCAGTGCCAGTCGGTGATCGCCGCAACGGCATCCGAGGTGAAGCCCTTGAAGACGCGGTTGTGCTCGCGCCCGAACTTGCCAAGGAAATGGTGCGCCAGCAGCGTCGCATCGCCGGCGCGCTCGGCAAGGCTGGGGATGCGAACGACGATCTCGGCGAGGCGGTAGTAGAGGTCCTCGCGGAACCGCTGCGAGGCGATCATGTCCTCGAGGTTCTGGTGCGTCGCGCAGACGATGCGGACATCGACGGGGATGGGCTTGCGCCCGCCGATGCGCTCGATAACGCGCTCCTGGAGGAAGCGCAGCAGTTTGACCTGGAGCGGCAGCGGAATATCGCCGACCTCGTCGAGGAACAGCGTGCCGCCCTCGGCCAGCTCGATCTTGCCTTCGGTCATCTTGACCGCGCCGGTGAACGCGCCCTTTTCGTAACCGAACAGCTCGGATTCGAGCAGGTTTTCGGGGATTGCCGCGCAATTGATCGCGATGAACGGCTTACCGCGCCTGAGCGAGGCGTTGTGAAGGCCGCGCGCCAGGAGTTCCTTGCCCGTGCCGCTCGCGCCGAGCAGCATCACCGAGACGTCGGCAGTGGCGACGCGCTCGATCATGCGCGCCACCTTGAGCATCTCGGGCGCGCCGGTGATGATGCCGCCGAGCACATCCTGCGGCCCCGCCGCGTTGGCAAGGCGCCGGTTCTCGGCCTCGAGGTCGTGGACGTGGTAGGCGCGGCGGACAATCAGCCCGAGTTCGTCGATGTCGACGGGCTTGGCGTAGAAATCGAATGCGCCCGCCGCGATGGCGCGGATGGCGCTGGCGCGTGCGCCATGCCCCGACGCGACGATGACCTTGGTCGCGGGGTCGGCGCGCAGGATCTCCTCGAGCGTCGCGAAGCCTTCGCTGACGCCGTCCGGGTCGGGCGGCAGGCCGAGGTCGAGGGTGACGACGGCGGGGCTGTGGACGCGCATCGCCTCGAGCGCGGCGCTACGGTCGCTCGCGACGACGACGTCGTAGTCCTCGTAACTCCAGCGCAGTTGGCGCTGCAGCCCCTCGTCGTCCTCGACGACGAGCAGCTTGCGGAGCGGTATTGCGGCGCTCATGCGTGACGCCGTTCGCGCGGCGCATCGACGAGCGAAAGCATGGGCGGCGGGAGCGCGGGCAGGGTGACGGTGAAGATGGTCCCTTCACCCTCGCGGCTGACGACGTCGAGACGCCCGCCGAGCGACCGTGCGATCTCGCGCGCCTCGTACGCCCCGATGCCGAAGCCGCCCGGCTTGGTCGAGCGGAAGGGCTTGAACAGCTCGTTGCGGACGAACGCCGCCGACATGCCGCAGCCGTGGTCGGCGACGGTGACGCGCACGGTGTCGCCCGCCGCGACCGCGCCGACGGCGATGCGCGCGTCGGAGGTGCTGGCGTCGATGGCGTTCTGGATGAGATGGGTGAACAGCTGTTCGAGGCGCGCTGGGTCGGCATCGACCCGCAGCGGCGTCGGGGGCACCGCGACCGCCAGCGCAGCATGGGCGTGGCGGCGGGTGTTGACGATCTGCTCGAGCAGGCTGCCGATCTCGACCGCCTCGGGGACATCGGGTCGCCCGGTGTTGTGCTGCGCAAGGCGCGCCAGCAGATCGTTCATCTTGCCCACCGACGATTGCAGCGTCGCCACCATATCGGCGCGGAACGCCGGATTGTCAGCATGCCGCTGGGCATTGCGCGACACCAGGCTGAGTTGGCTGACGAGGTTCTTGATATCGTGCATGATGAACGCGAACCGACGGTTGAACTCGTCGAACGCGCCCGCTTCGTCGAGCGCCGCCTGCGTCGAGGCTTCGGCGATATAGCTCGCCGCCTGGCGGCCGAGGGTGCGCAGCAAGTCGAAATCCTCCCAGTTCAGTTCGCGCGGTGCGACGGTGCGCTCGATCAGGATGAAGCCGGCGAGGGTATCGAGGTGGAGCAGCGGTGCGGCGAGCCAGACGCGGCGGTCGGTCGCCGCCCACGCCGGGATCGTCATGCCTTCGTATCCGCCTGCACCGTCGCGCCATTCGTCGAAATCGACGATGCGCTGACGCTCGCTGAGGAACTGCGCGAAGCCGCTGAGCGGTTCGAGTCGGACGCCGTCGAAGCCACGCCACTCCCAGCGCGCGACAAGATCGAAGCCGCCGTCGTCAGAGGGTACGAACAGAGCTCCGCCCGGCGAATCGACGACCTCGCAGACCGCTTGGATGACGCGCTCCGAGAGTTGCCCGCTGCCCGCCACGGTGCGCGAGACGGTGCCGATGAAGCGCAGCCACTCCTGTCGGTAATCATATTTATAGGCGAAGAAGTTCTTGGCGATGAGGACGCGCAGGCGGGCGCGGAAGCGCGGCGAGAAGATCACCACGGCGGCGAGAATTGCGGTGGCAAACAGGAAGCTGATCTGGAGCAAACGTCCCCAGTCGCCGCCGACGAGGCGGAGACCGTATGCGGTCAGCGCCATGACGATGAGATAGACGCCGATGATGCTGAACGAGAGGGTGTGGAACACCACCTGGCGCGACACCACGACGCGCGCCGCCCACGACGAGCTTGCCGACATCAGCAGCAGCGGCACGACGATCGCGTCGACGGCGCCACGGATGTTGTAA
>JBBQVB010000070.1:0-13324 GCA_038211965.1 Sphingomonadales bacterium
TAGCGCCCGGCCCTATCGCCGTGCGCGGCCTGCGGGATTTGGGGGAGGCCGCGACCATCGCGGCGTCCCGACAAGCAAACGGCCCCGATGAAGGGGCCGTCGGCCTACTTGCGAAGCCCGAGCTTCTTGATGAGGTCGGTGTAGCGCGTCGCGTCGCGGCTCTTGAGATAATCGAGCAGCGAGCGGCGCTTGTTGACGAGGACAAGCAAGCCGCGGCGCGAGTGGTTGTCCTTGGCGTGCATCTTGAAATGGCCGGTCAGGTTGGCGATGCGCTCGGTAAGGATCGCGACCTGGACTTCGGGCGAACCCGTGTCGCCGGTGGCGCGGGCATTTTCGGCAATGACTTCGGCCTTGCGGCCGGCGGTGATCGACATCGGGGATCTCCTTGAAACTACAGGTTGAACCCGCGCACGACCCGTACCGCGATGGATGAAACATCCACCAGTGCGACCGGAACAGGCCCGGCGGTCGCGAGATACAGCCCGTGGAGAGCGGGGTGCCCGGGGAGCGCCTGCCCCCTGCGGAGCGAAACTGCCTCTTCGGGCGAGACTGCAAGAGCCGGGATGTCGTCCAGCCCTGCGGTCAGCGGAAGTACCGCCTGTTCAAGCGCGGCCCCATCGGCGCTTTCGTTCAGTTTGTCGAGTCCTATTGCGTGGGTCAGCGTGAACGGCCCGGCGCGCGTGCGCCGCAGCATCGCGACATGCCCGACAGTGCCGAGCGCCAGCGCCAGATCGCGCGCGAGGCTGCGGACATAGGTGCCCTTCGAGCAGGTCACCGCGAAGGTCGCGGTGTCGGCGTCGTGATCGACCAGGTCGAGCGCGTGGATGACGAGGTGGCGGGGGGCGAGTTCGACGACTTCCCCGGCCCGCGCGCGCTTGTAGGCGCGCTCGCCGTCGATCTTGAGCGCCGAGTAAGCCGGCGGGGTCTGAACGATGGGGCCGGTGAAGGCGGGCAGCGCGGCGCAGATGGCCGCCGTGTCGGGACGCACGGCGGAGGTCGCGACGACCGGCCCCTCGCGGTCGTCGGTGGCGGTCGACGTCCCCCACGCCACGGTGAAGCGGTAGCCCTTGGTCGCGTTGAGCATCCGCCCGGCGAGCTTGGTCGCCTCGCCGAGCGCGATCGGCAGCACCCCCGTCGCCAACGGGTCGAGCGTCCCGCCATGCCCGATCTTGGGCACCGGCAGGCCGTGCGTGCGCAGCAACCGCTTGACCGCCGCGACGCCTTGGGCGCTGCTGAGGCCAAGCGGCTTGTCGAGGACGAGCCATCCGTCGAGACGCGCGGTCTTTTCGGCGAGGCTCGCCATTACAGTCCTCCAACTGGTCGTGCCGATAAGATCAGTTGGTACCGGAACGCAATTTCAGTGCCTGCTATTTCGCCTCGGCGTAGATCCGCACCAGCCGGTGGAGATAGTCGCGGCCGTCGAGCACCGACTTGACGCGAATATGTTCGTCGAGGCCGTGGATACCGCCGCCGTCGTACTCGTGAAGGATGCCCGGCACGCCGTACGACGGGATGCCGACCGCGGCGAGGTAGATCGAATCGCTGGCACCTGTCGACATAATCGGCACCATCGTCAGGCCGGGGAACATCTGGCTGCCGAGCTTTTCGGCCGGACCGAACACTGCAGGGTCCAGCACGGTCGCCTTCGAAGGCGGGCCGCGTCGCGGCTTCGACGTGATCGTCAGCGTCGGACCAGCGAGCTCGGCGAGCTTGTCGCGCACGGCCCCGATGCTCTCGCCCGGAAAGATCCGGCAGTTGATATTGGCGACGGCGCGCTGCGGCAGCGCGTTCTCGGCGTGGCCCGCCTCGACCAATGTCGCGACGCACGTGGTGCGTAGCGTCGAGTTAAGCAGCGGGTCTCGCGATAGCAGCGCCGCGGCGCTCGCGTCGCCGGGATTCGCGGCAATCGCGGTCATCGCCGCGCCCGCTGGACCGCCGACGATCTTGCCCATGCGCGCGAACATGGGCTGCGTCGTCGCGTCAAGATGGACTGGAAAGCTGTACGCCTGGACCCTGCCGAGCGCGGCAGCGAGTTCGTAGATCGCGTTGTCGGGACGCGGCTGCGACGAGTGACCGCCGGGGTTTCGCGCCTCGAGCGTGTAGTTCTGTGAGGTCTTCTCGCTGACCTGCAGGGCTAGCAGCTGCGGCTTGCCATCCTTGTCGAGCCGCCCGCCGCCAGTCTCGTTGAGCGCGAACTGCGCGTCGATCAGGTCGCGCTTGTTCGCTGCGAGCCATTCGGCGCCGTTGAACACGCCCGTCGATTCCTCGCCGCAGGTCAGCGCCAGCTTGACCGTGCGGCGCGGCCGCGCCTCGCCGCGCAGGCGGACCATCGTATCGGCGAAGATCGCCGCCATCGCCTTGTCGTCCGACGCGCCGCGCGCATAGAACTGGCCGTTCTCCTCGATCAGCGTGAACGGGTCGCGCTGCCAGTCGGCGCGCTTCGCCTCCACGACATCGATATGCGCGAGCAGCAGGATCGCCTTCGCCTTGGGGTCGCGCCCCGGCAGCACCGCGACCAGCCCGCCGTCCTTGGGGGCTTCGGGCACCGCGTAGGGCGTCAGCTCGGCGTCGGTGTAGCCCGCCGCCTTGAGGCGCGTCGCGATCTGCGCGGCGGCGAGGGTGCATGAGCCCGTCGAATGCGTCGTGTTGGTCTCGACAAGCTCCTTGTACAGCGTCCGGAACGCCGCCTCTCCGGCGCGCGCAGACTGCGCCGAAGCACCCGAGAGCGCGACGCATGACAATGCAGTCGCCAGCGCGACCTTCGATGATTTAAGCATTTGACCCGGACCCCTTATCGATTGCCGCCGAGACTAGCTCATTCGCGGCGCTTGGCTAGAGTGGCGCCGAGAACGTCCCCACGCCGTCATTCCGGCGAACGAAGCATGAGGCAGGAATTGCGCCATCTGTTGCTCGCCAGTGCGTTGATCGCTGCAGTCGCCACGGCAGAACCCAGCCTCGGACCGCAGCCGCTGCCCCTGCCGCCGCCACCGCCGGCCGCCGCCGACGTGGCCTACCCCGGCACGTTGACCCTGCACGTCGACGCCACCGACCTCGACCACCGCGTTCTTCACGTCCGCGAGACGATTCCCGTCGCGCCGGGTGCGCTGACCCTGCTGTATCCGGCGTGGGTGCCGGGCGGGCACACGCCGCGCAATTTCGTCGACAAGCTTGCCGGACTGACGGTCAGGGCGGGCGGCAAGCGCGTCGAATGGGTGCGTGACCCGGTCGTCGTTCATGCCTTCCGCATCGAGGTTCCGCGCGGTGCGGCAGCGCTCGACCTGAGCTTCGATATCCTCACCCCGACCGATGCCAAGCAGGGCAGGGTGACGATGACCAACGAGATCGTCGACCTGCAATGGCTGACGGCGTTCCTCTATCCGGCGGGGTATTTCACCCGCCGCATCGCGGTCGATGCCAGCCTGACGCTGCCGACCGGCTGGGGTTTCGGCACCGCGCTCGAAGCCGCCGCCACTATGGGAGCGACAACGCGCTTCAAGAGCGTCAAGCTCGACACGCTCGCCGACTCCCCGGTCTTCGCCGGGACCAATTTCCGGCAGGTCGTCCTCGACGACGGGCCGCGTCCGGTGCGCCTCGACATCGTCGCCGACCGGGCGGGTCAGCTCGCCATCCCCGACGCGCAGGTGGCGCAGTTCAAGGCGCTCGTCGCGCAGGCGGATTTGCTGTTCGGGTCGCGCCACTACGATCACTACGACGCGCTGCTCGCGGTCAGCGACACGCTCGGCGGCATCGGCCTCGAGCATCACCGGTCGAGCGAGAACGGCACGCGCGCCGACTATTTGACCGCGTGGGACCGGACAGCATCGGATCACAGCCTGATCGCGCACGAGTACACGCATTCGTGGAACGGCAAGTTCCGTCGCGCGGCGGACTCGTGGACGGCGGACTTCAACACCCCGATGCGCAATTCGCTGCTCTGGGTCTACGAGGGCCAGACGCAGTTCTGGGGGGTCGTGCTCGCGGCGCGCGCCGGGCTGACGACCGCCGCACAGGCGCGCGACACGCTGGCGCTGACGGCTGCCACCTATGCGGCACGCCCGGGGCGCGCATGGCGTTCGCTTGCCGACACGACCAACGATCCGATCACCGCCAACCGTCGTCCGCAGCCGTGGGATAGTCTCCAGCGCAGCCAGGATTACTACAGCGAAGGGCTGCTCGTCTGGCTCGATGCCGACACGCTGATCCGCGAGCGATCGGGCGGCAAGCGCGCCCTCGACGACTTCGCGCGCGCCTTCTTCGGGATCGACGACGGCAGCGTCGTCGAGCGCACCTACGGCTTCGAAGACATCGTTGCTGGCCTTAACGCCGTCGAGCCGTACGATTGGGCGACCTTCCTGCGGGCGCGGCTCGAAGGCCACGCGGGCGCGCCGCTCGACGGCATCGCGCGCGGTGGTTACCGGCTGGCGTGGAGCGATGCCCCGACCGACTATCAGAAAGGCAGCGACACCGTCGCCAAGCGCACCGACCTGACGTGGTCGCTCGGACTGGTCGTCGACACCAAGGACGCGACGCTGAGCAATGTCCAGTGGGATGGTCCGGCGTCCAAGGCCGGGCTGAGCGTCGGCGCCCAGCTGATTGCAGTCAACGGCGCGCCGTACACCGCCGACCTGCTGCTCGATGCGGTGCGCGCCGCCCGGATCAAGGCGACGCCGATTACGCTGATCGTCAAGGCGGGCGACCGGCTCGGCAGCGTTTCGATCGACTGGCGCGGCGGCCTGCGCTACCCGCGCCTCGAGCGCGTCGAGGACAGTCCGGCGCGTCTCGACGACCTGCTCGCGCCGCGCGCCCTCACATCGCGCTGATGCCGCCGTCGACATAGAGGCCGTGGCCGGTGACGAACTTGGCTTCGTCGCTGACCAGATAGACCGCCGCCCAGGCGACGTCGTCGGGCTCGCCGACGGTGCCGATGGGAATCTGCCGCCCGAGTTTCGCCAGCCCCTCCTCGCGCCCGATGCGATCGATCAGGTTGCCGAGGATCGGCGTGTCGATGAACACCGGGTGGATCGAGTTGCAGGTGATACCGTAGCGCTTCTTGGCGCAGTGCAGCGCGACCGACTTGGTGAGGTGGCGCACCCCCGCCTTGGCACTGTTGTACGCCGCCATGTTGCCGCTCGCGATGACGCCCGCAATCGACGAGATGTTGAGAATCGAGCCGCGCGTGCCCGTTTCGGCGACAGTTTTAGCCAGCAACGGCAGCGCGTATTTGCAGCCGTAGAAGACGCTGTCGAGGTCGACCGCGTGGACCTTGCGCCATACCTCGTCGCTGGTCTCCTCGACGCTGCCGCCGTCGCCGATGCCGGCGTTATTGACGAGGATGTGCAGGCCGCCGAACTTCGATTGGGCAAAGTCGAGCGCTGCCTGCCATTGGTCGGGGCGCGTCACATCGTGCTGGACCGCGACCGCCGCATCGCCGAGGCTGCGCGCGTGCGCGTCGGCACCCGCGCCGTTGATGTCGGTCAGCACAACGCGCGCGCCCTCGGCGACGAATCTCGCCGACATTGCGGCCCCGAGACCCGATGCCGCGCCCGTTACGAGCGCGATTTTGCCTTTCAGGCGGTCCATTTCGATCTCCCCGGATGATTTCGGCCATCATGGCCACGTCGCCGCCAAGCGGCAAGCAGGTGTGCAAGTGATGTAGCGCGGCAACACTCCGGAAACGACAGCACCCTGCGGCGCGGGCGCCGCTTGCGCCGTTGCGGACCGTCGCTTACGCACCGCTGTAACAACGCGGCAACACCCGCGAGAGCACTGGGGAGTGACCATGAAGAGCATTTGGTTGGCGTCGGCATGCGTTTTCGCAATTCCGGTGGCCGCGCTCGCGCAGGCTCCGGCGTCGCCCGCGACCTCGCCGAACGGCGCGACGACCGCGACCCCCTCGACGGTGTCGCCCGCCAACCCCACGACCGCCGAGCGCACTGCCGCCGCGATCGACAACAACGAGATCGTCATCACCGCGACGCGCCGCAGCCAGGTCCTGTCGGACGTGCCGATCGCGGTCAGCGCGGTGTCGGCGGAGCAGCTCAAGAATTCGGGCGGTAGCGACATTCGCCAGCTCAACCAGCTCGCTCCGTCGCTGCTCGTCAGCTCGGCAACCAACGACAGTTCGGCAGTCGCGCGCATTCGCGGCATCGGCACCGTCGGCGAGAATCCCGGCCTCGAGAGTTCGGTCGCGGTGTTCATCGACGGCGTCTATCGCTCGCGCACCGGCGTCGGCCTGACCGAGCTCGGCGAGGTCGAGCGCATCGAAGTGTTGCGCGGTCCGCAGGGCACGCTGTTCGGTCGCAACGCGAGCGCCGGTCTGATCAACATCATCACCGCCAAGCCGTCGTTCGACTTCGGTGGTTCGGCCGAAGCCACCTACGGCAACTACAACAACTACCGCGGCGCGGTCAGCCTGACCGGCCCCATCCTTGGCGACAAGGTCGCTTTCCGCATCGACGGCGTCTACAACAAGCGCGATGGCTTCCTGCCCGACATCATCTCGGGCCGCGACACGCAGGACCGTAACCGCTACCTCGTCCGCGGCCAGCTGCTGATCAAGCCGACCGACGATCTCAGCATCCGCCTGATCGGCGACTACAGCCACAAGAACGAGGAGTGCTGCGGCGCCGCGTATATCGCGCCGACGCGCAACCTCAGCCGCGCCGCCGACGGCTCGGTGGTGACCGCGCCCAACAGCATCCAGGCGCTGATCCAGTCGCTCGGCGGCGTCGTGCCGCTCCCCGGCAGCCCGAGCAGTGCGAACAAGTACACACGCCAGGCTTCGATCTCGCCGGGCTATGGCTATTACCAGCGCACCCGCGACTACGGCGTGTCGGGCGAAGTCAACTACGACTTCGGCCCGGCGAGCGTCACGTCGATCACTGCCTATCGCCAGTACAAGAATAAGGGCCAGCAGGACGGCGACTTCAACAGCCTCGACCTGCTGCATCGCACCGACCAGAACCGCAAGTTCCAGACCTTCACGCAGGAACTCCGCCTGCAGGGCAAGACCTTCGGCGACCGTCTCGACTACCTCGTCGGCGGCTATTACAGCCACGAGAAGCTGACCGTCGACGACAACATCAAGTACGGTAGCGATTTCGAGCGCTATTATAATGCACAGTTCGCGGCCTTCAGTCCGAACCTGCTTCAGGCGTTCGCGACGGCGGTCGGCTACGTGCCGCCCGCTGGCCAGAGCTTACTGAACGGTACCGGTGTCGTCCGCGACACCTTCTACCAGACCAGCCGCAACTACGCCTTCTTTACGCATAACGTGCTCAGCATCGTCCCCGACAAGCTGCTGCTGACCATCGGCGCGCGTTATACCAACGAGAAGAAGACGCTCGACACGTCGTTCAATCACAATAACGCCTTCTGCAACGCGCTGCGTACGGGCAACTCGGCCTTGAATCCTCCGGGCCTCGGGGGCCTACGGCCGACTGTCACCAGCGTCGCGTGCATCATCAACGGCACGGCGGGCACCGGCTTCTCGACCGCAACCGATCCCAATGCGACCAAGAATGAGGACAAGATCACGGGCACCGCCGTGTTGTCCTTCAAACCGGTCGACGCGCTCTTGACCTACGCGAGCTTCTCGCGCGGCTACAAGGCGGGCGGCTACAATCTCGACACCTCGGCGCTCGACGCAGCCAATGCGACGCTGGCGGGCACGACACCAATCAATACCGTCGGCAACGGTCGTCCCGATGCCGCCGACTTGCGCTTCGAGCCCGAATATGTCGACGCCTACGAGGTCGGCGCCAAGCTCGATCTGCGCATGCTCAAGGTCAACGTCGCCCTCTTCCGCGAGGCGTTCAAGAACTTCCAGCTCAATACCTTCAACGGCGTCAATTTCGAAGTCGCCAACATCGAGGGCTGCAAGGACGATCTCGGCGGACGCGACCGCGACCTGATCGCGGGCAACTCGGCGTGCGCGCACACCAAGTCCGGCGTCGTCTCGAAGGGTGCCGAGCTCGAAGCCTATATCTTCCCGGCGCGCGATCTGACGATCACCGGCGGCATCACCTACACCGAGACGAAATACGCCAAGCAACTCGCCGGATTGAACGGCGTTTCGCTCGCGCCGACGCTGTTCCAGCTACCCGGCGCGCGCCTGTCGAACAGCTCGCAGTATGTCGTGACGAGCAGCCTCGCCTACACGCCCGCCATCGGCGATACCGGCCTGACGTCGCTGTTCTACCTCGACATGCGCTATCAGTCGGCGCTCAACACCGGCTCTGACCTCGACATCGAGAAGATCCAGACGGGCTTTGCCGTCGTCAACGGGCGCATCGGCCTGTACGGCAAGGAGCGCCGCTGGGGCGTCGAACTCTGGGGTCAGAACCTGTTCGACACGAAGTACCAGCAGATCGCGGCTGACGGCCCGCTCCAGGGCAGCGGCACGTTCAACCAGACGCAGCGTTTCGGCAGCGCGGCGAGCCAGCTGTACATCACCTTCCCGGCCGAACCGCGCACCTACGGCATCACCGTCCGCACGCGCTTCTAACCGACGGTCTTCCTGGGGAGGGAGACAGCCCCCGCAGCCTGGTGGCTGCGGGGGCTTTCGTGTCTAGGTGGCAGCCAGGCCTTCGCACAGCGTTTCGACGAGGTCGCGACCGTGGGTGTAGGCCTTCCAGCCAAGGTCGCGCGCGATCGCCGAGGGGTCGCCGACCGCCACCGACGCAGGCACGGCATCATCCGTGACGCGCAGATGGCGCGCGGGATCGAGCTTGAACCAAGCCAGCGCATGTTCGGCAAATTGCCGATCGGTCAGCGCGGTGCCGGTGGCGATGACATAGTCGCGTGGCTCCCCGGCGGCGAGCATCCGGGTCATCGCATCGACATATTCGGGCGCCCAGCCCCAGTCGCGCGTCGCGTCGGGGGTGGTCAGCGTCATCTCGGTCGCCGCGCCGCGCGCGATTGCCCCGGCTGCTGCGATGAAGCCCGCCGCCCGATTGCCGGGCGGCGCAAGCCGCGACGCGTGATCGAACAGCCTGCCGCTGACCGCGAATAGCCCGGCCTCGCGCGCTGCCGCGATCGCCGCGATGTCGTCGGCCGCCGCTGCCGCGCTGAACAAGCGCGGCGGACGCGGCAGGCGGCCAAGCGCCTCGACGAGCCCGGCCAAAGCACGCCGGCCGGCTGGAGCGGTCCGCAAGTCGTAAAGCTCGTCGGCGGCATTGCACGCCAGGTAGACCGCAAGATCATCGGCCTCCGCCGCCGCCGCCACCACGACCTCATCGCCGACTCCGAGGGCCGTCAGGCGGTCGCGGGCGCGGGTGACGTCGCGCGCCGTGCCCGCGACATCGTGGCCGCGCGCGCGCAGCAGCCGCGCCAGATAGACGCCGTCCTGTCCACCGATGCCGAGGATGATCGCGCGTGTCATAGGTGGCGACCGTGGTGGTGCGGTGGGGCAGCGTCAAGTCACCGCCGCGACCGCTGCGGCGATAGGCGTCGTCGTTGCGTTCTCCGGCCTACGGCGCAACGCGTGCGCGGGCGACCATCCCGTCCGGCGCGTTCAGGAGGTATTGACGCATGACGGTCGAGTGGCGCGGTAAATATCTCGAGGTCCGTCGCGAGGGCGGCTGGGAATACGCTGCGCGCGCACGCAACGTCGGCGCCGCGGTGATCCTCGCGGTGACCGACGCGCGCGAGATCGTGCTGGTCGAGCAATGGCGGGTGCCGCTCGGCCGGTCGACGATCGAGCTGCCCGCCGGGCTCGTCGGCGACGACAGCGATGGCGAGGCGGCAGTCGTCGCGGCGGCGCGCGAACTGACCGAGGAAACGGGCTTCGTCGCCACCGCGCTCGATGACCTCGGCGAGTATGCGACGTCGCCGGGGATGACCTCTGAAACCTTTCGGCTGTTTCGCGCCCGTGGGCTGGCGCGCGCCCACGCGGGCGGCGGCACGGACGCGGAGTCGATCGTCGTCCACGTCGTCGCGCTCGACGGCCTCGCGGGCTGGCTGGGCGCCAGGCGACGCGACGGCTGCGCGATCGACAGCCGCCTGCTACTCGCGCTGGCACTGGTCTAAGCCTCTGTCGCGCGCGCGCAACCGCTGCTATTGGAAGCGTTGACGAAGGCGGCACAGGATGAAGCAACAGCGCATGGGCTGGACACTCGACACGCTGGACTGGCAAGACTTCGACGCCGCGCGCGTCGACGCCGACCTGCTCGCGCTGGTCAAGGCGGCAGCGCTGGTCGAGGCCAATGCCGCCGATTACGTCGCCTATCTGCGCGGCGTCTTTGCCGGCGACACGGCGTTTCTGAACGACATTGTCGTCTGGGGTGCCGAAGAAACGCAGCACGGCCTGGCGCTCGGGGCTTGGGCGATGCGCGCCGACCCGGCGTGGGATTTCGACACCGCACTGGCGTCTTTCCGCCGCGGCTACCGCGTCGAGGTCGATGCGACCGCGTCGATCCGCGGGTCGCGCGCCGGGGAACTGCTGGCGCGGCAAGTCGTCGAGACCGGCACGTCGAGCTTTTACACCGCGCTGCGCGACGCGGCAGCCGAGCCTGTCCTGCGCCGCATTGCCGGGCGCATCGCGGCGGACGAATTCGCGCACTACCGGCTGTTCGCGCGCGCCGCCGCCGCCGCCACGCCACTGCCGCTGCGCGAAAGGCTGCGCATCGCCGCGACGCGCTTTGCCGAAGCGGGCGACGACGAACTCGGCTGGGCGTGGTTCGCCGCCAACGTCCTGCCCGCCGATCGCGATGCAGTCTACGCGCGCCGCATCCACACGCGGGCCTACGCGACCCGCGCGCTGCGCCTGTACCGGAAGCCGCATATCGCGGCGGGTGTCGGCATGACGCTGCGGGCCGTCGCGCTCGAGCCGGCGGGCACGCTGGCGCGACTGCTCAGCGGTCTGCTCTGGGGCATCGTGCGTGCGCGGACTGCGTTCGCCTGAAGGCTCTTGCCGCGCGCCGTGAGCCGCCGCACACTCGACGGCGGTGAAAAATTGCCGGTGCGCGCAAGGCATCGGGTCGAAGGAGAACTCGCATGGCGCAGCAATTGCTCGATCTGATCAACCGGTTCGGCGGCGAGAGCGCAGTCGCGGCGATGGCGGCGCGTGTCGGGCTGACGCCCGAACAGGCGCAGTCGGCGATGGCGGCGCTGATGCCGGCTGTTGCGGGTGGCCTGTCGCGCCATGCCGAGGCCGACCCGCAGGCGCTCGACGCCGCCGCCGGCCCTGCCGCCGCCCTCGCGACGCCCGAATGCGCGGGGTCCGACGCGGCGGTGGCGCACGGCACGGATATCGTCTCGCAGATTTTCGGCGGGGCGGGCGGCGCGAGTGCGGTGGCGAGCCATGCCGCGCAGGCGACCGGGCTGTCGCCGGGCATTCTCGCGCAGCTGCTGCCGATGGTCGCGACGATGGCGGCGGGAACGCTGGCGAGCCCGAACAGCGGGCCGCAGGGCGCCGCGGGGACGTTGATGGGGATGCTCGACGTCAACAAGGACGGCAATCCGCTCGACGACATCATGGGCTTCGCGAGCAAGCTGTTCGGACGCTGAGTCGTCGCCTATATTGCGCCGATGAACCGCGCCAAACGCTCGAACGACTGGGGTTTTCCGCGCTGGCGGGACTATGGCACCGGCACCAGTGCCGCAACGATCCGGACCTGCGACCGCGACGGCTGCGACGCGGTGGGCGACCGGCCCGCGCCCAAGGCTCCCAACCGCCCCGAGCGCTGGTACTTCTGCGAGCGCCATGCGGCCGAGTATAACTCGGGCTGGGACTATTTTCAGGGCCTGAACGCCGAGGAAGCGGCGGCGCGCGAAGCCGCCGCCGACGGCGAGACGCGTTTCCGCCGCGCGCAGCATTGGGCATGGGCGGGACCCGGCGACGGCCGCCGCAGCCGCGCCGAACGCGATGCCCTGACCGTGCTCGATTTGGAAGACGACGCCGACATGGTCGCTGTCAAAGCCGCCTACCGCCGCCTCGCCAAGGCCAATCATCCCGACACCGCGCCGAACGATGCAGGCGCGGCGCAGCGCTTTCAGGCGGTGCAAGCCGCCTATAATATCCTCGTTGCGGCGGACGAGGCTTTACCACGATAGTTTCCGCATTAACTACCTTGCAACCTTTTCCCGCGTCCCACGTATCTGTACCCGAGAGACACGACATGGGCATGGGCCCGCGTCGCAGTCTCGCTGTCGCCATCGTCGAATGGCGGGTCAGTTGCGTTAAAGGGTGCAGTCATGGTTGTCAGTCTCAAGTTCGTTGCGTTTTCTCTGTTGGCTTTAGTTGCCGTTCCGGTTGCCGCAGCGACGCAGATTCATCTTCAGTCTTCGGGTATTTACGCACCGGGCAGTGTCGCGGTCACGTCGCTCGATGCGAACAGCAGCGGGCCGGGCAGCGGCAGCGACTATAGTGCTGCGGTCCACTTCACCGCCAACTACGGCACGGTCGCCGCGTCGCCGAGTTTCGACTTTATCGGCTTCTGCGTCGATCTGTTCCATCCGATCTTCGTCGCGATCAACGGCCAGACGCCGCTCAACCTCAACTATCATACGGCGGCGCTGACCGACGACCGCAATGGCCACGCGCTGTCGGCCGCGCAAATTCGGCAGATCGGCGGGCTGGCGACTCTCGGCTTCCAGATAGCGGCTTCGAACGGCGCGGACCGCGACGCGCGCCTCGCCGCGATCCAGCAGGCGATCTGGACCGTCGAATACCCGACGCTCGGCTTCACCGCGAACAGCGGCTACGCCAATCAGCAGTCCTATGCCGATGCCTATGTCGCGCAGGCTCCGACGCTGAACGGCTTCGCCACCGCGATCTACGCCGACGACGGCGCGACGCAGGGCTTCGTCATCTCAGGCGTGCCCGAGCCGACGACCTGGATGCTGATGGTCGCGGGCTTCGGCCTTGTCGGCTTCGGTGCCCGCCGCCAGCGTGCAACGGTACGGGTCGCGGCCTGAACTTTCCGCTCCCCTCCCGCCGTTGCGGGAGGGGTATAGCGATAGACCTGAACCTAACGAGGGATGACCACATCTCGGGTAGTGGGTCATTTTGAAACTAGCCGCTTTGTGGTATAAGTGCATGTCGGCATCAAGGCCGATGAAAGGAGGTGCGCTTTGAAGCTTTTCACTTGGCTTCTTACGTCCCCACCCGAACGGACTTATTGTGGTAAAGTCCCCCACACTCTCGGGGCCGAATGATAGGCAGGCAATGAGTGCTATGGTAAGAATGTAAATCCACCCACCACAGGGCTGGTCGTAGCTCGTTCGTTAACGAGAAATGTGCGTCGATACGAGCCAGAACGTAGCGCTAGCAGCCTATCCTGTTACGCAGCGTCACCCAAAACCTAGGCCCCGAAAGGTGCTT
>JBBQVB010000071.1:0-12961 GCA_038211965.1 Sphingomonadales bacterium
GCGATCGGCGCGCAGCTCGGCAACCCGGGCGCGCTCGTCATCGACATCGCCGGCGAGGCGTCGATCCAGATGAACATTCAGGAACTCGGCACCGCGACGCAATACCGGCTGCCGATCAAGGTGTTCGTGATCAACAACGAATACATGGGCATGGTCCGCCAATGGCAGGAACTCAACCACGGCGGGCGCTACAGCGAAAGCTATTCGGACTCGCTCCCCGATTTCGTCAAGCTCGCCGAGGCCTATGGCTGGACGGGCCTGCGCATCGAGACGGCGGACCAGCTCGACGACGGCATCGCCGCGATGCTCGCCACCCCCGGCCCGGTGTTCGTCGACTGCCGCGTGTCCAAACTCGCCAACTGCTTCCCGATGATCCCGAGCGGTGCGGCGCATACCGAGATGATGCTGCACGCCGGGGAGACGGTGGGCGAGGCGGACGAAGACGCGAAGGCGTTGGTGTGAGTGGGTGGCTGCTCAAAGATGTCATGGCGATTGTCGTTTCGACAGCGGCGCTCACGCTGGCAGTTATCAATTTTGTCCGCACGTCGCGGATTTCTGACCGTCAATTTGCGCTGACTTTCACCCAGGATGTCAACAAATGGGCTGGCGAGGTGATGCAGCTTTTTAAAGATATCCACCTCATAATCGCTGAAGACCTCACACGTGAGCAACTGAGATTTAAAATCACCGAGATTTGCCATAAGCTATCGGTAACCTGGGACCAAGGGAGATTTTTGTTTCCTAATATCGAAGTCCGACATAACCAATCCGAAAAAGAAACGGCCTATAGAGGAGTTCGACACCCAGTTATCGAGGTTGTTGCCGACTTTCATGATCAATTGACGATCAGCTTAAAGCAAGTCGATGAAATGATCGACGACGACGATCGCCTAGTCGACGAGGTTTATGTCAGAATTAGGCGTATGTTTGTTTCCGAGGTCCAATCCGCCATCGGGACGCGTCGGCGGTTTAAATTGGCTCAGATCGACCGGCACAGCGCATGAAATTCGCCCCCGCCTCCAGCCACACCCTCTCGATCCTCGTCGACAACGAGGCGGGTGTCCTCGCACGCATCGTCGGACTTTTCTCGGCGCGCGGGTACAACATCGAGAGCCTGACCGTCGCCGACGTGTCGGGTGACCACGCGGTTAGCCGGATCACCGTCGTCACCTCGGGGCCGCCCGCGGTGATCGAGCAGATCATGGCGCAGCTCGACCGACTGGTGCCCGTGCACCGCGTCCTCGACCTGACGGCATTGGGCCCGCACGTCGAGCGCGAGCTGGCGCTGGTCAAGGTCGCGGGCACCGGCGAGAAGCGTGTCGAGGCGCTGCGCCTCGCCGACATCTTCCGCGCCCGCGCCGTCGACACGACGACGGGCAGCTTCGTCTTCGAGATTTCGGGGTCGACCGCCAAGGTCCAGAGCTTCGTCGACCTGATGCGTGAGGTCGGGCTGGTCGAGGTCGCGCGGACGGGGGTCGTGGCGATCGCGCGGGGGGCGGCGGCGGTGTAAGCTGCTCCCCTCCCTCTTCAGGGAGGGGCCGGGGGTGGGTGCGAGCCACTTGGCGAGCCTCCTTCTTGAGGGGGCAAAGTAAGTAAGGGGCGCGGCAAGGGCCGCGCACCCACCCCTAGCCCCTCCCTGAAGGAGGGAGGGGGACAAGACAAAGGACGGGACATGCGGGTTTACTACGACGCCGACGCCGACATCGGCCTGATCAAGGGCAAGAAAATCGCGATCGTCGGCTACGGCAGCCAGGGCCACGCCCACGCGCAGAACCTGCACGACAGCGGCGTCGCCGACGTGGCCGTCGCGCTCCGCCCCGGCTCGGCGACCGCCGCCAAGGCCGAAGGCGCGGGCTTCAAGGTCATGTCGAACGCCGATGCCGCCGCATGGGCCGACGTCGTCATGGTGCTCGCCCCCGACGAGCATCAGGCGGGTATCTACGCCGACGATCTTGCGGCGAACCTCAAGCCCGGCAGCGCGCTCGCCTTCGCGCACGGCCTCAACATCCACTTCCAGCTCATCGAGCCGCGCGCCGACATCGACGTGTTCATGATCGCGCCCAAGGGTCCCGGCCACACCGTGCGCTCCGAATACCAGCGCGGCGGCGGCGTGCCGTGCCTCGTCGCGATCCACCAGGACGCCAGCGGCAACGCGCACGACATCGCCTTGAGCTATGCCAGCGCGATCGGCGGCGGGCGCTCGGGGATCATCGAGACGAGCTTCCGCGAGGAATGCGAGACCGACCTGTTCGGCGAACAGGCGGTGCTATGCGGCGGCCTCACCCACCTCATCCAGGCTGGCTTCGAGACGCTGACCGAGGCCGGCTATGCGCCCGAGATGGCCTATTTCGAGTGCCTGCACGAGGTGAAGCTGATCGTCGACCTGATGTACGAGGGCGGCATCGCCAACATGCGCTATTCGATCTCGAACACCGCCGAATATGGTGACATCACCACCGGCCCGCGCATCATCACCGACGCGACCAAGGCCGAGATGAAGCGTGTGCTCGCCGACATTCAGGGCGGGCGGTTCGTGAAGAACTTCATCCTCGACAACCGCGCCGGGCAGCCCGAGCTGAAGGCGTCGCGCAAGGCCGCCGCCGCGCACCCGATCGAGGAGGTCGGCGCCAAGCTGCGCGCGATGATGCCGTGGATCGCGAAGAACCAGCTCGTTGACAAGGCGAAGAATTGAGGCGAACCGCGCGGGCGCGGCCGTCGTAGCCAGCGCGAGATGCGGTGCCGCGTTCGGCAGCAGCTCATCGAGCCGCCTGTCCCCGATCCATTTAATAGACCCGTAACGACCTTCATGGCATAACTCTGCCACCCCGGAGGTCGCACCGGGGTTCGCGCGGGGCCGCGCGTTCGTGTTTGTGTTGCCGCGTGACCGTCGGGAACCAGGGCCGGGACAGGCCACCCATCGGCCACGTGATCCGCCCCGATCACGAGGACCCCTGCCATGGCTTCGCCACCGACGACCTTCAAACTCAACCCCGCCCCGGTCTCGCTCCACGGCCTCGACAATCGCGGCATGGAGGCGGGGTCGATCCCCGGCGTCGGCTATGGCCGCTTCGGACGGATGTTCGACTTCTCGCAGCGCCTGCTGCCCGACGAATGCCTCCTCGACATCGCCAAGTCGATGATCAAGGTCGATCTCAGCAAACCGATCCAGGAGGCCGAGGCGGTCGACGAGAACCCCTCGATCCCGTCGGGCTATACCTATTTCGGGCAGTTCATCGACCACGACATCTCGCTCGACCCGACGCCGCTGTCGGCGAAGCGCGCCGATATCGCCGCGCTCGAGGATTTCCGCACCCCGGCACTCGACCTCGACTGCATCTATGGGCGTGGCCCCGACGATCAGCCGTACATGTACACCGACGGCTTCCACCTCCGCCTCGGCAAGCCGATCACTGCCGATGGTGCGCGCGTCGCCACACGGCAGGACGTCCTGCGCCTCGACGCCGGGGGCGGCCACTTCCCCGCGATTCTCGGCGACAAGCGCAACGATGAGAACCGCATCGTCAGCCAGATCCAGAGCGTCTTCATCGCCTTCCACAACAAGGTCGTCGACGACCGCGCCATGATCGCCGCTGCCGGGGGCGACTTCGCCGACGGTCAGAGCCGCTTCCGCACCGCCGCGATGCTGGTGCGCTGGCATTACCAGTGGCTGGTGATCAACGACTTCCTGCCGCGCATTCTGGAGACCGGCATGGTCGCCGAAGTCCTCAACCCCGGCGGCACGCCGCGCCTTGACAACTACGATCGCGGCGCGAAATTCGCCTATATGCCCGTCGAATTCGCCGGCGCAGCATACCGCTTCGGCCATTCGATGGTGCGGCCGGGTTATGCGCTCAACAAGACCGTCGGCAGCACCGCCGCCTTTCCCAACCGCGTGGCGATCTTCAACCGGGGACCGCTGCCCACCGACAATCTCAACGGCTTCGGCGTCGCGATGCCGCACGACTGGGCGATCGACTGGAGCTTTTTCCTCGACGGCCTCGACACCGGCCATGTCCCCGGCTTCAAGGTACCGCAGCCGTCGTACCGCATCGACGCGAGCCTCGTCGATCCGCTTGCCGACCTGCCCGAGTTCCGTGACAGGGGCTCGCCGTTCACCAACCTCGCCTACCGCAATCTCGCGCGCGGCGTCGCCAATCTGCGCCTGCCGTCGGGCGAGCAGGTCGCGCTGGCGCTCGGCATCGTTCCGCTCCCGCCCGAGATCCTGTGGGGCGCGGGGTCGAAGGTCATGGATCCGACCACGCTCGACCCCGACGATCAGGGTCCCGACGGCGACTTCGAAAAGACCAGGGCGCGGCGCAAACTGGTCTTCGACAAATGGGTCAAGCCGGGTGGCGCGGGCCAGACCGCACTGCGCGGCGCGACCCCCTTGTGGTATTATATCCTGCGCGAGGCCGAATATTTCGGCTTCGACCGCATCGACGAGGGCCCCACCAAGGGCTTCGGCGGCCACCACCTCGGCCCCGTCGGCAGCCGCATCGTCGCCGAGACCTTCGTCGGCTTGTTGTGGCACGACACGACCTCATACCTGCGCCGCTGGCCGGGCTTCGCGCCGATGATTCCCCACGCCGGCACGTCGTTCAAACTGGCCGACCTGTTCAAGTACGCGCTCGCCTGAGCACGAGCTCCGAACCACTGGGGAGAAGCATATGTCGGCGCTCGAGTTCTCGTTCAAACTGGCGTCGCGCGCCGACAACACGCCGGGCGACGAAGGCTATACCTATCATCACGTCCTGCCATGGCGCTATTTCTTCCTGACCGGACAAATCCTCGCACGATACGCCAAGCTGCGCCTCGTCAGAAGCGAGGAAGCCTTCGGCAGTACCGGATTGAAAGCCAAGCTGAACGACATCAGGGGTGGCTATCTCGGCAAGAACGACAAGCTCGACGACAAGCTGATCGCGGGCGAGTTCGGCAAGACCTTTCAGCAATTCGTGCACGACACCACCGCGTCGCCGAATTTGAGCAGCAAAGAGGCAATCGACTTGTGCGCCAAGATGCACGGCGACAACATCTCGACGGGTTTCCGCAAGACGCTGCACGGCGATCCGAAGGACCACAATCCCGACGCGGGTAATTCGATCCGGACGATTCTCAACGCCGGGGGCTTCGACTACGACGCGATCGGCAATCATTGCGGCGCACCCAAATTCGGAGGCTTCCTCGGACCTGCGCCCGAGAAGCGAAGCGACGATCCGAAGGACGGTCCCGAACCCGTCTGCCCCGTGAGCTTCGACAATGGCCGCTGGACGACACTGTCGCTGATGCGTTCGCTACTCGATAATTGTTGTAAGGGGATTGGCAGCGCGTCGGCCGGGACCGCCCTCAGCGTCTCGATTTCGGCCAAGGATTTCGGACTGCTGATCGGCAATCTGCAGACGCTGATCGGCCAGCACAATGGCAGCGCCGCACCGTTCAATTGCAGCGACTGGGCGGTCAACAAGCTCGACTGGCTTTGGATCGATCCGACGACCGGATCGGCACCCAAACCGAGCAACATCGGCGCGATCTTCGCGTTGCGGACATTCACGGTCACGGGTCAGGGCACGCGGGTCAGCTTCGCCAACATGCCCGGCGGCGACGCACGTTCGAAACTTTATCAGCCGGTGACGACCAATCGCAAGGATTTCAAGTTCTTCGCGACCTGATCGTCACACCCCGACAAATCATTTATCGCGCCACCCCGGGCGCGCGACGTGACTGGCGCGAGCTGAACCCACTTCCCGTTAGGTTGGAAGCTGGTTCAGCCACCGCCACCTACTCCGCCGCCACCCCCAGCAGTCCGCCCTGCGCGCCGTCGTCGCCCTCGTTGGCGGGCATTGCGCTGGCGGCCTTGGCACCCTTGCGGCGATCGAAGGCGTCCCACACCTCGTTCCAGTTGCCCTTGGTCGCCGCCTTCGAATATTCGGTGGCGCGGGCTTCGAAGAAATTGGCGTGTTCGACGCCGTTGAGCAGCGGGCTGAGCCACGGCAGGGGATGCTCCTCGATCATGTAGATCGGCTTCATGCCGAGTTGCTTGAGCCGCCAGTCGGCGGTGAAGCGCACGTACTTCTTGATCTCCGCGGGCGTCATGCCGGTCACCGGCCCCATCTCGAACGCTAGATCGATGAAGGCGTCCTCGAGGCGCACGGTGCGCATGCAGACGTCGGCGATATCGTCACGGATCTTCGACGTCAGCACGCCGGTCTCGGCGCAGAAGGCGTGGAACAGCTTGATGATCCCCTCGCAGTGCAGGCTCTCGTCGCGGACGCTCCACGTAACGATCTGGCCCATACCCTTCATCTTGTTGAAGCGCGGGAAGTTCATCAGCATCGCAAAGCTGGCGAACAGCTGCAACCCTTCCGTGAAGCCGCCGAACATCGCCAGCGTCCGCGCGATGTCGGCGTCGCTGTCGACGCCGAACTGGCTCATATATTCGTGCTTGTCGCGCATTTCCTTGTAGTTGAGGAAGGCGCTGTAATCGCTCTCGGGCATCCCGATGGTGTCGAGCAGGTGGCTATAGGCGGCGATGTGCACCGTCTCCATGTTGCTGAACGCGGTCAGCATCATCTTGACTTCGGTCGGCTTGAAGACACGACCGTATTTGTCGTGGTAGCAGTCCTGCACCTCGATATCGGCCTGGGTGAAGAAGCGGAAGATCTGCGTCAGCAGGTTCTTCTCGTGCTCGGTCAGCCGCTGCGCCCAGTCGCGGCAATCCTCGCCGAGCGGCACCTCCTCGGGCATCCAGTGGATCTGCTGCTGGCGCTTCCAGAAGTCGAACGCCCAGGGGTATTCGAAGGGTTTATAGCTGCCGGAGGCTTTGAGAAGTGACATGGCGGCGGTCCTGTTGGCTTGGCTGATATAGGGTTCTGGTGGCGGAAAGTCAGTGCCGGTGGAGCCGGTCGAGGGTGCGGTCCATGCGGCGTTCGAGGAAGTTCGGGCGATAGGCGGCGCGGTAGTCGGGGGCGACGGCGGCTTCGGCGACGGGGGCCAGCGGCGCGAAGCTGGTGGTCAGTGCGGTCGTACCGCCGTCGGGCCCGGCGCGCTGGATTGCGAGCGTCAGTTCGGTGACGTGGAGGATGAAGTCGGGCGGGATCGGGCACGGCGCTCCCTCGCGCAGCGCGCGCGCGGTCGCGGCGACGCCGAGCAATTTGTCCTGCGCGCCGACCTCGCGGCGCTTCACCGCGTTGATCAGGCGGCGCGGCAGCGACGGGCGGACCGCCAGCGTGTCGGTCGTCGTCGCGAAGCTCTTGGGCTGGCGGATCAGCGGCAGCGTCCGCCCGCCGACGCCGAACCAGCGCCCGAGCCACGGCCACGTCCGCACGCTGCGCGCCTTGCGGGCGTTGAGACTGAGTTGGCTGAAGCGCTCGAGCGTCACCGGCGACTGGTAGTGGCGGTAGGTGTCGGTCGCCAACTCGCCCTCGCTGCCGATGACGCGCATGCGGTGGTCGGCGGGCGCGGCGATGCTGCACGTCACGCGCGCCGTTACGCCGCTCAGATAGTCGATGCACGCGACCGAGAAATCAGGAGTGTCGGCGGGGTGCAGCGGCGCGTCGGTCTTGCGCGGCACAACGACCTTCGAGAACGCCGTCACCGACCGCGCCGGGCCGAACAGCGCGGCGAGCCAGACGAGGTGATAGCCGACATGCTCGAAGGTGCAGCCCGACTCGTATTCGTGGATGTACGGCCACGGCGCACCCGTGCGGCTACGCCAGCCTTCGGGCTTCATGAGATAGATGGGATTGTCGTCGAACTCGGAATAGACGAGCAGCGGCGTACCGACCGCGCCGTCGCGGATCGCCTTGCCCATCGTCTGGACGGTATCCGAAAGGAAATTGCACGGTGCCGACGCGAGTGTCAGCCCGCGCGCGGCGGCAAGGTCGAACAGCCCCCGCGCCTCGCCCAGATCGGTGGTCAGCGGCTTCTCGGAATAGACGTGCTTGCCCGCTTCGAGCGCGGCGGTGGTGACTGAAGTATGCGCGCCGATGCTCGTCAGGTTGACGACCAGATCGACCGACGCGTCGGCGAGCAGGTCGGCGTAGCTGTCATAGACGCGCAGGCCGTAGTGACCCGCCACGATGCCGGCGCGCGCGCGGTCGATGTCGAAGACTCCGGCGATGACCAACTCGGGGTGCGCGCCGCGGGTCGTCCTGTAGTGGTCGAAGACATAGCCGCAACCGACGAAGGCAATTGTGGTTTCGGCGCTCATCGACTGCCGCCGTGGATCATCGCGCGGGCGCGGTCGAGCGTGTCGGCGACGGCGAGGCTGTCGGCGAGCGGCATCACCGCGCTTTCGGTCAGCCCGGCACGGACGCAGCGCGCAACCTCGTCGGCCTCGTAATGATAGCCGTTGCCCGCGAAAGGATGCGCGGTGATGCGCGGCCCACGCAAGCCGAGGCGGTCGCCGAGCTGGGCAAAGCGCTGGACCGGCCCCGACTCGCGCAGGGCCGCCTTGCGACCGAAGCCGGCGGCGGCGCGGCGGCGCGCCGTGACGCGCAGCGCCGCGACGCCGTGCGGGCGGAACACCGGCCCGGCAAGTGCGAGGCTGCCGCCGGTACCGAACACCGTGAAGTCGCTCATCGGTGCGCGCAGACTTGCGGCGAAGTGCCCGTTGACCCCGCCCGGATAGTCGAGCAGCAGCGCGGCATCCTCGTCGACACCAGTCTCACCGAGCCGTCCGTGTGCCGCGACGGTGACCGGCGTGCCGAACAGCCACTGCGCCAGCGACAGCGGATAGACCCCGAGGTGCGCCAGCGCGCCGCCACCGCGCGCCGGGTCGAAGTCGCCGTCCGTCACGTCGGGCTGCTTGCTGAAGCCAAGTGCGCCGCCGACGCTGCGTACGTCGCCGATCGCCCCACCCTCGACTTGCGCCTTGAGCGCCTGCGCGGCGGGCAGGAAGCGCGTCCACATCCCCTCCATCGCGAACACCCCCGCCGCGCGCGCGGCAGCGGCGATTTCGGCAGCATGCCCTGCAGAGCTGGCGAAGGGCTTCTCGATCAGCACAGGGACCCCTGCGGCAATGCACGCGAGCGCGTGGTCGCGGTGCTGCGCGGGCGGCGTCGCGATATAGGCGGCGTCATAGCCTCCCGCGCCCGCCGCCTCGGCATAGCCCGCGACGGCGCGCGGGATGCGCAGCGCGCCCGCAAAGCCCTGCGCCGTATCGAGCGACCGCGACGCGACGAGCACCGCCTGCGCGTCGCGCGCGGCTGCAAGGCCCGCGACGAACTTCGCCGCGACCATGCCGGTGCCGAAGACCGCCCATCTGAAACCTGCCATACGCCCCGCCTCCCTGCGGGTCAGTAAGCGGGGGGCCGGGCATCCGCGTCGTGGAATGCGGCTGCGCGGCCCCCCGCCAGCCCGCCGCTGCAACCACAGCGGCGAGTCCCGGAACTTGCGTCCCGGGGATGCCCTACTGACAGGCAAGGCACTCGTCATAATCGTTCATCTCGACCGCGAGGTGGCGCGGCTCCGGCGTATTGTCCGCCTCGACCCCGCCGGCGAAACCGGCGCGCTGGATCGACTTAGAACGCAGGTAATACAGCGACTTGATGCCGAGCTCCCACGCGCGGAAGTGAAGCATCAGCAGATCCCATTTCTCGATATCGGCGGGCAGGAACAGGTTTAGGCTCTGCGCCTGGTCGATGTACGGCGTGCGGTCCCCCGCGAGCTCGAGCAGCCAGCGCTGGTCGATCTCGAACGCCGTGCGGTAGACCGCCTTCTCGTCGGTGCTCAGGAAGTCGAGGTGCTGCACCGATCCGCCCTGCTCGAGGATGGAGTTCCAGATTGCGTCGCTGTTCTTCGATTTGGCGCTGAGCAGCTTTTCGAGGAACGGGTTGCGGATCGAGAAGCTCCCCGACAGCGTCTTGTGGGTGTAGATGTTCGCCGGGATCGGCTCGATGCACGCCGACGTACCGCCGGTGATGATACTGATGCTCGCTGTCGGCGCGATCGCCATCTTGCAGCTGAAGCGCTCCATGACGCCCATGTCGGCCGCGTCGGGGCACGGCCCGCGCTCGATCGCGAGCTGCATCGATGCTTCGTCCACCCGCTCACGGACATGGCGGAAGATCTTGAGATTCCACGACTTTGCCATCGCACCTTCGAAGGCGATACCGCGCGCCTGGAAGAAGCTGTGGAGCCCCATGACGCCCAGCCCAACCGACCGCTCGCGCATCGCGGCATAGCTGGCGCGCGCCATCTCGGGCTCGGCGCGCGCGATGTAGTCGCTGAGCACGTTGTCGAGGAAGCGCATGACATCCTCGATGAACACCTTGTCGCTCTGCCAGTCGTCCCACATCTCGAGATTGAGGCTCGACAGGCAGCAGACCGCAGTGCGCTCCTTGCCGTACTGGTCGATGCCGGTGGGCAGGGTGATCTCCGAGCACAGGTTCGAGGTCGAGACCTTGAGGCCGACATCGCGCTGATGCTTGGGCATCGCGTTATTCACGTGGTCGACGAAGACGATGTACGGCTCGCCGGTCGCCAGCCGCGTCTCGACGAGCTTGGTGAACAGCCCGCGCGCGTCGACGGTAGCGCGACGCTCGCCGGTCTTGGGGCTGACGAGGTGCCATTCGTCGCCCGCGCGCACGGCTTCCATGAACTTGTCGGTGACGAGGACGCCGTGGTGGAGGTTCAGGGCTTTTCTGTTGAAATCCCCCGAAGGCTTTCGAATCTCGAGGAATTCCTCAATCTCGGGGTGGTTGATGTCGAGGTACACCGCCGCCGACCCGCGCCGCAGCGAACCCTGGCTGATCGCCAGCGTCAGCGAGTCCATGACGCGCACGAAGGGGATGATGCCGCTGGTCTTGCCGTTGAGGCCGACAGGCTCGCCGATGCCGCGGACATGGCCCCAATAGGTCCCGATACCCCCGCCGCGCGCCGCGAGCCAGACATTCTCGTTCCACGTCCCGACGATCGCTTCGAGGCTGTCGCCGACCGAATTGAGGTAGCACGAGATCGGCAGGCCGCGCCCGGTGCCGCCGTTCGACAGCACCGGCGTCGACGGCATGAACCATAGTTTCGAGATATAGTCGTAGAGCCGCTGCGCGTGCGGCGCGTCGTCGGCATAGGCGGCGGCGACGCGCGCGAACAGGTCCTGGTACGACTCGCCGGGGAGCAGATAGCGGTCCTTCAAGGTCTCGCGCCCGAAATCGGTGAGCAGCGCGTCGCGACTCCGGTCGACGGTGACCGGAAAGCGCCACGGCATCACCGTCGTCGAGGTGCGCGGCGGCGCGGTCGCAGCGCGATTCTCGCTGCTGTCGGCGTCGCGTTCGGCGGTCATCGTTCCCGCACTGAAGTCCATCACGCTCTCCACTAAGTCTGCCGCCGCTGTCTTGGAACCGTCATCGTTGGACCTTCGACTCGCCCGCGTCACGCGCTCATCAGCGCCAACGCCGAACCATCCCCGATATCCACAGGCGAGGCAATGTTCTTCTTACGTTCTAGTTCGGCGGGACTGGCGCGTGGTCGACCGGATCGATCCCGGAGCTACCACCGCTTGTGCCAAGCCTCGTATTCCCCGCTACGAATAGTGCCTGAACGCGCGAGCGGCGCAAGCCTTAATATAGGAAATTCGAGATGGCGAACAAGTCCAGCCGGTTGGAACGGCGGGTGCAGGCAGCATAGAAACTCGGGGACTTGCCGAGGTGTCAGGGCGTCGCAGCGAGGTCGGCGAGCAGTGCCTCCTCGAACGCCGGAAACGCCGAATGGTGGCCCGGATAGCGTGCCGGGTCGGCGGCCGTGCCGGTAATCGCATAGGCGATGACGCGCCGCCGCGCCGAGTCGATCCAAAGGCCGCTGTAAAGTCCATAGGCCTCGCCGAGATGCCCATGCCAGCGCAGCCGCCGCCTCGCGACGGGCTGATCGCCCTCCCCCGCCGCGCCGACGAGACACTGTACGCCGAGGCCCCAGCAGCGCATCTGGCCGTGATAGGTCTCGCCCGCCGGGCCGTCGCGCCATACCGGCGCAAACATCGCATCGACGCTCGGCCGGCGCAGCAGCCGCGCCCCGTCGACCGTGCCGCCGCCGAGGAGCAGGCGGCCGATCTTCACAAGGTCCCGCACGCTGATTCGAAGGCCGCCCTGCGGCGAGAACAGGGTGCCGTTGTCGCCGGGGCGGTAGCTGGCGAGATCGCACGCCGCGCCGGAAGGCACGCGCACCGGGCAGGCGGGCGCGACGCCGCGCAGGTCGTCGATCTGCGCCACCCACGGCCCCGTCGGGTCCCACGCCGTCTCGTCGCGACCCTTGCGATAGAGCACGGCGGCGCGTGACACCGTCGCTGGCGAGCAGCCCGACCAGTTGAAGCAGGCATCGAGCTTCAGCGGCACGAAGACCAGGCGTGTCATCAATCGGTCGAAGCGTTCGCCGGTCGCGGCCTCCATGACGCTCGCGATGACACCGGTATTGATGTTGGCGTAGCTGAAACGCGCGCCGGGCGCGGCGCTCCAGTGGTCGGGAGTCAGCGCGTCCTGCAGGCGGGTCCCGAGGGTGAAGCTGTAGCCGCTGGCATCGTCGAGGCCCGACGTGTGGCTGAGCAGTTGGCGCAGCGTCACCGGAGCGTCCGGAAACGCCGGATTGCGCAGCCGCCAGCCGAGGTACGCCGCCACGTCGCGGTCGAGATCGAGCGTCCCGGCCTCGACCAGCCGCATGGCGCCGATCGCGGTGACGAGCTTCGACACCGACGCGACGCGCACCGGGGTATCGGGGGTCATCGAACGCTCGCGAGTCGGATCGCCAGCGTCGATGACGGCGCGGCCCCAAGCATGGGCGCGCATGACACCGCTTGGCCCAGCTACGACGACGGCCAGCCCGGCCAATTCGGGCGCGTCGACGGTGCGCCCGGCGACAAGTTCGGCGAGCGGTAAGGCTTCAGCCGCGACGAGCGGCGCTGCGAGCGCCACCACCGCGGCGAGCACTACGCCCCCCCTCATGCAAACAGAAAACCCTGGAAATTCAAAAGCTTCGA
>JBBQVB010000072.1:0-12428 GCA_038211965.1 Sphingomonadales bacterium
GCGCTGGCGCTGGGGCTGGTCGCGGGCGCCAAGCTGGCGGGGCTGGAGATGTTCTTCGGCTCGTACCCGATCACGCCGGCCTCGCCGATCCTACACAATCTGGCGCGGTTGAAGGAGTTCGGCGTCACCACCTTCCAGGCCGAGGACGAGATCGCGGCGATCTGCTCGGCGATCGGCGCGAGCTATGCCGGGCAGCTCGGCGTCACTTCGTCGAGCGGCCCGGGCATCGCGCTCAAGGGCGAGGCGATGGGGCTGGCGATCATCACCGAGCTGCCCTTGGTCATCGTCAACTCGCAGCGCGGCGGGCCGTCTACGGGGCTGCCGACCAAGACCGAACAGTCCGACCTGTATCAGGCGGTCTATGGCCGCAACGGCGACGCGCCGCTCGTTGTGCTGGCGACGCGCTCGCCGTCGGACTGTTTCGAGGTCGCGGTCGAGGCGTGCCGCATCGCGACGCAGTTCATGACGCCGGTGATGATCCTCACCGACGGCTATATCGCCAACGCCGCCGAGCCGTGGCGCGTCCCCGACCGCGCCGAGTTCGAGGCGTTTCCGGTCGACTTCGCCGAGGGCCCCGACACCGATGGCCCAAATGCGGGGAAGGTCATGCCCTACAGCCGCGACCCGGCGACGCTCCGCCGCCCGTGGATCCGCCCCGGCACGCCGGGCATGATGCACCGCATCGGCGGCATCGAGAAAGCCATCGATACCGGTAACATCAACTACGAACCCGCCAACCACCAGGCGATGACCGACCTGCGCAAGGCCAAGATCGACGGCATCGCGAAGTTCATCCCCGAACAGGCCCCCGAGATCGGCAATTCGAAGGGGCGGCTGGCGGTCGTCGGTTGGGGCTCGACCTACGGCGCGATCCGCAAGGCGGTGCAGCGCGCGCGGTTGAAGGGTCAAGACGTCAGCCACATCCACATCCGCAACATCTGGCCACTGCCCGCGAATTTGGGCGCGCTGTTGCGCGGCTATGACAAGGTTCTGGTGCCCGAGATGAACACCGGCCAGCTCAAGACCGTGCTGCGCGACCAGTATCTGATCGACGCGAAACCGCTCAACAAGGTCAGCGGACATCCCTTCAAGATCGCAGAGATCGAGGCGGCGATCGAGGGGATGCTGGATTGAACAGCCGTGAAGTGATCAAACTGCTTCGCGCGGAGGGCTGGTTTCTTGACCGGGTCGTCGGCAGTCACCATCATTTCAGACATGCGGACCGTCCTGGCGTGACGACGGTCATTCATCCGGCGAATGATTTCAAGATCAAGACTTTGCGTTCGATGGAAAGACAATCAGGCGTGAAGCTGAGGAGGCCATGATGGTGGCGAAGACCTATTACGGTGCGATCTTTGGGACCGAGGGAGACTACGGCATCGTGTTTCCTGATTTTCCCGGCAGTCCGTCGCAGGGAAGCACTCTCGAACATGTCGCCGAGATGGGCCGCGAGGCTCTGCAAGGGCATGTCGAAGTCATGGCCGACTACGGCGACGCGATTCCCGAGCCGTCCGTCGTAACGCTGGAGAGTGTCGCGAAAGCTTTTGATGACGCCGGTGATCCCGATGACGAGCCTTGGGTTGCGGTGGTCCCGATCACCGTCGAGATGCCTGTCTTGGCGGATACATCGACTGTCGCGGTAAGGTCGGAACTGGTGCGTGAAATCGCGGCTATGGTTCAGTCCAACGTCAGCCATCTTAGCGCCCGTCAGTTCATCGAAACGGCGACGCGCCGAGAACTCGATCGTTTGAAAGCTTCCGCATGAACGCCATGACCCCCATCCCCCTCCCCGCGACGCGCCCCGACGACTGGGCGACCGATCAGGAGGTGCGCTGGTGCCCCGGGTGCGGGGACTATGCGATCCTGAAGGCGGTGCAGCGGACGATGCCCGATCTCGGAACGGCGCGCGAGAACACCGTGTTCGTCAGCGGCATCGGGTGTTCGTCGCGCTTTCCCTATTACATGGAGACCTATGGCTTCCACACCATCCACGGTCGCGCGCCCGCCGTTGCGACGGGGATCAAGCTCGCCAATCCCGATCTCGACGTGTGGATCGTCACCGGCGACGGCGACGGGCTGAGCATCGGCGGCAACCACCTGCTCCACCTGCTGCGCCGCAATCTCGACGTGCAACTGCTGCTGTTCAACAACGAGATCTACGGGCTGACCAAGGGACAATATTCGCCGACCTCGCGGACCGGCACGCGCTCACCGACGACGCCGTTCGGGTCGGTCGAGCGACCGCTGCATCCTTGCGCCTTCGCGATGGGGGCAGGCGCGCGCTTCGTCGCGCGCACCATCGACACCGCGCAGAAGAACATGCCCGAGGTTTTGAAGCGCGCGCACGCGCACAAGGGCACGAGCTTCGTCGAGATTTTCCAGAACTGCATCGTCTACAACGCCGACGTGTTCGCCGCCTTCACCGAGAAGAAGAACGCCGCCGACAACCAGCTATGGGCAGTGCACGGCCAGCCGCTGCTATTCGCGGGCGGCACGAAAGGGCTGAAACTGAACCACGAGACGATCGAACTCGAGGTCATCGACGTAACGCCGGAAACGCTCGCCGAGGTCGTCGTCCACGACGAGACCAACCGCGTCCAGGCGCAGTTCCTCATCGACATGCCCTTCGGCCCGTTCCCGATGGCGCTCGGCGTCCTTTACTGCGACCCCGCGACGAGCTTCGAGGTCGCCGTCGAGGCGCAACGCGAGCGCGTCGTCGGCGACAAGGTCGCGGACTTCAACGCACTGCTCCGCAAGGGCCAGAGCTGGGAGATCAAGGCGAAGGAACTGCGGCCGGTGTGAAGCGCGGCCGGGCGCAGTGAGGCAAACGCGACTTCGCGCTTTCCGAACAGCACCAGGACTTGCGCGAACCCGGGCGGCGGCCCGGGTGTCCTCCCGCCCGGTGCCGTCCGACGGCGCGGCTTTGCCGCGACGCCTCCGCCTGTTCAGGCCGCGACCGTCCGCCGCTGCCGCGACGCAAATCCGACCATGGCGAAGCCGCCGACCAAGAGCGCCCAGGTCGCGGGTTCGGGGACCGTCGCCGATACGTCGAGCGAGATACCGCCGCTGTTGTCAGGAATGAAGTCGTCGAAGATCGAGAAGCCGACCGTCGTCGCGCTGGCAAGCGTGAAGCTTGCCCCGCTCGCCGCCGCATACGCCTGCGCGGCGGTGGCATAATAGGCGTTGCCCGGGACGATCGGCCCGATGCCGCCGTTACCGTTGCCCTGGCCGTAGCCGGTGGTCACGCCGTTGATCGTGATGAAATAGCTGTGCTCCCAGCCCGTCGCGCAATGTTCACCGAAACCATCGCACCCCGACACCGTGCTGAAGCGGTTGAACGCGGTAAACGCGCCCACGACCGGCGTCACGGTATAGCTGCCCGCCGCGAGCAGCACGGGGACGGCGTTGGCGACGTTGTAATTTGCAAGCGAATCGGTGTTGACGATCGTGGCGCTGGCGGAAGACGCGGCGATCGACGCGGCGGCAACGGCGAAAGCGAACTTGGCGAACATCGGCATTTCCTTTGCTGGGCGCGACCAGTGCGTCGCACCGAGCCAAGCAAGAACCGGGCCAATTATTTAACTATCTGTAAACCTTTGGCGTCCGCGAGTCGTGAGTTAACGAAGTGTAAAAAATTCCGACGGTTTTGCAGCGACCCGTGCAAAGGGTCGCTCGGCGACATATTCATGCCGTCATGCCGTCATGCCGTCATGCCAACAGCCGCCGCCGCCGCCGCGCTGCCGCGCCGACCATGGCGAAGCCGCTGATCAGCAGCGCCCAGGTTGCAGGTTCGGGGACGCTGGCGACGCTGACATCGACATTGTCGAACAGCACGCCGAGGTCGCTCGAAGCCGCCGACTGGTTGCTGTAGAAGGCGACCGTGCCCGTCGGCCCCGCCGCGACGAAGGTCTTCGAAAAGCGCTGATAATCGGTGCCCGGACTGCCGAGGCTCATCGTGTTCAAATAGCTGCCCGCGAAACCACCGTCGATGTAAAGGTCGACGATCGCGTCGCCGTAGCTGCCATAGCCCGCGACGAAAATCGCGCCGACATCGAAGGATACGGTATAGCTCGCGCCCATCGTTGTCGCGAAGGCGTCGGACTGGACACCGCCGCCGCGTCCGGTGTTGCCCGTCAGGTCGAGATACTGGGCACCGTCGGACGCGACAACACCGAGCGCCCCGTAATCGCTGTTGTTGCTGTGCTGGATGCTGCCCGACCCGCCCGGCAGGACGACGACGGTCCAGTTGGTGATCGCAGTGCTGCCGACCGAATAGAATTGTACCGTCGTTGGCGGTGCCTCGAAGCTGCCGTTGGCGACGAGGTTGGCGGCGGCAGGCATCGCCGAAGCGGCAAGCGCGACCCCGAGTAGCAGCGTCTTGAAGGCAGTGACCATCATGGCTCTCCCGCCGCACCGAAGGGTGCGGTCTCACGGATCGCGAAGCAAAGTTCGTGCCAGTCGGCTAACCCATTGTGATTGCAACAACCGCTTCCGCGCCCTTCATCGGAGTGTAAAGCTTTTCGACGATCTGCGGTGATCGCTGTCGTAACGCGCGCGGCTTGTCGCCGCGTGTAAACCCCGCCACAGAGCGCGCATGGCCAATCCCGCGCCCAATGCGCGCCGCACCTTCGCGATCATCTCGCACCCCGATGCGGGCAAGACCACCTTGACCGAGAAGCTGCTGCTGTTCGGCGGCGCGATCCATCTCGCCGGCGAGGTTCGTGCGCGCGGCAACAACCGACGCGCGCGCTCGGACTGGATGAAGATCGAGCAGCAGCGCGGGATCAGCGTCACCTCGTCGGTGATGACCTTCGAGCGCGGCGGCGTGACCTACAACCTGCTCGACACGCCGGGCCACGAGGACTTCTCGGAGGACACCTACCGCACGCTGACCGCGGTCGACTCCGCCGTCATGGTCATCGACGCGGCGCGCGGTATCGAGGCGCAGACGCGCAAGCTGTTCGAGGTGTGCCGCCTGCGCGACGTGCCGATCATCACCTTCATCAACAAGGTCGACCGCGAGGGGCGCGACCCGTTCGCGCTGCTCGACGAGATCGCCGACGTGCTGGCGCTCGACGTCGCGCCCTTGAATTGGCCGGTCGGTCAGGGCGGGCAGTTTCGCGGGCTGTGGGACCTGCGCCGTCACCGGCTCCAGCGTCCCGACGGGACCGATACGCGCAGTGCCGGGCCGGTCGAGCAGCTGAGTGGCGTCGACGATCCGCGCCTCGACGAGCTGGCCGGCGCGAACGGTGCAGCCTTGCTGCGCGAACAGGCTGAACTTGCGCTCGGCGGCTATGCGACGCTCGACCCCGAACTCTATCGCAAGGGTGCGCTGACCCCGGTGATCTTAGGCTCGGCGCTCAAGGATTTCGGTGTCGAGGCGCTGATCGAGGCACTCGCCGAATACGCACCGCCGCCGCGCACGCAGCCCGCGCTGCCCGCAGCCGTGACCCCCGACCGCGCCGACGTCACCGGCTTCGTCTTCAAGGTGCAGGCCAACATGAACCCGCAGCACCGCGACCGCATCGCGTTCATGCGCGTCTGTTCGGGCAAGTTCCGGCGCGGCATGAAGTTGCGCCAGGTGTCGACGGGCAAGGCGATCGCGATCAACTCGCCGATCTTCTTCTTCGCGCAGGACCGCGAGATCGCCGACGAGGCGTTTCCCGGCGACATCATCGGCATCCCCAACCACGGCGTGCTGCGCGTCGGCGACAGCCTCGTCGAGGGCGACAACGTCACCTTCACCGGCATTCCCAACTTCGCGCCCGAAATCCTGCGCCGCGTGCGGCTTGGTGACCCGACCAAGTCGAAGCAGTTAAGGACGGCGCTGACCGACATGGCCGAGGAGGGCGTGACGCAGCTGTTCCGCCCGCTGATCGGCGCGCAATGGATCGTCGGCGTCGTCGGACAGCTCCAGCTCGAGGTGCTGATCTCGCGCCTCGATGCCGAGTACAAGGTCGATGCCGGCATCGAGCCGTCGCCGTTCGACACCGCGCGCTGGATCGCCGCCGACGAGCCCAAGGCGCTGCAGACCTTCATCGACGCGCACCGCGGTGCGATCGCCGAGGACCGCGACGGCGCGCCGGTGTTCATGGCGCGCGACGCGTGGGAGCTGAACTATACCGCGCAGCGCGAGACAGGGCTGCGATTCACCGCGACGCGGGAGCGGGCGTAATGGCTGGCGCGCGTCATTCGGGCCCGCGCCGATGAGCACCGCATGGGACGACCTCACCATCCCGCCCACCCCACAGGAGGTGGCGGCGGAGCGGCGCGCGCGGCGGGGGTTCGTGCGGCGGCACTGGGCGGCGCTGCTCGGCGCATTCATCCTCGGCTTCGCGCTGCTGCTCGGCTGGCTGGTCTATACCGCCCCCCTCGGGCGCGCGCTCGAGCCGCTCAAGGAGCCGAGCTTCGTATTGCTCGACGCCGCCGGCACGCCGATCGCGCGGCGCGGCAACTACAAGGAGCCGCCGGTCACGATCGCCGAGCTGCCGCGCTATGTGCCGCAGGCGCTGATCGCCATCGAGGACCGGCGGTTCTATTCGCACTGGGGCATCGACCCGCAGGGTATCGCGCGGGCGATCTTCCGGAACGCCGAGAAAGGCGGCGTCGCGCAGGGCGGCTCGACGCTGACGCAGCAGCTGGCGAAGACGAGCTTCCTCGGCTCGGAGCGCACGCTCAAGCGCAAGCTGCAGGAGGTGATCATCGCCTTCTACCTCGAATCGCGGCTGACCAAGGACGAAATTCTCTCGCGCTATCTGTCGAGCGTCTATTTCGGCGAGGGCGCCTACGGCATCCGGGCGGCGGCGCGAACCTACTTCGACCGCGCGCCGCGCGACCTGACCGTCGGGCAGGCGGCGATGCTCGCGGGGCTGGTCAAGGCGCCCTCGACGCTCGCGCCGTCGCGGCATCTGGCGCGCGCTCAAGCCCGTGAAAAAATCGTCCTGCAGGCGATGGTCGAGACCGGCGCGCTGACCGCGAGCCAGGCGGCGCACGTCGCCCCGGCGCGCTTCGTCGCGGGGCGCAAGAGCCTGCCGACGGGTTCGTATTTCGCCGACTGGGTGCTGCCGCAGGCGCGCGCCGCGAGCGATACCGCGCAGTACGGTGACGTGCGCGTCGGCACGACGCTCGACCCGGCGTTCCAGGCGATGGCCGAGCGCGCCGTGCGCGATACGCTCGCCAGCTACCAGGGCCTCAACATCCATCAGGCGGCACTCGTCGCGATGCGCCCCGACGGGCGTGTCGTCGCGCTGGTCGGCGGCACCGACTACGCCGCCACGCCGTTCAACCGCGCCACGCAGGCGCTGCGCCAACCGGGGTCGTCGTTCAAATTGTTCGTCTATCTCGCGGCGCTACATGCCGGGGTGACGCCGTCGACGATCGTCGACGATTCGCCCATCGTCATCGGCGACTGGGCCCCGAAGAACGACGAGAACAAATATCGCGGCCCGATCCCGGTCGTGCAGGCGTTCGCCGCGTCGAGCAACATGGCCGCCGTCCGCCTGATCCAGCAGGTCGGCGTGCCCGCTGTGCGCGCGCAGGCCCGAGCGTTGGGCATTACGCCGCCGCTGAGCGACTACGAGGGGCTGGCGCTCGGCACGTCGGGGGTGCCGCTGATCGAGCTGACGGCGGCCTATGCGGCGGTCGCGGCGGGGCGCTATCCGGTGGTGCCCGTGGGCCTTGCGCAGCCGCGCCCGCCCGGCGTCGTCGCGAGCCTGCGCGGCACCATCGCGGCATTGCGCCCGTGGCCCGAGCGCGAGGACATGCTTGAATTGCTCAAGTCGGCAGTGGCGCGCGGCACCGGCAAGGACGCGACGCTACCGATCCCGACCTATGGCAAGACCGGTACGACGCAGAACCACCGCGACGCGCTGTTCATCGGCTTCGCGGGCGACCTCGTCGTCGGCGTGTGGGTGGGCAACGACGATAATTCGCCGATGGGTGGCAGCGTCGTCGGCGGCACGGTGCCCGCGCGGCTGTGGAAGAAATTCATGACCGCAGCGCTGCAGCGCGAGGGACTGTTGCGCGCGCCGGCACCGCGACCCGCGCTAATCGATCGGATCGGCGATTTCGTGGGCAGTGCGGAAAACGCCGCCGAGACGATCGACCGTGCGGGCGAGATGGTCGGCGACATCATCGACGAGGGCAGCGGCCGCGACGAACCGCCGCCACCCGACGAGCCGCGCTGAACGCCGCCTCCCTCTCCCGGTTCGCGAGGGCTCACCGGGAGGGGAGGGGGACGTCACTCAGTCAGCTAGTCCTCGACGACGTCAGCATCCTCGAAATCCTCGTCGAGATGCTCCTCGATCGATTCGGCGATCAGGTCGAGCTGTTCGTAGCTCGCCATCAGCTCGAGGCTGCCGCCGTCGTCGTCCTCGATGCGCAGCATGAACTTCTCGTCGTCCTGGGCTTCGATGGTGAAGCGCGAAAGGGTCTTGGCCATGATGTCAGCTCCTGTGGGGGATCGGCGGGGAAACGCCCCCGCCTAGCCCAAGGTTGCGTCAAACGAGAGTCGCAAGCGCCGCGCGGTCGAAGCCGCGCAGTTCCGACGAGCGCCCGTCGCGGACCTTCTGGACCCAGTCGGGATCGACGATCAGGGCGCGGCCCACCGCGACCAGGTCGAATTCGTCGCGTGCAAGGCGTTCGAGCAGCCCGTCGAGCGACGCTGGCTGCGACCCTTCGCCGCCGAACCCGGCGATGAAGTCGCCGTCGAGACCGACCGAGCCGACGGTAATCGTCGGCGTGCCGGTGACCTTCTTGGCCCAGCCCGCGAAGTTGAGACCCGTCTCGCCGTCGATCTCGGGGAACTCGGGTTCCCAGAAGCGCCGCTGCGAGCAGTGGAAGACGTCGGCTCCGGCATCGGCGAGCGGGGTCAGCCAATCGGCCAACGCCTGCGGGTCGGCGGCGAGCTTGACGGTGTAGTCCTGCTGCTTCCACTGCGACACGCGGATGATGACGGGGAAGTCGGGGCCGACCGCGACCCGCACCGCCTTCAGGATCTCGGCGGCGAACCTGCCGCGCTCGGCCGCACCCCCGCTCCATGCATCGTCGCGGGCGTTGGTGCCCGCCCAGAAGAACTGGTCGATCAGATAGCCGTGCGCGCCATGCAGCTCGACCGCGTCGAAGCCGAGGCGCTTGGCGTCCCCGGCCGCACGGGCGAACGCCGCGATCGTATCGGCGATGTCGGCATCGGTCATCGCGCGGCCCCACGGCCTGCCGGGCTTGAATAGTCCCGACGGGCTTTCGGGGGTGCCGTCGCCGCCCTCGACGGCGCGGTTGATCGCGCTGCCGACGTGCCACAGCTGCGGCGCGATGCGTCCGCCGCCGGCGTGTGTCTCGGCGGCGACCTTGGCCCAGCCGTTGAGCGCATCGCCCCAGAAATGCGGATAGTTCGGGTCGTTCGCCGAACCGTCGCGCTCGATCACCGTGCCTTCGGTGACGATCAGCCCGACCTCGCCCTCGGCGCGGCGGCGGTAGTAGGCCGCGACATTGTCCCCGGGCTGGCCGCCGGGCGAGAAGCTGCGCGTCATCGGCGCCATGACGATTCGGTTGGGCAGGTGCAGTCCCTTGAGGTCGAAGGTCTGGAACAACGGGCTGGTCATCGGGGCGGAATCCTTGGCGGTGATCGTCGGTGCAGAGCTAGGGCGGGCAGGGGGTTGGCGGCAAGGCGGGCAGCGGGAAACAATTTCTTGGGGGTGGGCAGGGGCGACGGCATCAGGCGTATCGGGTGATACAGAACCTAGGTAATAACCTAAACGGTTATTAATGTCAACCGATATTCGCATCTTGGATGAGGTCGTCGCGACGGCGGCGGCGCGCATTGCACGCCGCCTGGCGGGTTGCCCACCGCCGCGTGCGCCGCTAGACGCGCCGGCTGCCCGCAGGACAACGACCTCATGAGCCCCGTGCTCGGCCCTTTGCGCGACGATCACGCGCCGATCACCCTGCCGACGCTGCTGCGGCTGGCGGGGCCGGTGATGGCGTCGCGGCTCGGCATCATGGCGATGGGGCTCGTCGATACCGTCTGCGTCGGGCGCTATTCGGCGACCGAGCTCGGCTATCACGCGCTCGGCTGGGGGCCGACGGGAATCGTGCTGGTCGTCGCGATCGGCCTGCTCGGTGGGGTCCAGGTGGTCAGCAGCCAGCTGATCGGCGAAGGCCGCGCGTCGGAAACCGGCGCGGTGCTGCGGCGCGGGCTGGTCTATGCTTTCTGGCTCGGCATCGCGGCCGCCGTCCTGCTCGCGGGCGCCGGGCCGTGGTTCATCCATCACATCGGCCTCGCCCCCGGCCTCGCCGACGGCGCGGCACCGGTGCTGCGCGTCTTCGCGCTGTCGCTGCTGCCGATCCTGATCGCCGATTCGGGGATTTTCTGGCTCGAGGCACATGGCAAGCCGTCGCGCGGCATGGCGGCGATGTGGGCGGCGAATGCCGTCAATCTCGCGCTCAACCTGTGGCTGGTACCCGGCCACTCGCCGTTCCCCATCGCGGGCGCGGTGGCGAGTGCGTGGGCGACGGCGGTCAGCCGCGTCGCGCTGCTCGCTTTCGTCGCCGCACTGATCCTCGGCTGGCGCGATGCGCGCGGCTTCGGCGTCCTCGCGCGTCCCGCCCCCGACCCCGCCGCGGGCCCCCGGATGCGCCGCGTCGGCTATGCCAACGCGCTCAGCCACTTCATCGAGGTCTCGGCGTTCAACGGCATGACCCTGTTCGCGGGCTGGCTCGGCGCGACCGCGGTGGCGACATGGGCGATCGTCATCAATTTCGCGGCACTGGTATTCATGATCCCGCTGGGCCTCGCGACGGCGACCGGCGTGCTTGTCGGGCGCGCCCACGGGGCCGGCGACCGCGCCGGGGTACGCCGCGCCGGGACGCTCGGCTTCGGCACCGCGTTGGCCCTGACGCTGACGGTCTGCCTCGGCGTCGCGCTGTTCAGCGGCGACCTCGCAGCGGGCTATACGCGCGATCCCGCGGTCCGGATCGCGGCGGCGGCGGCGCTGCTGCTCAGCTGCGGCTTTTTCGTCGGCGACGGACTGCAGGTCATCGGTGCCCAGTCGCTGCGGTCGCAGAACGACATCTGGATGCCGACGGTGACGCATTTCGTCAGCTACACCCTGGTGATGATCCCCTGCGCCTATGTCTTCGGCTTTGTGTGGGGCGGCGGCGTGCCGGGCATTGTCTGGGCGCTGATCGTCGCCTCGGTGGTGTCGGCGGGGCTGCTCGGCGCGCGCTTCGCCTGGGTCGTCCGGCGGCGGGTCGCGCCGGCGCCGATCGTCCGTTAACCGGATCGCCGCTTTCGGTGTGCAAGATCGACGGATTGCGTCGGCCTGGGAGTATTCAGTGCCAGAGTTTGAACCGCGCGGCGAGATCCGCGCGTTGACCGGGATTCGCGGCGTCGCGGCGCTGACCGTCGTCGCCTATCACTTCTGGGCCGGGCAGTTGCCACCGTGGCTCGACGCACCGCTGCGCCATGGCTACCTCGCGGTCGACCTGTTCTTCGTGCTCAGCGGCTTCGTCATGGCGATGACCTATGGTGCGCAGACCGTGGCGACGACGACGCCCTGGCGGAGCTTTGCGGCGTTCCTGCGCGCCCGGCTGGCGCGTGTGTACCCGCTGCTGATCGTCCTGATCGTTTTCGATATCGCGTTGCGCGCGTTCGGTTTCGGCGTGCGAGGTCCGGTCCCGCTCGCCGATATCCCGGCCAATCTGCTGCTCGTTCAGGCGTGGGGCGCGGCGTACGACATCGCTCCGCCAAGCTGGTCGATCAGCGCCGAGTTCGCCGCCTATCTGATGTTCCCCGCGCTCGTCTGGCTGATGCTCGCGGGGTCGCAGCGCCGCGCCCTTGTCGGCGTGGCGCTCGCGCTGGCGCTGCTCGCCGTCGTCGCGTCGGCACTCGATGCACCGGGCCTGGTGTGGCCGCGCCACGGTCCTAACGATGTCTACATGCCGTGGCTCGGCCTGCCGGTGGCGCGCTGCCTGGGCGGCTTCATCCTCGGTCTCGCGACATGGCGGGTCGTGCAGCGTCCTGCCGCTGCGGCATGGCTGGTGCGGCCGGGCGCAGCGCCGATCCTGCTGGCGTGCATCGCCGGGGCGGCTGCGCTGCGCGCCGACCCGCTCGTCGTCGTGCTGTTCGCGCCGCTCGTCGCGGTGCTGGCGCTGAGCCGGTCGGGCGTCGCGGCGTGGCTAGGCCGCCCGGTCGTGCACTGGCTCGGCATCGTCTCCTATTCGATCTATCTCGTCCACGGGTCGCTCAGGCTGTTGCTCGATGTACCGGTGGCGTTGCTCGCCCAAGGCATCGGCGCCTCGCCGCCGCTGGTCATGTCGGCGGTCGCGTCGCTCGCCCTGCTGCCGTTGGCCTGGCTGACCTATCAGGCGATCGAGGTGCCGGGCCGGGCGTGGCTGCGCGGCAGCCGGGTGCGACAGTCGCTTGCAAACCC
>JBBQVB010000073.1:0-12376 GCA_038211965.1 Sphingomonadales bacterium
TAGGGTGCGGCCAGGCGTTTCCACAGTGCGGCGAGCGCAACCGAATTGACCGCCGCATAGCCCGCCGCAACGGTTGCCGCCACCAGCGCGACGACGAAGTCGGCAAGGCCCGGCCCGGCGAGCAGCGTTAGCGTTGCACCCACCGCCGCCGCGACCGCGCCCGCAACGATGCTGATACCGACGAAGGCCGCGACGAGCGACGCGAGAAAGCCGAGGACCCGCCACCCCCGCCCTGCCGTCGCTGTCCAGCTGAGCTGCAGCGCCGCGACCGCGCCGACATCGCGCGCCGCGATCGTCGGCAGCGCGAGCGCCAGCCGCGCCACCGCGTAGACGCCGGGGAACAGCAGCACGAGGCCCGGCAGCAATGCCACCGACTGGCCACGCGCGGCAAGCTGGAGCAGGATCATCGCCGGGACCAGAAGCAGCGCGGTCAGCAGCGCCGCAACGATGAGGCGCGGCAGCCGCAGCAGGCCCTGTCGTAATGCGCCGCGTGGCCCGCCGCCAACCGTCGCCAGTCGTGCGATCGCGATCTGCGCCGCCGCCCCGACGGCGGCAAGAACGCACTGGACGGCGACGACGTTGCCGCTCAATCCGGCGAGCGAACGGGGCTGCGGGGGACCGAAGACCTCCACCACCATCGTTGGCAGCAGCACGAATGCGGCAGCGAGCGTCGCATAGGTCGCGGCGTCGGCGCGCAGGCTGTCGCCCGTCGCCCGCCACAGCGTCGCGAGACGAAGGTCGCCACTCATCGTATCATTGCCGGCGCGACCGCCGCGGTCATCGCCGGGCGCTCCGCCGACCGCTCAGGCCGCGCGCGCGACGTTCTTGGCCGCAACGAGATCGGCAAGCTCGCCCGATCGGTACATTTCCATCATGATGTCCGAGCCACCGACGAACTCGCCCTTGACGTACAGCTGCGGCACCGTCGGCCAGTCGCTGAAAATTTTCACGCCGGCCCGGACTTCCGGATCGCGCAGCACGTCGACCGTCTCGAACTCGACCTCGAGCGCTTCGAGAATCTGGATCGCCGTTGCCGAGAAACCGCACTGCGGAAACACCGGCGTGCCTTTCATGAACAACACGACGTCGCTGGCGCCGACGATGCCTGCGATACGCGTCTGAACCTGATCGTCCATTTCATTCACTCCTCTAGCCGGGCGACCGTGGTGAGTTGCAGCGCGTGCAACGCGCCGCCCATGCGCCCGCCCAATGCGTTATAAACCAATTGATGCTGCCGTACCCGCGACAATCCGGCGAACTGCGCCGCGACGACGCGCGCCGCATAATGATCGCCGTCGCCCGCAAGGTCGGTGATCTCGACCAACGCTCCGGGCAGCGCCGCATGGATCGCCGCCTCGATATCGGCGGCGGCCATCGCCATCAGCGCTGGCCTTGCGACGAGCGCATCAGACCGCCTCGCGGTACTGGCGCTCGGCCTCAATGAAGGCGACCTGCAACTGCGCGCGGATTTCGGCGTCACCGACGCCCGGCAGATCGCCCTGCAACTTGGCGACGATATCCTCGTCGCCGGGGTGTTCGAGATCGGCGAGAATGACGGTCTTAGCATAGTCCGCCGCGGCCTCTCCCGACAGGCCGAGCTTCGCCGCGGCCCACAGCCCGGCGAGCTTGTCGCGCCGCGCCAGCACCTTGAAGCGCAGGTCGGCATCGTGCGCGTACATGTCCTCGAAGGCTTTCTCGCGATTGTCGAAGCTGGTCATGCGGGTCCCCGGAGCTGCCGACCAAAGATAGAGGCGGACCCGGCGCGGTTCAACGTGTCGGCCCAAAACTTTGTCGCCGAACGACGGCGACCGCCCAAACATTGTCAGGCGCGGCCCTGCGCGCTATGTACGCGACCGCGATCCCCGCCCCGGCCGCGTAGCGTATCTCGCCCGCGCCGGGGCGCTGTCATTTGAGAAGGTCCGCCCATGTCCCGCCGCCGCCAGATTTACGAGGGCAAGGCCAAGATCCTATACGAAGGCCCCGAGCCCGGCACGCTGATCCAGTATTTCAAGGACGACGCGACCGCGTTCAACGCCCAAAAAAAGGGCACGATCAGCGGCAAGGGCGTGCTCAACAACCGCATCTCGGAGCATCTGTTCACATTGCTCGGCACGATCGGCATCCCGACGCACTTCATCCGCCGCCTCAACATGCGCGAGCAGCTGGTGCGTCAGGTCGAGATCGTGCAGATCGAAGTCGTCGTGCGCAACGTCGTCGCCGGGTCGCTGGCCAAGCGCCTCGGCATGGAGGAGGGCACGCCGCTGCCGCGCACGATCCTTGAATACTACTACAAGGACGACGCGCTCGGCGATCCGATGGTCACCGAGGAGCATATTGCGGCATTCGGCTGGGCAAACCAGGACGAGATGCACGACATTTCGGACCTCGCGGTCAGGATCAACGACTTCATGGCGGGCCTGTTCGCCGGCGTCGGCATCAGGCTGATCGATTTCAAGCTCGAGTTCGGCCGCCTGTTCGAAGGGGACTACAGCCGCATCATCCTCGCCGACGAGATCAGTCCCGACGGCTGCCGCCTCTGGGACATGAAGACCTCCGAGAAGATGGACAAGGACCGCTTCCGCCTCGACCTCGGCGGCGAGATCGAGGCGTATCAGGAAGTTGCGCGGCGGTTGGGCCTGCTGCCCGAGGGCGCGGTCGGGGCGGTGCTCGATCTCGAGGAGCATCGCAAGGCGCGGGGGAAGTAGGGGTCGCGCCCGGGTGTCACGTCGGCGGCGACTTCCTGCCGATCTATCGGATCGACGACACGGCAGGTGCCATCGTGTTCGTGCGCGCGGGCACCCATGCCGACCGCTTCAACGAGTAGGATCGTTGCCCCCGCTTGCCCTCCCCGCCCCCCTCCCCTAGACGCTCGGCCCATGCAGGCGCGCGTCACCGTCACCCTCAAGACCGGGGTTCTCGATCCGCAGGGGCGGGCGATCCATCACGCGCTCGAGGGGCTCGGTTTCGTGGGCGTGCAGGGGGTGCGGCAGGGCAAGGTGATCGAGCTCGACCTCGCCGACGGCACGCCTGTCGCGGCGATCGAGGAGATGGCGCGCAAACTGCTCGCCAATACCGTGATCGAGACATTCCGCGTCGAGGTGCTGTGAGGACGCGGGCATGAAATCCGCCGTCGTCGTCTTTCCGGGCTCGAACTGCGACCGCGATCTCGCGGTCGCCCTGCGCGACGTGACCGGCACCGCTCCGGCGATGGTCTGGCACCGCGATACAGAGCTTCCCGAAGGTCTCGACCTGATCGCGCTGCCGGGTGGTTTCTCCTACGGCGACTATCTGCGCTCGGGGGCGATGTCGGCGCGCTCGCCGGTGATGCGCGCGGTGGTCGATGCCGCCGCGCGCGGCGTCGCGGTGCTAGGCGTATGCAACGGCTTCCAGGTACTGACCGAGGCGGGGCTGCTGCCGGGTGCGCTGATGCGCAACGCCGGCCTCGATTTCGTCTGCCGCACGGTGGCGCTCGAGGTTGCCAACAGCCAGACGCGCTTCACGAGCGCGTATGGCGCCGGCGAAACCATCGGGCTGCCAGTCGCGCACCACGACGGCAATTATACTGCCGATGCCGACACGCTCGACCGCCTCGAAGGCGAGGGGCGCGTCGTGCTGCGCTACGGCGAGGCGGTCAACGGCTCGGCGCGCGGTATCGCCGGGCTGGTCAACGACGCGGGCAACGTCATGGGCCTGATGCCCCACCCCGAACGCGCCATCGAGGCGGCGCACGGCAATACCGACGGGCGGCGGTTGTTCGAGGGACTGCTCGCGGCGCTTGCTTGAGGCGTCAGGCCGCGACCGCCACGCGCCGCCGCATCGCCCCGCCGACGACGCCGAAACCGGTCAGCAGCAGCGCCCAGCTGGCCGGCTCGGGCACCCCTGCCGCGACCGCCGAGACGAGGTTTGCGGTCAGCACCGACTTCTGCTCAGGCGTCAGGTCGTCGCCGAGGCGCGTCACGAAACTGTGCGTCGAATCGACAAAGCCGCCGCGGTTGACCGGCAGCTGCAACCCTGCAACCGCCAGCACTTCCTGCCCCGGCGCGAGGATCAGCGAGCCGGGCGTGCACTCGGCGGTGGTCAGCATATAGGTCGCCTCGCCCCCCGCCAGCGCGCTGCCACCGCTGGCCATGCCGAGCACGCCGGGGGTATCGCAACCGGCGTAGAACAGGTTGTTGGCGAGCTGCTGCGCGGTGGTGAAGCTCCCGAGCACCGACGGATCCCAGATCGCGACATACTGCGAATAGATCGCCCCGCCGGGCAGCGCGCCATCGGTCGGGTTAGTCGACGAATCGACGATGTGGAGCGCGCCGGTCAGTGAAAATGCCGCCGAGGCGGCGCCGCCGAACGTATAGGACTGGAAGCCGAACGTATTGATGTTCAGCCGCTGATTCCCCGTGGCGCGCGTCTCGGCGCGGATTTCGGGAAGATCGAGGGCACCGAAGCTGACCTTCGACCGGGCATAGTCGGTCGGCGAGAGCGTCAGGTCGGTCGTCGTATCGACCGTCGCGCGACCGCCGCCGAAGACCTGCGTGACGATGCCCTGTCCCGGTCCCCTGCCGTCGCACCGGGCGGTCGCACCGGTGAGCGCGCAGCTCCGCACCGTGGCGCGGCCCGACGAACCGAACACGGGCGCGGCGTGCGTCGCCACCGGGATCGCGCTCAACGCCGCGATGGCAAGAATCGTCTTGGCGATTTTCGAATGCATGATTTACCCCTCTTCGGATCGTTTACTTACCGGAACGGCTTGGCGAATCAAGCGGTTTTACGGAGCTACGACATCGGGGCTGGCCAGTGCCGCGGAACCCCGCCAGATGGTGCGATGGGCTGGGATTTCTGGATCAATCGCGGCGGGACATTCACCGATGTCGTCGCGCGGCGGCCCGACGGCGTGCTGGTGACACACAAGCTGCTGTCGAATGCGCCGGGGCGGGCGGGGGATGCGGCGGTGGCGGGAATCCGCGCGCTGCTCGGGCTGGGCGACGGCGAGGCGATCCCGCCCGGCCTCGTCGCGGGCGTGCGAATGGGGACCACGGTCGCGACCAACGCACTGCTCGAACGCGGCGGCGCGCCGACATGCCTCGCGATCACGCGCGGTTTCGGCGACGCGCTCAGGATCGGCACGCAGGTGCGGCCGCGGCTGTTCGACCTCGACATCCGCCTGCCCGCACCGCTGTACGAGCGCGTGATCGAGATCGACGAGCGGATCGGCGCGGACGGCGCGGTGGTTCGCCCACTCGACGAAGCGTCTGCCGCTACCGCCTTCGCCGCGGCGCGCGCGGCGGGCTACGATGCGGTCGCCGTCGTTCTGATGCACGGCTGGCGCTACACCGACCACGAGGCGCGTGTCGCCGAATTGGCACGCGCGGCGGGATTCGCGCAGGTCTCGGTGAGCCACCGCGTGGCGCCGCTGATCAAGCTCGTCGGGCGCGGCGACACGACCGTCGCCGACGCCTATCTGTCGCCGGTGTTGCGCCGCTACGTCGAAGGGGTCGCCCGGGAACTTGGTCCGGTCCCGCTGCTGTTCATGCAGTCGAACGGCGGGCTGACGGCGGCGGCCAGCTTCGCGGGCAAGGATGCGGTGTTGTCGGGTCCGGCGGGCGGCATCGTCGGCATGGTCGCCACCGCAGCGGCTGCCGGACTCGACCGGCTGATCGGTTTCGACATGGGCGGCACCTCGACCGACGTGTCGCACTATGCCGGGCATTTCGAGCGCACGCACGAGACGCTGGTCGCCGGGGTGCGTATCCGCGCGCCGATGCTGGCGATCCACACCGTCGCGGCGGGCGGCGGGTCGCTGTGCAGCTTCGACGGCGAGCGGCTGAGGGTCGGGCCTGAATCGGCGGGCGCGGTGCCGGGACCTGCGGCGTATGGCAACGGCGGGCCGCTGACGGTCACCGACTGCAACGTGTTGCTCGGCCGGCTGCAGCCCGAGTATTTCCCGAAGCTGTTCGGCGCCGACGGCAAGCAGCCGCTCGACGTCGCCGCTGTTACCGTGAAGTTCGACACGCTGGCGACCGCGACCGGCCTCGCCCCCGACGCGCTGGCCGAGGGCTTCCTCCGCGTCGCGGTCGAGCACATGGCGCGCGCCATCCGCCAGATTTCGGTGACCAGGGGCCATGACCCTGCGACGCACACCTTGGTCTGCTTCGGCGGCGCAGGGGGCCAGCATGCCTGCCGCGTCGCCGCCGCGCTGGGCATGACGCGCATCATGATCCACCCGCTGGCGGGCGTGCTGTCGGCGTACGGCATCGGTGCCGCCGACGTGCGCGCGGTGCGGACGCTGAGCATCGAGGCGGCGTTGGGCGGCGACCTCGACGGCGCGGTGGCGCGACTTGCCCAACAAGCGCGCGCCGAGCTCGATGCGCAGAACGTGCCGTTGCGGTCCGTCGCGTCGGTCGCGCGCGCCGGGATCAAATATGCCGGAACCGACGCGGCGCTCGAAGTCGCGGTCGGAGCCCCCGCCGAGATGGCGGCGGCGTTCGAGGCGCAGCACCGCGCGCGTTTCGGCTTCGCCGTCACGGGCGGCGCGCTGGCGGTCGAGACGCTGACCGTCGAGGCGGTCGGCACGACGTTGGCGGGCGAGGCGACGCTCGCCGTGCCCGAGGGACCGCCGGTGTGTCTTGCAACGGTGGCGATGGGCGGTACGGCGGCGCCGGTCTTCGACCGCGCGACGCTGCCCGTCGGCTGGGCGGCCGAGGGCCCGGCGATCGTCGTCGATACCGGCGGCACGACGGTGGTCGAGAGCGGCTGGGCAGTGAGCGTCGACGAGCGGGGCAATCTGAGGCTCGAGCGTACCGCGAGCATGCCTCATCCCCGCCGTCACGGGGACGGCGAAGCTGCCGCCAGTCCCGACCCCGTCGCCCTCGAACTCTTCGCCAACCGCTTCATGGGCGTCGCCGAGGAGATGGGCCTCGCGCTGCAGACGACGGCTTATTCGGTCAACATCAAGGAACGCCTCGATTTCTCGTGCGCGCTGTTCGATGCGGACGGGCAACTGATCGCCAACGCACCGCACATGCCTGTCCATCTCGGCTCGATGGGCGACAGCATCCGCGCCGTGATCGCCGGCGCGGGGGCGCTTGAACGCGGCGACGTGTGGATGCTCAACGCGCCGTTCAACGGGGGCACGCATCTGCCCGACATCACCGTGGTCATGCCGGTGTTCGACGGCGACGGCGCTGCGCCCGCATGGTTCGTCGCGGCGCGCGGGCATCATGCCGATGTCGGCGGCATCACGCCGGGGTCGATGCCGCCCGCCAGCCGCAGCCTCGCCGACGAGGGGGTGCTGTTCGACACCGTCCGGCTCGTCGCTGGCGGTGTCTTTGCCGAGGCCGACATCCGCGCCCGCCTCGCCACCGGACCGCACCCGGCCCGCAACGCCGACCAGAATATCGGTGATTTGAAAGCGCAGGTCGCGGCGTGTGCGCGCGGGGCCGCCGACCTTGTCGCGCTCGCCGCCGAGCACGGGCGCGCGACGGTCGACGCCTATATGCGCCACGTCCTCGACAACGCCGAGAGCGCGGTCCGCCGCGTCATCGACCGCCTCGACGACGGCGATTTCGCCTATGAGATGGATAGCGGCGCGGTGGTCAGGGTCGCCGTCCGCATCGACCGCGCCGCGCGCGCCGCGACGGTCGACTTCACCGGCACGTCGCCGCAGCAGCCCGACAACTTCAACGCGCCGCGTTCGGTAACGCGCGCGGCGGTGCTGTACGCCTTCCGCTGCCTTGTCGGCGACGACATCCCGCTGAACGACGGCTGCCTGCGCCCGGTCACCATCGTCATACCCGAAGGCTGCATGCTCAGCCCGGGACCGGAAGCTGCCGTGGTCGCGGGCAATGTCGAGACCAGCCAGGTCGTCACCGACGCGCTGTTCGGCGCGCTCGGGGCGTGCGCGGCGAGCCAGGGCACAATGAACAATTTCACCTTCGGCAACGCCCGCCATCAATATTACGAGACCATTGCGGGCGGCGCCGGGGCCGGGCCGGGGTTCGCGGGCGCGAGCGCGGTGCAGACCCACATGACCAACAGCCGGCTGACCGACCCCGAAGTTCTCGAAACGCGCTTCCCGGTGCGCGTCGAGGCCTTCGCGGTGCGCGCAGGCTCGGGGGGCGCAGGCCGGTGGCGCGGCGGCGACGGTACTGTGCGCCGCATCCGCGCGCTCGAACCGCTGACGGCGGGCATATTGTCGAACCGCCGCCGCGTCCCACCGTTCGGTCTGGCGGGCGGCGCGAGCGGCTCGGCGGGGCGCAACGCGGTCGAGCGTGCGGCTGGCGGGGTCCAGGAACTCGGCGCGACCGCGACGGCCGAACTGGAGGCAGGGGATGTGTTCGTCGTCGAGACGCCGGGCGGCGGCGGGTACGGGACGCGGTCCTAGAACGGTATCCCCACGCGCTTGCCCTCTGCCCGCCGCTCGTCCGCCCATTGCCTGAGCATCGCGGCGGTACACCCGCCCTGCCCGCCGAAACCGACTGCGGAGCAGCTGTCGGGCCGCTCGGGCCGCGCCGCCTCGTCGAGCGTCGCGACGCGGCTCGACCACGACTGATCGGTGCGCGCGACGCGGTTCTTGCGAAGCTTCTTGGGGATCCGGTAGCGTTCGCTTTCGGGCAGTCGACCGCAGACGACAATCTCGTCCTTCGGTGCGGCGGGGCACGGATCGTTGCCGAACACCGTCGTCGTCGCCATGCGCGGCGCGGGCGGCGGGGGCGGCACGGGCGCGGCGGCGCCGAGGGCAACCGCTGCAAGCGCCAAGCCGGGAAACAAGCCGCGCATCGTCATCGCTCGTCATCCTCGCCGATCCGTCCGCCGTGACGTTGTCGCGCTGAACGCCGCGTGTATGGTCGCCTCGGCCAAAGAGGAGGCGAAGACTTGCTGGCGCTGTCGGGGATTGCGGTCATCGTCATCGGCTTTGCGCTGCGGCTCAACCCGATGCTCGTGGTCGCGGTAGCGGCGCTCGCGACGGGCCTGGGGGCAGGCCTGGCACCGCTGGCGATCGTCGGCGCGTTCGGCAAGGCGTTCAACGACAACCGCTTCGTCAGCGTCGTGTGGATCGTACTGCCGGTGATCGGCCTGCTGGAGCGTAGCGGGCTGCAGGAGCGCGCGCGCGCGGTCATTGCGAGCGTGCGCGGCGCGACCGTCGGACGGCTATTGTTCGCCTATCTGTTGTTCCGCCAGCTGACCGCCGCCGTGGGCCTCAAGGATATTGCCGGCCACGCCCAGACCGTCCGCCCGCTCGTCGCGCCGATGGCCGAGGCTGCTGCCGCAGCGCAGGGCGTCGCCGACGACGCGGGCCGCCAGCAAATCCGCGCGCTCGCGGCGGCAACCGACAATGTCGGTGTGTTCTTCGGTGAGGACATCTTCATCGCCATCGCTTCGATCCTGCTGATCGTCGGGTTCCTCGCCGCGAACGGCATCATCCTGGCACCGCTCGACCTTTCGGTGTGGGCGATCCCGAGTGCGGTGGCGGCGGTCGCGGTGCATGGCGGGCGGCTGTGGTGGCTGGACCACAAACTTGCTGCGCCCTCTCCTCCCGATGAACCCTTGCGAACCGAGCGCGGGGAAAGGGAACAGCGGCGATGATCACCCTGGCCGCCGCCTACGCCCTCGCGGGCCTGATGTTCGCCGCGTTTGCCGTGCTCGGCCTGCGCGACCGCCGCCCCGGCAACGCCGCGTTTCATGCGCTGCTGAGTCTCAGCTTCATCGCGGGTGATCGCCTCGGCGACATCGGCAACGGCGTGCTGGTGCTGGCGCTGGTGGCGCTGGCGGGGTCCGGGGCACTGCGCCGCAGCGCGCCCGCGACGACCGGCCCCGACGAACGGCGGGCGGCATCGGCCCGGCATGGAAATCGGCTGTTCCTGCCCGCGCTGATCGTCCCCGCAACTGCGCTGCTCGGCACGCTGGTGCTCAAGGACTCGGGTCTCGTCGATCCCAAGCAGGTCACGCTGATCAGCCTCGCGCTCGGCGTCGTGGTCGCCCTCGCCGCGACGATGCTGTGGCTTCGGCCGCCGCTGCTGGCGCCGCTGCAGGAGGGTCGCCGTCTGATCGACGCGGTCGGCTGGGCGTGCGTGCTGCCGCAGATGCTCGCCAGCCTCGGCGTGGTGTTCGCGCTGGCAGGCGTCGGGACGCTCGTCGGCCACGGCATCGGCGCGGTCATCCCCGACGGCAGCCGCCTCGCCGCGACGCTCGCCTATACCGGCGGCATGGCGCTGTTCACGATCGTCATGGGCAATGCCTTCGCGGCGTTCCCGGTGATGACGGCAGCGGTCGGGCTGCCGCTGCTCGTACGCGTCTACGGCGGCGATCCGGCGGTGGTCTGCGCGCTGGGGATGCTGTCGGGCTTCTGCGGCACGCTGCTGACCCCGATGGCGGCGAATTTCAACATCGTCCCCGCGACGCTGCTCGAGCTGGACGACCGCTACGGGGTCATCCGTGCCCAGGTCGCGACCGCCTTGCCGATGCTCGCCATCAACACCGCGCTGTTGTACGCGCTGGCCTTCTAGGTGCGCGATTTCCAAAGGACTATCGATGAAGACTGCCGCCGTTGCGTTGCTCCTCGCCGCCCCTGGCATCGCGCCCGCCGCGCCGACCTTTTCGCCCGAGCGGGTGCGCGCCGATGTCACCTTCCTCGCCGACGACCTGCTCGAAGGCCGGGGGACCGGCGAGCGCGGCCATGAAATCGCTGCGAAATATGTCGCGGCGCAGTTCGCCGTCGCGGGCCTCGCGCCGGGCGCAAAGGACGGCAGCTTCTTCCAGCGCGTGACGCTGCACGAGACGCGCCTCGGCGATACGCCGCCGCAGGTGACGATCGTCGGGCCGGCAGGCACGCAAAGCTGGGCCCACGCCACCGACGTGCTGGTCAACGTCGGCGCGCGCGATGCCGGCGCCGACCTCAGCGCGCCGGTGGTCTTCGTCGGCTACGGCATCGACGCGCCGTCACGGGGCTTCGACGATTATCGCGGCCTCGACGTGCGCGGCAAGGTCGTCGCGATGCTCGCGGGCATACCCGATGGCCCGCCCGACGAGGTGCTCGCGCACCTGCAGACGCAGCGCGCGATGATGGCGCAGGCGCACGGCGCGATCGGCGTCGTCACCGTCCAGACCCTGCAGGCGATGAAGATCCGCCCGTGGGCGAAGCTGCTGCCCTACGCCAACGTGCCGCGCATGACGTGGGTCGCTGCCGACGGCACGCCGCACGAGCTTGCCCCCGGCATCAAGGCGTCGGCGACGCTCAACGGTCCCGCCGCCGAGGCGCTTTTCGCGGGCGCGCCGCTGTCGCTCGCCCAGGTCCGCGCGGCGGCGGCGAAACGCGGCGCGCATCCCAAGGGCTTCGCGCTCAGGACCAGCGTCCGCATCACGGCGACCGCCAGGTTTCGCGACCTGACGAGCCCCGAAGTCGTCGGCGTCATTCCCGGCAGCGACCCCGCCCTGAAGGGCGAGTATGTCGTGCTGATGGCGCATCTCGACCATCTCGGCATCCGCGCCGACATTAAGGGCGACAACATCTTCAACGGCGCGCTCGACAACGCGGCGGGCGTCGCGGTGATGCTCGAAGTCGCGCGCGCCTTCGCGGGCGACGCGGTCAAGCCTAGGCGCTCGCTGCTGTTCGTCGCCAATACCGGCGAGGAGAAAGGGCTGCTGGGGGCCGAAGCCTTTGCCAACGACCCCAGTGTACCCATCGGCCAGATCGTCAGCGTCGTCGATCTCGACGAGCCGCTGCTGCTCTACGATTTCACCGATATCAACGCGTTCGGCGATACGCATTCGACGCTTGGGCCGATCGTCGCGCGCGCCGTCGCCAGCGCGGGTGTCACGCTGTCGCCCGATCCCGAGCCTGAGCAGACGGTGTTCGTGCGCTCCGACCACTACACCTTCGTCAAGCGTGGCGTGCCCGCCATCCTGTTGTCGACTGGGCATGCCGGCGGCGGTGCGGCGGCGTGGGCGGACTATAACCGCAACCGTTATCACCAGCCGTCGGATGACCTGAGCCAGAGCATCGACTGGGCAGCGGGAGCGAAATACGCGCGGATCAACTATCTGATCGCGCGCGATATCGCCGATGGGGCGGAGCGGCCGCGCTGGTACGCGGGCGATTATTTCGGCGCGACGTTCGCGCCGGGTGCGGCGACCGCCGCGCGACCCTGACCGCCGCGACGGGCGGCCCGTCCTATTTGGTGTCGTCAGCCTTCTTGTCGGTCGATATGCCGGGTGCCGTGCGCTCGCCTTCGCTCCCACTTGGCATCCCCGACTGGGCATTATGCCCCGCCCCGTCGCTACGCGCATTGGTCTTGCCCGGCCGCCCCGCCTGCGCCGCCCCGCCGTGCCTGCCGTCATCGGCCTGGTCGCGGTCGGGTTGGGCGGCCATGTGCGGTTCGGTCTC
>JBBQVB010000074.1:0-12374 GCA_038211965.1 Sphingomonadales bacterium
GGTTCGAGCTGCGGGTCGACGCGGTGCGGGCGACGCGGAAGCTGGGACAGCGCGATGCTGCGGAGGATGTCGCGGGCGCGATTGCGGGTCTGAACATGAGTGAGGGCACAGCGGTTGCGGCGCTGATGTTGGGCATCCAAGGGTGAACCGCCTCGCCGTCTTCGATTGCGACGGGACCCTCGTCGACAGTCAGGCGAACATCGTGCGGGCGATGGCCGGGAGTTTCGCGGCTGTCGATCTCGCGCCGCCCGACGCGCATGCGGTCCGGCGGATCGTCGGTCTAAGCCTCGTCGAAGCGATGCAGGTGCTGCTGCCCGACGCCGACGACGTGCTGCACGATAGCCTTGCAGCGGAGTTCAAGCGGCAGTTCGCACAAGCGCGGGCAGACGACCGGCTCGATCCCGAGCCCCTGTATCCAGGCGTACGCGAGGGACTGGCGGCGCTTGCGCACGCCGGGTGGAGCCTTGCGGTAGCCACGGGCAAGTCGGATCGCGGGCTCGGACTGCTCCTCGACCACCATCGCCTCACGCACCATTTCGTCTCGCTGCAGACCGCCGACCGGCATCCGTCGAAGCCGCATCCGTCGATGCTGCGCGCCGCGATCGCCGACGCCGGCGCGGACGTGGCGCGGACGGTGATGATCGGCGACACGGTCTTCGACATGGCGATGGCGACGAACGCGGGCGTGCGGGCGATCGGCGTCGACTGGGGCTATCACGACGCGCACGAACTCCACGACGCGGGCGCGCGCGCGGTCGTCGCGACGATGGGCGAATTGCTGGCGCTGCTCGCAGAGGAGGACGCATGATCGGACGGTTGAACCACGTCGGCATCGCAACGCCGAGCATCGACACAGCGGTTGCGATGTACGCCGACCTCTACGGCGCAACGGTCTCGCGGCCCAAGTTCGCGCTGCCCGAACAGGGCGTCTGGGTCTCCTTCATTGACGTCGCCAATAGCCAGATCGAGCTGATCGAGCCGTATGGCGAGGCGTCGCCAGTCTGGGGCTTTCTCAAGAAGTTTCCGAATGGCGGCCAGCATCACGTGTGCTTCGAGGTCGCGGACATCATCGCCGCGCGCGACTCGCTGCGCAGCAAGGGCGCGACGATCCTCGGTACCGGTGAACCACGTGTGGGGGCGCACGGCGTGCCGGTGATCTTCGTCCATCCCAAGGACAGCGGCGGCGTGCTGATCGAACTGATGGCGACGCCCGTCGGGCACTGACGCGGCCCCCACCGCGTCCGGAGTTGCCGCTGATCTATCGCCGCCGCGCGCTCGCCAGCAGCGCGGTGAGCGCCACTGCCGCACTGAGTGCGCCCACGGCCCGCAGCGGTGCTATCTGCATCTCAAGGTAAAGGCTCCGCGTCCGCACCGGCACATCCTGCGCGCTGTCGATGCGCCCGTCGCGGCGGGCGGCGTACAGATTGTCGTTGACGCCGGGCGGCGGCGGCTGGTCGATCTGCTGCGCGGCACTGCCCACCAGAACTTCGCCGATATCGGTCAGGGTGGGGAAGACATTGCCGAGGCCTGACGCCAGCGCCCCGAGCCCCCCGACGGTCAGCTCGCGACGCGGATGCACGGCAGCGAACAGGATCGCTCTGGCGACCAGGCGCGGATCGTAGACCGGCGGCGGCAGAGAGCCGGGCCGGGGCATGTAGTTGCGGGCATGCTCGGGGTACGGCGTGTGGATGCCATGTGGTTTGATCAGCGTCACCGACACCGGCTGGCCGGCTTCGGCGACCTCGACACGCAAGGCGTCGGTGAAGCCGCGCACGGCATGCTTCATGGCGGAGTACATGCCCTGCTGCTGGATCGCACGGTCGCCGAGCACCGAGCCGATGTTGATCAGCGCACCGCCGCGCTCGCGGAGCAGTTCGACTGCCTTGAGCGAGCAGCGCACCGTCCCGAAGTAGCCGATATCGAAAATGCGGCGGTGGTCAGCCTCGGGAGCCTTATCGAATCGGCCATAAAGCGATGCAGCGGCGTTGTTGACCCACGTGTCGACGCGCCCGAATTGGTCCAGCGCGGTCGCCGCGATGCGCGTTGCGCTGTCGGCGTCGGCGATATCGGCGACGCACACCGCGACCTGCGCGCCCGTAGCGCGCAGCCGCGCCGCAATCTCGTTCAGCGCCTCGCCATTGCGCGCCACGAGGACGAGGCGCGCTCCCTTCGCTGCCGCCGCCTCGGCGGTCGCGAGGCCGATGCCGCTCGACGCGCCGGTAATGATGATGACCTGCTCATCCAGGGGCTTGAGGTGCAGCGTCTTGGCGAACATGGGCGGCCTTTCGGTGTCGCCAAGTTCAACGCCGCCCCGGACGGCGGGGGTTCAGCCCTGCGACACCAGTTGCCGTTCGACGCTCGCCCACAGGCCGTTGAAAGCGCGCGCCGCAGCCCCGCCCGGCGCGCGCGCGGCGATCGGCGACTGGTGGACCGACATCGCCTCGATCGCACTGGCATAGGGGATCGCCGCCTGGTCGGGAGCGGCATCGACGACTGCCTTGTGCAGGCTACGTCGCCGGTCGACCATGGTAAACACCGGCACCACCGCAGGCGCACCGCCGTGATTGCGCGCGAGATGATCCTTCAGCTGATCGAACGCACGCAGTGACAAAGGCGACGGCAGCATTGGTACGACGAGCACATCGACCGCGCGGAATATCTGTTCGGCAAGTTCGCTCAGCCCCGGTGGGCAGTCGAGGACGATACGATCATAGTCGCCGCTCAGATCCTTGAGCAGCTTGCGCAGGCGTTTCGCCTTGTCGTCGGTCGCGAGCTGCTTTTCGAGGCTACGCAGTGACTTATCGGCGGCGAGCAGGTCGAGGCCGGGCCACGCGCTCGGCTGGATCAGCGGTCCGAGTTCGCTGTCCTTGGCAAACAGCTTGCGCGCCGCCGCACCTCCCTTGGGCGCGAGCTTGAGCGTGAAGGTCGCCGCACCCTGCGCGTCCAGATCCCACAGCAGGGTCCGCCGCGCACTCTGTGTCGCGCTGGCGTAGGCAAGATTGACGGCGCAGGCGGTCTTGCCGACACCGCCCTTGACGCTGAACACCGCGACGCTCTTCATGCGACCCGATCCCCGGCTCGGGCAGACGAAGCCGCCAGAGCCGCCGCGAGCCGATCGCGGATCGCGCGCAGCGCCATCAGATCGAATGTCGGTGCGCTCGTCAGTATCGGCTCCGATACCATGGTCACTGGCGGAGTTGGCGATTGAGGATTCGTACCTTCGCCCAATAACTTCTGGACGCCTTTGATGGTATAGCCTTCGGCGTGGAGCATGCGATGGATATCGCGCAGCAACGCCACGTCGGCGGGCCGGTAATAGCGCCGGTTGCCGCCGCGTTTGAGCGGCTGGACCTGCGGAAAACGCGTCTCCCAGAAACGGAGCACGTGCTGCGGCAGGTCAAGATCCTCAGCCACCTCGCCGATTGTCCGGAACGCCCCCGCAGCTTTGACCGTCACCGCTTTCCCGGTCACGCCTGCCCCGGTCCCGCGTTGATCCGCTCGCGCAACAACTGGCTGGGACGAAAGGTCAGCACGGTGCGCGGTTCAATCGGCACTTCCTGCCCGGTCTTGGGGTTGCGCCCGATGCGCTGGCCCTTGTTGCGCAGCACGAAACTGCCGAACGAGGAAATCTTGACATTTTCGCCGCCGACCAGAACGTCGCCGATATGGTCCAGGACCATTTCCACGAGCCCCGACGACTCGGCGCGTGATAGGCCGATCTCGCGGTGAACGGCTTCGCACAGATCGGCCCGGGTCAGCGTGCCGCCGCTCTCGGCCCGCGCGACACGCGCTTTCCGACGTGAAATCGGCGCGTTTTCAACCATGTCCGTCATATCGGCATTCCTCCCCGAAGCCAAATCCGAACGCTACCACCGCACCGCCGCCGCTCCCCACGTAAAGCCGCCGCCCATTGCTTCTAATAACAATAAATCGCCCACTTTAATACGCCCGTCACGAACCGCAGTGTCCAGTGCCAATGGCACCGAAGCAGCGGACGTGTTGGCGTGGGCGTCGACGGTGACGACGACACGCTCGAGGGGCAACCCGAGTTTTTTCGCGGTGCCTTCGAGAATGCGCAGGTTCGCCTGGTGCGGAATGACCCACGCGACATCGTCCCCGGTCAGGCCAACCGCGCCGAGCGTCTCGGTCATCACGGCGGCAAGGTTGGTGACGGCGTGGCGGAACACCTCGCGCCCTTTCATGCGCAACTTGCCGACCGTACCCGTCGATCCCGGGCCGCCGTCGACGAAGAGCAGGTCGTTGTAACGGCCGTCCGAATGCAGGCGGGTCGCAAGGATACCGCGGTCGGCATTCGTTCCCGCCCCCACCTCGGCGCGCAGCACAACCGCACCGGCACCGTCGCCGAACAACACGCAGGTCCCACGGTCGTCCCAGTCGAGGATGCGGCTGAAGGTCTCCGCGCCGATCACCAGCGCCGTGTTCGCTGCGCCGGCCACCACCATCGCGTCGGCAACGGCGAGGGCATAGAGAAACCCCGAGCAGACGGCGGCAACATCGAAAGCGACGCCGTGCGTCATGCCGAGCTTGTGCTGGACGACGGTCGCGCACGCCGGGAAAGTCTGGTCGGGTGTGGCGGTCGCGACGACGATAAGATCGACTGCCTCTGGCGTCAGCCCCGCCGCGTCGAGAGCACGCCGCGCCGCCGCGACAGCGAGATCGGAGGTCAGCTCGCCATCCGCGGCGATGTGACGTTGGCGGATGCCGGTCCGTTCGACGATCCATTCGTCGCTGGTATCGACGGTGGCGGCGAGTTCGGCATTACCGAGGATGCGCGCCGGCAGATAGCTCCCGGTCCCGACGATCGCCGCCCGGCGCATCACAGACTGTCCGCTGTGACCGCCAGATTGGCGGGGCGATGCGCGCGGAAATTGGCGAGATCGTCCGAAATCTTGCGCGCCACGTCGGCGACGACGAGGTCGTGCGCAACGCCGATGGCATTGGCGATGCCGCGCACCGACGCGCCGCCATGGCTTTTGACGACGATACCGTTGAGCCCGAGCAAGACGGCACCGTTATGGGCATTGGGGTCGAGGTGCGCGCGCAACGCGCGCAGCGCGCCGCGTGACAACAGATAGCCGAGACGCGTCAGCCACGACGTCTTGAACGCCTCCGCGAGCAGCCCCGTGACGAGGCGACCTGTACCCTCGACGGTCTTCAGTGCAATGTTGCCCGAAAATCCGTCAGTGACGATGACGTCGAGATTACCCTGGCCGATCTTGTCGCCCTCGGCAAAACCCATGAATTCCATCGGCAGTTCGACCGCGCGAAGCAGCATGGCCGCCTCCTTGAGCTCGTCGGTGCCCTTCAGCTCCTCCTCGCCGATATTGAGAAGCGCGACGCGCGGCCGCTCGACGCCGAGCACGGTGCGCGCGAAAGCCGCGCCCATCACCGCGAACTGGATAAGGTTCTCGGCGTCGCATTCGACGTTCGCGCCGAGATCGAGCATCACCGAGTCGTTCTTGAGCGTCGGCAGCAGTGCCGCCAGCGCCGGGCGGTCGATGCCGTCCATCGTCCGCAGCGCCAGATAGGCCATCGACATCAGCGCACCGGTATTGCCCGCCGATACGACCGCGTGCGCTTCGCCAGCCTTGACCGCCTCGATCGCCAGCCCCATCGAGGTGCCGCGCCCGCGCCGGATGACCTGGCTTGGTTTATCGGTGCCGAGCACCTTCGTATCGGTGTGGACGACGACTGCCTCGGCGGAAATGCGCGGTGCGCGCGCCATCTCGGCTCGAATGACAGCTTCATCGCCGTAAAGGCGAAAGACCAGTCGAGGATAGCGCTCGCGCGCCAGCTCGGCACCCGCAATGACCTGCGCCGGCCCGCCGTCGCCGCCCATCACGTCGAGCGCGATGACCGGGCGGTCGTTCACGCCCATGCGCGCTGAACCAGCAGCGACACGCGCGTCGTCGTCAGGCCTGCGTCTCGACGACTTCGCGACCGTTGTAGTGACCGCACGAGTTGCACAGATTGTGCGGGATCTTGAGCTCGCCGCAGTTCGGGCATTCCTGAAACGCGCTCGGCGTCAGCGCGTGGTGGCTGCGGCGCATGTTGCGGCGCGAAGGCGAAGTCTTGCGTTTCGGAACGGCCATCCGGCACCTGTCATCTTCATCTTTGGGGCAACGCCGACAGGGCCGCTGGGGTGCGGCCGCATCGCGGACCCGGTTGTTCGTGAGGCGCGGACCATAGTCAATTCGCACGCCGATGCAATATGAAAAGCCGCCGCCCCGGTCAGGGGGCGGCGGCGGTTCGAACGCTCGACCGCAAACTACTCGGCGGCGTCGCGCACTGTGTCCTTGGCACCGCCCCAGGCGTTCTGGACCTTGCCCTCGACTTGCTGCGCCTGGCCTTCGGTTTCCATCTTGGTGTCGCCGATCAGGCTGCCGACGCCTTCCTTGATCTTGCCGCCGATGTTCTTGAGGCTGCCGGCGACACGGTCGCCGTCCGGGCCATCGTTGATGCCGTCGTTGTCGATGTCGGTATTCATCGCCGATCTCCTTGGCTTGTGGGTAACGGGGGCTCAACGAGGTGGACGCTCGAAGGTTGCGCGTCTAAGCCCGAGCCAGCTTTTCTGGGGGATCATGATGATCGTGACGATAACCACTGCAGGCCTGTGCGGCCTGATCCTGCTGGTCCTGAGCTTCCGCGTCGTTCAGGTGCGCCAGAGCGGCAAGGTCTCGCTCGGCGACGGCGGCGACGCGCTGCTGCTGCGGCGCATCCGGGCGCACGGCAATTTCGCCGAGTACGTCCCGATTATCCTGATCCTGATGGGGCTGATCGAAAGCCAAAACGGCACCGGCCCGGCGATCGGCGTCATCGGCATCGGACTCGTGCTGATCCGCATCGCCCACGCGATCGGGATGGGCAGTCCCTCCCCCAATCCGGCGCGCATCGCGGGCACGCTTGGAACGTTCATCATCCTTGGCGTCACCAGCGTCTGGGCGCTGGTGATTTCGGCCCACCTGCACCACGTCTTTTAAGCGTCGGCACGCCCCGCTAGGGTGGCGGTGGGGAGACGCAGATCATGACTGAGTGGAGTTTCGGGGCGATCTTCGCAGCGCTCGGTAAAGCCGTGCCCCCTGACCGCCCCGCGACGATCCACGGCGACCGCGTCACGACGTGGAGCGAGTTCGACCGCCGCACCGACGCGCTCGCCGCGGCTTTTCATGCGGCGGGCGCGGTGCCCGGCGACAAGCTCGCGCATCTGATGCGCAATTCGCCCGCCTACCTCGAAACCACCGTCGCGGGCTTCAAGGCGCGGCTTGTCCACGTCAACGTCAACTACCGCTACACCGGCGGCGAGCTGCTCTACATCCTCGATAACAGCGATGCGACGGTACTGGTCTACGATGCCGAGTTCGCCGAGCTGGTCGGCTCGCTCGATCTGCCGAGGATCAGGCTCTTTCTCCAGGTCGGCGGCAAAACCGCTGGCTTCGCGCAGGATTTCGAAGCCGTCGCCACCAGCAACGCCGTCCTGCCCCCGCAGGATCACCGCGCCGACGACATGCTGTTCATCTATACCGGCGGTACCACCGGCATGCCAAAGGGCGTGATGTGGGACCAGTCGGCCTTGTGGACGCTCGGTGGGGGTGGGGCCCTCTTCCCTGGTGCGACAGTCCCCGCGACGCTCGATGCGCTGTGTGCGCAGGCCGCCGCTGGTCCCGGCCGCCGCAGCTTGATCCTGCCGCCGCTGATGCACGGTTCGGGCTTTCTCGTCGCGGTCCACACTCTGGCGCAGGGTGGCACGGCGGTCACGCTGCCCGGCCACGGCTTCGACGCGCCTGCCGCACTCGCCGCATGCGCCGCGCACGGCTGCGACTATGCGGTAATCGTCGGCGATGCCTTTGCGCGCCCGCTGCTGCGCGCGCTCGACGACGGTGCACCCGGCGGCATCGCCTCGCTCAAGACGATCATCTCGAGCGGCACGATGTGGTCGCCGGAGATCAAGGCGGGACTGCTGGCGCACAATCCCGATCTCATGCTGATCGATGCTCTCGCTTCGTCCGAAGGGTTGGGCGTCGGTGCATCGATCCAGACGAGCGGCAATGCGGGTGCGGCGACGCGCTTTACGGGCGACGCGAACACGGTCGTGCTCGACGACGACATGCGGCCCGTCGCACCCGGCTCGGGGATCATGGGACGTGTCGCGCGTGCCGGGCTACTGCCGCGTGGCTATTACAAGGACGCAATCAAGTCGGCGGCGACCTTCGTCGAGGTCGACGGGCGACGCTATTCGGTAGCGGGCGACTGGGCGACGGTCGATGCCGACGGGTCGCTCGTGCTGCTCGGCCGCGGTAGCCAGTGTATCAACACCGGCGGCGAAAAGGTCTTTCCCGAGGAAGTCGAGGAAGTGCTCAAGACCCATGCCAGCGTCGACGACGCGCTGGTTTTCGGCATGGCGGACGAACAATGGGGACAGGCGGTCACAGCGGTTGTCGAAGGCAGCGATCCCGACCCGTTCGCGCTCGCCGCGCATGTCCGCCAGCACCTTGCGGCCTATAAGGCACCCAAGCGGATCGTCGTGGTACAACGGGTGCCGCGCGCACCTAACGGCAAAGCCGATTATGCCGCTGCGAAAGCGATGATCGGCAGCTGATCGTTACGCTACCGTTTACGGGCGTGGCTGCTTGCGTTATGTTGACGAAAATTTGGGTCGCATCGGTCTCGTGGAGACACGCATGCGCACATTGCGTTTCGGGGATCAGGGCGACGAGGTGCAACGGCTCCAAGCCGCGCTGAACCGTGCGATTCGCCCGTCGCCCCGGCTCGTTGAGGACGGATTTTTCGACGAACGCACGCGACGTTACGTGATCGCTTATCAGCAGGATAACTGGCTCGTCGACGACGGTGAGGCGGGACAGGCCACGCAGGCGTGTCTCCGTAATCTCGAAACTGCGCTGCCGATCTTTCACGTGGTGCCATGGATCTGCCAGTCGACAGTCGCCAACTGCTGGGCCGCTAGCACTGCAATGATGACCGGCAGCACGATTGCTGCGGTGACTGCGGCGACACCGGCATGGATGTTGATGCCCGACGGCGGGCTCCGCAACGCCTCCGCCACCGACGTCTCGGCTGAAGCTGGCGATGCCTTCGCGCGCGTTCACGGGTTGCGCTGTACGGCGACGCGAAGCTGGACGGTCGCCATGTTGCGCGCCGAACTGACGCGCGGCCCGGTCATGCTCGATACGCTGTGGAACGCGCGAACTTACGCGCTGGGCAACGGCAGCCCTGGCCATATGATCGTCATCGCGGGGATTCGCGGCGACAGCGACCCGACCGGCAGGGGGACGACGCTCCGCATCTACGACCCATGGCCAGCAGGGCGGGGAAACCGCCACTCGGTCGGCTTCCACAACTGGATCCGCGACGTGCCGGCAGCAACCTACCGCGTCTTCACGCGCCCGCCGCCGCCGTGACGCGCTATTTCTTGGTGAGCGCGCCCAGGCCGCTGAAGCGCTTGTTGAAGCGCGCCACCTGACCGCCCGCGTCGAGCATCGTGCCCTTGCCGCCGGTCCAAGCCGGGTGGACGGTGGGATCGATGTCGAGCGTCATCGTGTCGCCCTCTTTCCCCCATGTCGAGCGTGTCTGGTAACTCGAGCCGTCGGTCATCTTGACCGTGATGGTGTGGTAGTCGGGGTGAATTCCGGACTTCATGATGCGCGTTCCTGTAGGCGGCTGGTCCCGACCAGCCCTGAAGAGCGTGCGCGCATACACGCGGCGGGCAGTGGGAGCAAGGACGTGGCGTGTTCGCTCCGTTTCCGAATTGACCCGCCCGGACCCAAGGCATAGATTCGCCGGTGTTGAGTACCCGCCGCGTTCAGCTGAAGGTCTCGCCTCATGAAAATCATCGCCGTCGCGCTCGCGCTCGCGCTTGCGCTGTCGCTTGCAACCGCAGCCGGGGCAATCCCGGTTGCCAATCCGGGCTTCGAGACCGGCAACTTCAGCGGCTGGACGACTTTCCGCCCGGGCGTAACACCGCCCGCGACGAACATCGCCGTGACGAACATCGCGCCGCATTCGGGCAGCTTCAGCGCGCGGTTCGGTGACTTCGACAACGGCAGCGGTATCGAGCAGTCGCTGGCGACCATCGCGGGCCAGACCTACACCGTGTCGTTCTGGTGGTCGCTCGACGCGGGTGTCGCCATCCCGACCGACGCATTTGCCGCGATCAAGTTCGGCGGTACGACGCTCTACTCGCAAGCCGGCGATCCGAACAACGGGTCGGGGTTCACCTGGACGCAGTTCATCGGTTCGGCCACCGCAACGGGACCGACGACGACCCTGTCGTTCTTCTTCGAGAACCTTCCCGGCTACTGGCACCTCGACGATGTCGCGGTCAGCCTCGTGCCCGAACCGGCGGCGTGGACGCTGATGATCGCAGGCTTCGGCATGGTCGGGGCGTTGGCGCGGCAGCGGCGGGACCCGGTAACGGCCTAGCTTCGCTGCGTCTCGCGGCGGTTGAGCGGGGGCCTACTCCCCCCTATACCCCGTCCATGTCCCAGACCATCGGTACGCCGCTCCTCGCCTCCGCCGACACGCGGCGCAATGCCGACGCCATGGGGTCGCTCGTCGCCGAGCTGCGCGGCCTCGTCGGCACGATTGCACTCGGCGGGCCCGAGGCGTCGCGGGCGCGCCACGTCGCGCGCGGCAAGCTGCTGCCGCGCCAGCGTGTCGAGCGGTTGTGCGACGCGGGCACGGCGTTCCTCGAGATCGGCCAGCTTGCCGCCTACCAGGTTTATGAGGACGACGTCCCCGCCGCCGGGATGATCGCAGGCGTCGGGCAGGTCGGCGGGCGGCTGTGCGTCGTCGTCGCCAACGATCCGACGGTCAAGGGCGGCAGCTACTTCCCGCTGACCGTCAAGAAGCACCTCCGCGCGCAGGAAATCGCGGCGCAGAACGGCCTGCCGTGCGTCTATCTCGTCGACAGCGGCGGGGCGAACCTGCCGCGCCAGGACGAGGTCTTCCCCGACCGCGAACATTTCGGGCGCATCTTCTATAATCAGGCGAACATGAGCGCCCAAGGCATTGCGCAGGTTGCAGTCGTCATGGGCAGCTGCACGGCGGGCGGTGCGTATGTCCCCGCGATGTCCGACGAGAGCATCATCGTCCGTGACCAGGGCACGATCTTTCTCGGCGGGCCGCCACTGGTCAAGGCGGCGACCGGCGAGGAAGTCACCGCAGAGGATCTCGGTGGCGGTTATGTCCACGCGCATCTGTCGGGGGTGGTCGACCACCTCGCGGACGACGACAGCCATGCTTTGGAGATCGCACGCAACATCGTCGCCACCCTGCCCCGCCCGGCCGCCCCGACGTTCGCCGTTTCCCGCCCGCCATGCTTTCCGGCGACCGACCTCCACAGCCTGATCCCTACCGACACGCGCCAGCCCTACGACGTCCGCGAAATCATCGCGCGTCTCGTCGATGGCAGCGAGTTTCACGAATTCAAGCCGTTGTACGGGGAAACCCTCGTCACCGGTTTCGCGCATATCGAGGGGATGCCCGTGGCGATCGTCGCCAACAACGGCATATTGTTTTCTGAATGCGCCTTAAAGGGCGCGCATTTCATCGAGTTGGCGTGCGCGCGCAAAACGCCCTTGCTGTTCCTGCAGAACATCTCGGGATTCATGGTCGGTCGCAAATACGAGAACGAGGGCATCGCCAAGCACGGCGCGAAGATGGTTACCGCCGTCGCCTGCGCTGCGGTCCCCAAGCTCACCGTTGTTATCGGCGGCAGCTTTGGTGCGGGCAATTACGGCATGTGCGGACGGGCCTATTCGCCGCGCTTCCTGTGGATGTGGCCCAACGCGCGGATCAGCGTGATGGGCGGCGAGCAGGCGGCGTCGGTGCTCGCAACCGTCAAGTCGGGCGGCTTCAAGTCGAAGGCCGAGGAGGAAGCGTTCAAGGCTCCGATCCGCGACCAGTACGAACGCGAAGGCCACCCGTACCACGCCAGCGCCCGCCTGTGGGACGACGGGGTAATCGACCCCGCCGACACCCGCGCGGTGGTCGCGCTATCGCTAGCGGCAGCGTTGCAGCAGCCGGTGGGTGAGACGCGCTTCGGCACGTTCCGGATGTGACGCGATGACGGTCACCATCACCACCGACGGCGCCGGGACACGGCGGATCGCCCTCGACCGGCCCGAGAAGCATAACGCGTTCGATGCCGCGACAATTGCCGAACTGACCGCTGCGTTCACCGTCGCGAGCGCCGACCCTACCGTCCGCGCCATTGTGCTGAGCGGCAACGGCCCGAGCTTTTGTGCCGGGGCCGATGCGGCGTGGATGCGCGCCTCCGCTGAACTCTCGGAGGCCGACAACTGCGCCGACGCGCTGCGCCTGTCGGACATGCTCGA
>JBBQVB010000075.1:0-12344 GCA_038211965.1 Sphingomonadales bacterium
ATCACCATGCCGTCCTCGCGCAGCATAAAGGTGTAGCGCCCGCGCCCGACCACGAGCCTGGCGACGCCCGTCGCGCAGACGACCTCGAGCAGCGCCGCCGCGTCGGGGCCGCTGACGGCGAACTTGGCGAGCGTCGAGACATCGACGATGCCCGCCGCCGTGCGCACGCTGCGTGCTTCGCGCAACGCCGCGTCGTGCAGCGTCTCGGCGGCACGCGGATAGGCGCGCGGGCGGTGCCACAGGCCGAGCGGCTGCCACAGCGGGTCGTGCGCCGCATGACGGTCGTGGAGCGCGAGACGGCGTGCCGGCGCGGCATGCCCGCCCGCGTCGGCCCCGGCGAGCGCGCCGAGCGTCAGCGGCGAGTACGGCGGGCGGAAGGTCGTCAGCCCCGCCTGCGGGATGCTCACCCCGGCCGCGCCTGCCAGCCGCGCCAGCGCCGCCATGTTGCCCATCTTGCCCTGATCGGTACCCATGCCCAGCGTCGTGTAGCGCTTGAGATGTTCGACCGAGCGGTAGCCTTCGGCCCATGCGAGATCGAGATCGGCGGCGGTGACGTCGTTCTGAAAATCGACGAAGCTCGCCTTGGGGTCGATGAGGAGCGTGTCGGTCGTGGCGACGGGTTCGACCTCTCCCGCCGCGCTGCCGACGCTGACGATCGTCTGCAGGGTCGCGCCAGGGACGAACGCCTGGATGTCGGCGCGCCAGTCGAGCTTGCCGCCCGCGTGGCTGTGCAGGTGGACGACGGGTGTGAAGCCGCCCGAGACGGCAAGAAGGTCGGCAGCGAGGGTTTCAGTCTCGTTCGCGATGCCGACTTCGACCGCTGTCAGATGCCCTCCGCTCGCCCTGGTCGACAGGACATTGGCGTTGCTGTGAACACGGAAGCGAGCTTGGGCGTCGACGGCAACGGCGCTCAATTCGGCACGCGAGTCGAGGATCGCGACCACCTCGCCCCCTGCCGCTGCGGTCGCATCGGCGGTGCGATAGGCGTCGTCGTTGTTGGTCGCGATGACGACGCGGCGTCCCGGCAGCACGCCGAAGCGGCGGACGTACGTCCGCACTGCCTGGCTGAGCATGACGCCGGGACGGTCGTTGCCCGCGAAAGTCATTGGGCGTTCGATGGTGCCGGTCGCGAGAACGATGCGCTTGGCGCGGACGTGCCATAGACGTTGTGCGAGGGAAGCGACCTGTCCCGGTTCGGCGACATGCTCGACGAGCGTTGCGAAGCCGTGATCCCACAGACCCGATGCGGTGGTGCGGGCCAGGACGCGTCCGCCCGATGCCTCGACTCCCGCGACCGTGGCGGCGGCACGCGCCGCGGCGTCGTCGCCGTCGCAATGCAGGCTGCCACCGAGCACCGCATCCTGCTCGACCAGCAACACGCGTTCGCCGCCGCGCGCCGCTGCAAGCGCCGCCGCCAGCCCCGCCGGGCCGCCGCCCACCACGAGCACATCGCAGAACGCCGAGCGGTGCTCGTAGCGGTCGGAATCGGCGTCACGCGGCGCGGCCCCGAGGCCCGCCGCACGCCGTATGAAGCGTTCGTAGAACAGCCACCGCGCGGGCGGGCCGAAGAAGGTCTTGTAGTAGAAGCCGGCGGCGAACAGCGGCGCGGCGAGCCCGAGGAGCGCCCCGGCATCGTATCTCAGGCTCGGCCAGCGGTTCTGGCTGCGCGCGACGAGGCCGTCATAAACGAAGACATCGGTAGCGCGCGTATTGGGTTCGGTGCGACCCCCTTGCCCCACCGTGACGAGCGCGCTGGGCTCCTCGACGCCCGCCGCCAGGATGCCGCGCGGGCGATGGTATTTGAAGCTGCGCGCGACGATGCGGACCTTGTTGCGGAGCAGCGCGGCGGCGAGCGTGTCGCCCGGCCGCGCCTGCATCGCGACGCCGTCGAAGGTGAAGTTCAGCATGGCCGCACGTTTTCGATGGCGTGGGTGACGCGGTGCCGCCGCAACACCAGCCACTGACGGCAGCCGAAGCTGTGCCGCCAAATCTCGTCATCCCAGCCGCGCGGGTTGGCGCGTTCGTACAGAGTCCGCATCGCGTCGGCGGCGGCCATGTCGAGCGTCACCACCGAGTCCAGCGTCCGCTCGTAGGCGAATTCGACCTGCGCACGCGCGCCGCAATGGGGGCAGTCGATGAGCAGCATCAGCGGTGCTGCGGCAGCGGGCCGGTGCCCGCCTCGTCGATGGTCGCCCCGCCGGCGAAGCGGTCGAAGTGGAACGGCGCCGCGAGGGGGTGCGGCATGCCGGTGGCTAGCAGTCGGGCATAGGCGACCCCCGACCCCGGCGTGGCCTTGAAGCCGCCGTAGCACCAGCCGCCGTTCAGATAGAGGCCTTGGACGGGCAGCGCGGAGATGATTGGCGAGCCGTCGAAGCTCATGTCGGTGGTCCCCGACCAGCAGCGCACCATCCGCAGTTTTGACAGTGCGGGAATCAGCGCGATCGCCTCAGCGGCGGCCTGCTCGACGCGCGGCACGAGGCCGCGCTGGGCATAGCTCGGGAACCGGTCGGGGTCGCCGCCGAGGACGATCCCGCCCTTGTCCGACTGGCTGATATAGCAGTGCAGCGACTGTGACATGACGACGGTGTCGATCATCGGCTTGACGGGCTCGGTGACGAAGGCCTGCAGCGTCTGCGCTTCGATGGGAAGTTTTACCCCCGCGAGGCCCGCGACATGGCCGCTGTTGCCCGCGACGCAGATCCCGACCCGTCCCGCACCGATGCGCCCACGCGAGGTTTCGACCCCGGTAACGCGTCCGCCCGCCATCTCGAAGCCGGTGACCCCGCAGTTCTGGATGACATCGACCCCGAGGCCGTCGGCGGCGCGCGCATAGCCCCACGCGACCGCATCGTGGCGCGCGGTGCCGCCGCGTCGCTGGACCATGCCGCCGTGGATCGGGAAGCGCGCGGTGTCGCGCATGTCGAGTAGCGGGACGAGGCGGCGCACCTGATCGCGGCCCAAGAGTTCGGCGTCGATGCCGTTGCAACGCAGCGCGTCGCCACGCTCGGCAAGCCGCGTCATGTCGCTATCCGAATGGCCGAGGAACAGCGCGCCACGCGGCGAAAACATGACGTTGAAGTTGAGCTCGTCGCTCATCCCCTCCCAAAGTCCGAGGGCGAAATCGAAAAACTTGTGGAGCGCGGGCTGGCGATAGTTCGAGCGGACGATGGTCGTGTTGCGCCCGGTGTTGCCGCCGCCGATCCAGCCTTTCTCCAGAACCGCGACGTGACGAATGCCGTGATGCCTGGCGAGATAGTAGGCGGTCGCCAGTCCGTGCCCGCCGCCGCCGATGACGACAACATCGTAGGATTTCTGCGGGGCGGCGTCGCGCCACGCCCGGTCCCAGTGCCGCTGTCCGGAAAGCGCGCCGCGCAGCAAAGCGAGAGCCGAATAGCGTGTCACGCCGCCCAGCCGCGCTGCTCGCGCCAGTCGGCGGGAAGGTCGGAAAAGCGGTCGAGTCCCAGCTTGTCGATCTCGGCGAACGAGCACACACCGTCGATGACCAGATCGCGAATGGCATGACCGCTGGCGGGCGACAGGCCGAAGCCGACGCCCGACATCGTCGCCACGGTGATATTCTCGCGCCGGTCGAGGATCGGGCGGCCGTCGGGGGTGTTCTCGACGACCCCTGCCCATGACCGGATGACATCGAGGTGCGCCGCCCTGGGCAACATCTCGGCGACGCGCCGCGCGAGGTTGCGGATCAGCGGCGAGGTCGGGCGCGCTGCGGGGCCGCCGGGGGTGGTGTCGATCCATTCGTGCGGGCCGCCACCGAAGACGAGATTGCCGCGCAGCGTCTGGCGTCCGTAAAGCCCGTTGCCGTCGACGCCGCCGATGGGCATCAATGGCGCCGGTTCGGTGACGATCATCTCCGCGCGCGCCGCCGCCAGCGGGAAATCGATGCCAACGGGTCCAAGCAACGCCTGCGCCTGCGGGCCCGCCGCGACGACGAGCGCGTCGCACGCGATCCGCCCCTGCGGCGTCAGGACGGCGACCGCGCGCCCGCCGGCCGTCTCGATGCCGAGCACGGGCGAATGCTGGCGGATGCGCCCGCCGAGGTCCTGCAGTGCCCAGGCGTAGGCCTGAACGGTCCGCTGCGGGTTGGCATGGCCGCCGAAGCGCAGGTGGATCCCGCCGAGACATGTCGCGTCGGTCAGCGGCACCGCTGCCTGCGCCTGCGCGCTATCGAGATCGTCGACCGGCCAACCCATGGCGCTGCACATCCGCCCGATGGCGCGGTAGTGGGCGAGCAGATCGGGATCGCGCTGAACGATGATGCGCTCGCGGCGATACTCAGTCGGGTAGCAGAGTAGCTCGTCCATCAGGGGCCAGAGCCGCTGTTCCTCGGCGAACAATGGGCTCTGATAATGAGACGCGCCACCGCCGTTGCGCCCCGACGCCTCCCAGCCGACGATGCCCTTGTCGAGCACGAGCACATCGACCCCCGACCGCGCCAGCCACCACGCCGCACTCAGGCCCGTCACGCCAGCACCGACGACGACGACCGCCGCGCCGGTGTCAGACATGCCGGTTGCCGCCGTGCGCCACGGCGGCGGCCTCGCGCGGCGTGCCGATGTCGGCGTAGGGCGTCCACTGGGTCGGAATACCGAACCAGACGTCCCAGCCGTGTTGCATCCTGGTCGATTCCTGCCAGTCTGCAAGCACGCCGAGCGGCACCGGGCGCACGGGCGCGCGGAAGCTCGCGACGGGCACGTGCTCGACCGGTACGCCGGTCGCCTCGGCGAGCAGGCAGACGACCTGCGTGCGGCAGCGGCGGCCCTGACACGGGCCCATGCCGGCGCGCGTCAACCGCTTGATCTGGTCGGGGTGCGCCGGGCCGTCGGCCGCAAGGCTGGCGAGGCTGCGCGCCGCCTGGGCAGCGGGTCGGTCGAGATAGGCGGGGGGCTGCACGCCGAGCAGGTCGGCGCGCGTCACGCCCTCGCACTGGCAGACGATGCTGTCGGCAGGGGCATGCGCGCCGAGGGCGCGCGACCACGCTGCGACATAGGCCATGTCGGGACCGGGTAAGGCGCAGTCCCCCGTCAACGCGATGTTGCCGCCAGCGCTCAGACCGCCGGCATCGAGGAGTTCGATCGCCGGCAATGTGCCGAGTGCGAGGCAGATCGTGTCGCAGGCGATTTCGATGGTGGCGCCGTCACGGCTCTGCAACGTCGCGCCAGCTACCCCGTCGATCCCGCGCGCGGTCGCCGCGACGGCGCGGGCGAGGTGGAAGGCGACACCCGCCGCCGCCAGCCGCGCGGCCAGCTCAGGTGGTCCCTGCACGGCGTCGAGCACCTCGACGATGCCCGCCAGCTCGACCCCCCGCGCAAGCGCCAGCAAGGCCGTCTCGAGCGCCAGCCGCCCCGATCCGAGGATCAGCACTCGTTGGCCCGCAAACGCGTCGTAGCGCGTCAGCAGCGCATGCAGCCCCTGCGCGCCCATCACCCCAGGCACGTCCCAACCCGGAAAGCCCAGCACCACGTCGCGTGCCCCCGTTGCCAGCACGAGGCGGCCATAGCCGACCATCCACGCGCGCTCGGCGTCGGCGAGGCCGAGTTGCGCCCCGGGCATCGTCCGTAGCGCCGGACCGTTGCGGTATAGCCCCCATGCGCTCGTCCCGAGCCGCACATCGACGCCAGCCTCGAACACAGCCGCCAGCGCTGGATCGCTCGCGAAGACCTGCTCGATCATCCGCGCGCTGTTGTGCACCGCTGCCGTCATACGCCCGCCGTAGAACAGCGGCACGTCGCCACCGAGCTGGCTGCCGCGCACCGGGTTCTCGTCGACGAGCAGCACCGACCCGCCCTGCCCCGCCGCCACCCGTGCCTCAGCGGTTCCCGCGTCGCCCGCGCCGACGACGACGATGTCGTAATGCGCCTCGGCCACCGGCAGCTTGCCGCCCAGCGCGTGGACGTCGACCGCCATCAGACGGCGTCGAGCGCGCGCGCGAGATCGGCGATCAGGTCGTCGACATGCTCGATGCCGACCGACAGGCGCAGCGTTGCTTCGTCGATGCCCACCACTGCGCGCTGCGCCGCGCCGACGGCATAGTGCGTCGTCGTCGCGGGGTGGGTGATCAGCGTCTCCGACCCACCGAGGCTGACCGCGAAGCGCAGCAGCCGCAGCCGGTCGAGCAGGCGGAACGCCGCCGCCTCGTCGCCGCGAACGCGAAAGGCGAAGGTCGAACCCGCCGCCTTGCACTGCCGGTCATAAACCGCGCGCGCCGCGCCGCTCGCAAAGCCGAGATAGGTGACGCTTGCGACCTTGGGATGGTCGCGCAGGAATTCGGCAATCGCCCGCGCATTGTCCATCGCGCGTTCGACGCGCAGGTGGACGGTTTCCATCGAGCGCAGCATCAGCCAGCAGGTATGCGGGTCCAGCGGGCTGCCGAGCGTCGTCCGCAGCAGCCGCAGCGGCGCGATGAGATCGGCGCGCCCGCTGACGCCGCCGGCAAGCAGGTCGCTGTGTCCGCCGCAATATTTGGTCAGCGAGGTCATGCAGAGATCGGCCCCGAGTTCGAGTGGGTGCTGCATCAGCGGCCCGAGCAGCGTGTTGTCGACGACGACCAGCGGGCGCGGCTCCAGAGCCGCGGCGAGCCGCACGACGAGCGCGATATCCACTAATGCGGCGGTCGGGTTCGCCGGCGTCTCGACGACGATCAGCTTGAGCGGTCCTGCCGCGCGCGCGGCAGCGATGGCAGCCGCAACGTTCGCCTCGTCGCAGCCGTCGGTGAAGCCGAAGGCGTGGACGCCGAACTGCGGCATCAGCATGTTGAGCAGGCCGTCGGTCCCGCCATAGATCGGGCGGCTATGAACGACACTGTCGCCAGGGCGCAGGTGCGCGAGCGCAATGGCGCTGTGAGTCGCCATGCCGCTGTTGAACACCGCTGCGGCTTCCGCACCGTCGAGCGCCGCCAGCCGGTTCTCGACCATGTCGAGGTTGGGGTGGCCGAGCCGCGCGTAGATGTGCCCTGCCCCGCCGGCCTCTGGCCCCGTCCCGTCGAAATACGCCTCGTGGATGTCCTTGGCCTGCTGCGCCGAAACATAGGCGAAGGTCGAGGTCATGTAGATCGGTGGCTTGGCGGCGTTCGCGCCGTCGGCGGGATCATAGCCCGCGCGTACCGCGAGCGTCTCGGGGCGGAGGGGGAGATCGTCGGTCATTGCGCGTCCAGATACGCCCGCGCGGTCGCGCAATACCAGTCGGCGAAACGGATCGTCAGCGATTCGGCTTCCTGCGAATAAGGACCCGGGCGGTAGCCGGGCGACAGCACCCCGGCATGGTTGTTCTCGGCGAGTTCCTTGTCCTGCAGATTGGTCCGCGTCCACAGGTCGGCGAGCGCGGCGACGTCGTAATCGACGCCCTCGACGGCGTCCTCATGGACGAGCCATTTCGACACGACATGCGTCTCAGCCGGCCCGACGGGCATGGCGCTGAAGGCGAAGCTGTGATCGCCGGTCGAGTGGCAAAAGCTGTTGGGTTCGACCGCCCAGCGCAGCGAGCCGATATCACCGTCGCCAGCTTCGCACATCAGCCGCGCGACGCTGTGGCTGCCGTCCATCGTCATCGAGGTCTTCGCTGGATTGAGCGGGAAGCGGATCGCCTGCCACCAGTCTTCCTCGGCGGGGCCGACAGGCAGCCCGAGCGCCGCCATGCGCGCGTTGAACGCCTTGGCGTGCGCGCTGTCGGCATTGAAATGCGCCGAGGCATTGACCGGGAAGGTGCGCGCCAGTTCGGGATGGCCGGTGGCGCAATGATAGCATTCGCGCGCGTTCTCCATCACCAGCTTCCAGTTGGCGTGCTCGACGAGCATTGACTGGAACGCCACCTTGGCGCGGCGCAGGCCGTGCGGTTCGAGCAGCGGTGCCAGGCGGTCGCGCAGGGTGTCGAACGGCGGCGGCGTGTCGGCGAAGCAGACGAACATCGCTCCGGCCACCGTTTCGAGATGCAGGGAGCCGAGCCCGTGCGCGCGCTTGTCGAAGGCGGCGTCCATGCGCCCCGCCGCGAGCAGTGCGCCGTCGAGGCCGTAGGTCCAGCGATGATACGGGCAGACCAGCCGCGCCGCGCTCCCTGTCCCCGGCTTGCACAGCAGCGAGCCGCGGTGGCGACAGCTGTTGTGGAAGGCACGCAAATCCCCGTCGCGACCGCGGACGATGAGAATCGGCCACTTGCCGATCGTCGACGCGACGTAGCTGCCCGTGTCGCGCACCTCGCATTCGAAACCGGCGAACAGCCACGCGCGCCCGAACACCGCCGCCAGGTCGAAGGCGAAGGCATCGGCGCTCGTATACAGCGATTGCGGCAGGGCATGGCCCGGTCGCCGCGCCGCCAATGCTGCCACGATGTCGTGGAAATACAACCCCGGTCTCCGAGCCCCGGCCAGCGGGGTCGCACAAAAGACCCTTCCGCAAAAATCGCATTTCCGCATCGCGGCATGTCAAAATGGCGTGGCGCGGGAGCCTTGTCCGCGGCGCCGAAACCGGGCACGCCAGCCTCTCGCCGTGCGTCAGGGAGGGGACCATCGCCAGGCTGCAACCCGTCAACCGGCGCTGGCTGCCGCTCAACGCCTTGCGCGCCTTCGACGCCGTCGGACAGCGGCTGAGCTTTACCGGTGGCGCGCAGGCGCTCAACGTCTCGCAAAGTGCGGTCAGCCGCCACATCATCAGTCTCGAGGAGCTGCTGGGGCGCAAGCTGTTCGACCGCTCGGGCGCGCGGCTGGCGCTGACCACGGCGGGCGAAACGCTGCTGCCCGAGGTTACCAAGGCGTTCGACCGCCTCGAAGCGACGATGAACGCGATTTCGGGCAATGCGCCGGGCAGCCGCCCGATCCGTATCCACATTCCGCCGTCGCTGCTCCACCAGATCGCGCTGCCGATGATCCAGGATTTCCACGCCGAACACCCCGACATCCGCATCGACGTCTCGAGTTCGCACGTCATCGGTCTGCCCGCCGAGGAGATCGACGTGGCGATCGTCTTCGACCTGCCCGGTGTCGACGACCGCGTCACCGACTTGTTGTGGATGGTGCGCGTCGCGCCGGTATGCTCGCCGGCCACCGCCGCGCGCCACGCCGGCAAGTCGCTCGAAGCGTTCCTCGCCGATAATCATCTGCTGCACGTCAAGCTCGACAACGAGCCGCGCGGGCTGTTGTGGAGCATCTACGCGCGGCAATGCCGTATCGCGCTCGATGCCGACCGCGACCTCGCGTTCGATACCGCTCTGCTGGCGGTCAGCTACGCCATCGCCGCCGACGGCGTCGCGCTCGCCGACATCGACATGTTCGCCCCCGAACTGGCGGACGGGCGACTGGTGATGCCCTACGACAGCGTCATCGCCGACGGGTTCGGCTATTACCTGAAACTGCGCCCCGAAGACCTCGCCGACCCGGCGATCGCGCTGTTCCGCAGTTGGCTGATCGCGCGCTTTGCCGCACGCCCACGCTCGCTCGGCGGCTGAACGTCAGAACACGTGCGCGACACTCGCTGCGAGCATCCGCTCGTGCCAGTTGCACAGCTCGGGTGCGTCGGGACGGTCGAGCTCGTCGCGCAATCCGCGCATCACGGTGCGGTACTGCGGCAGGACACGCGCTGACGCCGCCGGCCACGCCTCGGCAATGCGGCCGCGCGTCAGGTCGGCGAGCGCGAAACGGCGGTCGAAGCCGTGCGCCAGCGGCACCACGACGCCATCGGCTTCGAGCACGACGATGCCGAACGCCCGCGCCGCGTCAACCACGTTGCACGGCTGCGGCAGATGGGTGCGCGGCAGCAGATCGATCTGGACGTGCATCGACCCGGCATATTGGCTTTTGAGCAGCGCCGCGACGACATAGGTGCGGGCGAGCGTCGTCTCGTCGAGCGCCCAATCGACGACGCCGGGGACCACCGCACGACCCGCCTGCTCGACGGGATGGAGCTGCAGCAGGCACGCCCCCGCGTCCGCCGCGAATTCGGCGACCTCGAAGAGATGTTCCCAACTGGCGCGCGTCACGGTGTGGATGACACCGAAGCGCAGGCCCAGCCCGCGCAGCACCGGGAGGCCCGCGACGAGGCGGTCGTGGGCACGCGGCGACCCGCGCACGGCGTTGTGGAGATCGGCCGGGCCATCGAGGCTGACCGCGACGAGATCGAGGTGCGGCGCCGCCGCGCGCATCGCCGCACCGCCGAGAAACCAGCCATTGGTGGCGATCTGCGTCCGCATCCCGTGCCGCTTGGCGCGCTCGAGCAGCGCGACAAGGCCGGCGTACATCAGCGGCTCGCCCCCCGACACCGACAGCACCCCGAAGCCCAGAGCTGCCGCATCGTCGATCGCCGCCAGCAGCACATCGAGCGGCAGCGCGTCGCGCGCCCGCGGCGACGACGACGAATAGCAATGACCGCACGCGAGGTTGCAGCGCAGCGACGGGTGGACGTGAAAGATCGGCGGCGCACCCTCCGTCACCGCCGACTCCGCGCCATCCATCGCCGCGCGCCCCTCCGCCGTCGGTCAGAAGCCTGGATGCGGGACGTTCCCCAGGTCGATATCGACGTGATAGATGTCGGGGAACGGGATGCCGTACGGGAATACGATGACCCCGCCGAGGTGAGGCGTCTTACCGACGACCTCGTCGATCAGCTTGGTGATCGCGGCCTTGTCGCCGATTCCAGAGACGCGCAGCCAGTCGGGCACCGGAATGCCCTTGGTCAGGATGCGCGTGCCCTTGAGGCCCGCCGTGTTGATCTTCGCGGCGGCGGCGACCAGCTCGCGCATCCGTGCGGTTTCCTGGCCGCTGGATTTGAGCTGCGCCATCACTGCATGTTCGAAATCGGACATCTTCGCCTCCATCGCAAGAGCGAGCGGAGACCGGCACGTGGGCAGACGGGCGGGTTCGCCGCCTCGCGTCCACGCTGGTACCCCACTCAAAGAATACGATCCGAGTGCCGTGACGATACGCCGATTTCGCTAGCGAAACATTAACGATCTGTCGCCGCGCGTCGTCGTGGGTAGTCAGGCCGGGCGCAGCCCTCCGGCCACGAGCTTGTGCAGCTTCGACTGGATCTGGTCGTTGCCCGCGACGATCTCGGCGCGCGCGACCGCATTGCCCTGGCCGCGATAGTCGGTGACGAAGCCGCCCGCCTCGCGCACCAGCAGCATCCCTGCAGCGACATCCCAATAGCTCAGCCCGCTCTCCCAGAAACCGTCGAAACGCCCCGCCGCGACCCATGCGAGATCGAGCGCCGCGGCGCCGAAGCGGCGGATACCGGCGACCTGCGGCATCACCGCGCCGAGCAATTTCATGAATTCAGGCCCGTCGCCGTGGCCCTGGTACGGGATACCCGTCGCGATGACGCAGTCGCTGAGGTCGCGCCGCGCCGAGACGCGCAGGCGACGATCCTGCAGCCACGCGCCCTTGCCCTTTTCGGCCCAGAAGCTCTCGTCGGTAAGCGGTTGATAGACCAGCCCCGCGACGATCTCGCCGCGCTCCTCGGCGGCGATCGAGATGGCGAAATGCGGCATGCCGTGGAGAAAGTTGGTCGTGCCGTCGAGCGGATCGACGATCCAGCGCTTGTCGGGGTCGCTCCCTTCGACCTCGCCGCCCTCCTCGAGCAGCATCCCCCACGTCGGGCGGGCATGGCCGAGCACCTCGCGAAGCGTCGCCTCGCTGGCGCGGTCGGCGTTGCTGACGAAGTCGGCGGGCCCCTTCTTGGAGACCTGTAGCATCTCGGTCTCGTTGAAGTCGCGGCGCAGGCGGGGCGCTGCCTTGCGCGCGGCTTTCTCCATGACGGTGATCAGGCCGGACTTGATGGGCAACTAGATCGATCCCTTGCGTTCGATGACGAAGATGCGGGCCTCGCCGCGCGGCCGGGCGACATGGGCGTCGCCGGGCAGGGCAATAAAGATGTCGCCGGCGCTGAGCGTCACGCGCCGCTCGCTGTCGGCGTCGCGATAGTCCATGTCGATGATGCCGTCGATGACGGCGAAGACCTCGGTGCCATCATTGACGTGCCAGACATAGGGCGCGTCGGTCCAGTGCAGCCGCACCGTCGCACCGTCGATCTCGGCAAGCTCGCGGGCACCCCAGGCGCGGTCGCTGCGGAACTGCCGCGCATCCTGGACGACGACGGGCACGCCTAGTCCGCGCGTCGCACGTATTCGCGCTCATAGGTGTCGACGACGATCCGTGTCCCCGCCGCGACGTGCGGCGGGACCATAACGCGGACGCCGTTGTCGAGGATCGCGGGCTTGTAGCTCGACGACGCCGTCTGGCCTTTCACGACGCCTTCGGTCTCAGCGATCGTCGCCTCGATCTGGCCGGGCAGCTGAACCGAGATCGGCTTGTCCTCATAGGTCTCCATGACGACGTCCATGCC
>JBBQVB010000076.1:0-11846 GCA_038211965.1 Sphingomonadales bacterium
GCCATGCCCACCGCGCACCTCACCGACCGTGCCGTCCTCCGCGTCGGCGGCGACGAGGCGCGCGACCTTCTCCAGGGGCTGCTGACCAGCGACGTGTCGGGCGCGTTTCCGGTCTACGCCGGGCTGCTGACGGCGCAGGGCAAGCACCAGTTCGACATGATCCTCCACGAGGGCGGCGGCGAAATCCTCGTCGATGTCGCGGCGGATCACGCCGACGCACTTGCCAAGCGTCTGGCGATGTACCGGCTGCGCCGTGCGGTAACGATCGACGCGAGCGACGTGCACGTGTTCGCGCGCTGGGACGCTTTCGACGACGACCCCGACGGCGAACACGCTGCCGACCCGCGCCTGCCCGCGCTCGGCGACCGCTGGCTGGGCTTTCAAGCGCGCGGCAGGGCGAGCCTCGCCGACTATCACGCGCATCGGCTGAAGCTCGGCGTGCCCGACACCGCCGAGATGGCCGACCTGCTGTGGCTCGAGACCGATGCGGCCGAACTCGGTGGCGTATCGTTCACCAAGGGCTGCTATGTCGGCCAGGAGAATACCGCGCGGATGCATCACCGCGACAAGCTGCGCCGCCGCCTGTTGCCGGTGCGATTGCACGGCGCGCCCACCGATACGCCACTGATGGCAGGCGACCGCGAGGCCGGCACGCTGCGGTCGCGTCACGGCGACCTCGGCATGGCGTATCTGCGGATGGAGCATGCGACCGGCACGCTGACGCAGGATGGCGCGGCGGTCGACCTGCTGTGGCCGCGATGGCTGCCCCACGAGGCGGGACCGGCCGAAGCCTGAAGGGTATTTAACCCCGTCGCGCGCCGCTAAGACCATGGCGATGACCGAACCTGCCCCGCCCCCTCCCGCTGAACCGGCGGCGCTGAGCGACCTGCTCGACCTGCCGGGACAACTCCGTCACCTGACCGTCGGCACCTATCACTGGGTCCGCGCCGATAGCCTTGTGGCCGCGATCGGCGCGGGCGCGGCGGTGCTGCTCTATCTGCTGTTCGTCGGCATTCGCATCGGCGCGTGCCGCCTGCTTGGCGACGGTCACGACATCACGTCGTGGCGCGGCTTCCTGTTCCGCATGATCAAGCGGACGCGGAGTTTCTTCCTCGCGATGCTGGCGGTCCACCTCGTCGTGCGCTTCGTCGCACCACCGGGCATGCTTCTGACGGTCATCCGCTTCGGCTTCACCGTCGCTGCCGTCGTGCAGGGCGCGGTGTGGGTGCGCGTGCTGATTCTCGGACTGGTGATGCGCCGCGCGGCGGCGGGCGAAGACAATCACACGCTTGCAGCGGCGATGGGCATCATCCGCGTTCTCGTCAATTTCGTCGTCTGGTCGATCGCCGCGATCCTGTTGCTCGACAATGTCGGGGTCAACGTCACCGGGCTGGTGGCGGGCCTCGGCGTCGGCGGTATCGCTATCGGCCTCGCGGCGCAGGGCATCTTCGGCGACCTGTTCGCGGCACTGGCGATCCTGTTTGACCAGCCGTTCCGCATCGGCGACACGATCAAGTTTGGCGAGGTGACCGGCAAGGTCGAGGCGATCGGCCTCAAGACGGTGCGCATCCGTGCGCTGACCGGCGAGCAGGTCATCGTCTCGAACGCCAAGCTCCTCGAGCAGCAGATCCGCAACCTGCGCCGGATCGAGACACGGACGACGACGATGGTCTTCCAGATCGACCTCGGGGCATCGCCCGCGCAGCTGCGGCAAGTTCCCGCGATGATCGAGGCGGCGTTTGGCAGCGTCGACGGGGCCGACTTCCACCGCGCCCATATCGTTGCGCTGACCGCCATCGCGGTCGAGGTCGAGGTCGAGTTCGCGGTCCACGAACAGCCGCTGGTCGCGACGCTCGACGCCAAGCAGGCGGCGATCCTTGGTGTCCTCGAAGGATTGGCGCAGCTCGGCCTTCACCCCGCCGACACGACGCCGGGCAGCGCCAACCGAGGCGCGGCGGCGCGTGCGGAAGCTGAGCCTGTCTGATCGAAACGACGCCGCGGAGTCGGAGGGATTCGAACCCTCGGATCCAGTTACCCAGATCGGCAGTTTAGCAAACTACTGGTTTCAGCCACTCACCCACGACTCCCGGCGCGGACGGCGGCTATAGCGGGGCCAGCGCGGACACGTCAACGTCCGACGCTATCGTACGCAAACCCGCGCCGCCGCACTTCCTCCGGGCGGTAGACGTTGCGCAGATCGACGATCGACGCCTGCGCCATGACCGACTTCATGCGGTCGAGGTCGAGCGCGCGGAAGGCGTCCCATTCGGTGACCAGCACCGCGACCTCGGCACCCGTCACGCAGTCGTAGGGGTCGCTCGCATAGGTCACCTCGGTCAGCACCAGCCGCGCCTGTTCGACGCCCTCGGGGTCGTAGGCGCGGATCACCGCGCCCTGGTCCTGCAATGCCTGGATGATCGCGATGGCGGGCGAATCGCGCATGTCGTCGGTGTTGGGTTTGAAGGTCAGGCCGAGGATGGCGATCGTCTTGCCGCGCACCTCGCCACCGCATGCCGCGACGACCTTGCGCGCCATCGCGCGCTTGCGGTTATCGTTGACCGCCGCGACGGTCTCGACGATCCGCACCGGCGCGCCGAAATCCTGCGCGGTCTTGACCAGCGCCAACGTATCCTTGGGAAAGCATGATCCGCCATAGCCCGGCCCGGCATGGAGGAATTTCGATCCGATGCGGTTGTCGAGGCCGATACCGCGCGACACGTCCTGCACGTCGGCGCCGACCGCCTCGCACAGGTCGGCGATCTCGTTGATGAAGGTGATCTTGGTCGCGAGAAACGCGTTCGCGGCGTATTTTATCAGCTCGGCGGTGCGCCGACCGGTGAACAGCAGCGGTGAGTGGTTGAGGAACAACGGGCGATACAGCTCGGTCATCACCGCGCGGGCGCGCGCATCCTCGGTGCCGATGACGATGCGGTCGGGGCGCTTGAAGTCCTGGATCGCCGCACCCTCGCGCAAAAATTCGGGGTTCGAGACGACGGCGAACTCGGCTTGCGAATTGGCGTCGCGGATGAGGCGCTCGACGTCGTCGCCCGTCCCGACCGGGACCGTCGATTTGGTGACAATGACGGTATAGCGCGACAGGTGGTTGGCGATTTCTTTCGCAGCGGCATGAACATAGCTCAGGTCGGCATGCCCGTCGCCGCGCCGCGACGGCGTGCCGACGGCGATGAACACCGCCTCGGCCTTCGCCAGTCCCTCGGCGAGGCTGGTGGTGAAGGTCAGCCGTCCGGCGCGCGCGTTGGCGCCGACGAGGTCGGCGAGCCCGGGTTCGTAGATCGGCATGACCCCGGCGCGCAGCCGCTCGATCTTGCCGGGGTCGACATCGACGCACACCACGTCGTGCCCGAAATCGGCGAAGCACGCCCCCGACACGAGGCCGACATAGCCCGCGCCGATCATCGCAACCTGCATTCGCTCGCCCCTGTCTTCGCGCCGCGCGGGGGTTAGCAGGCACCTCCCGCGAAGGGAAGGTTGGACGGCGCGCCAACCCGCGCTAGACCAGCGCTGGGGGCGTGAGAGCGGAGGACTGCGATGCGCCCGACCCACATGCTGACCATTGCCGCAGCGACGCTCATGCTTGCGGCGTGCGCTAACGAAGCAGCGCGCCCGACGAGTGCCGCCGCCGCCCCCGCATCGGCCCCGGCAAACCCCGACGGCACCTACCGCCAGAAGGATGTCATGAGCGCCGCCGAAGATGTCTTCGGGCGCGGCGCCAAGGGGCTCGGCGAGGTCGTCGAGCGCGTATTCCGCGAGCGCGGCGAACCCAACGGCTACATCGTTGGGCGCGAGGCAGGCGGCGCGTTCGTCGTCGGTATCCGCTATGGCTCGGGGACGCTGTTCCACAAGATCGAGGGGCAGCTGCCGGTGTTCTGGACGGGGCCATCGGTCGGCTTCGATGCCGGAGCGGACGCGTCGCGGACGTTCATCCTCGTCTACAACCTCAACGATTCCGCCGACCTGTTCCGGCGCTACCCGGCGGCCGAGGGCAAGGCGTTCTTCGTCGGCGGTTTCGGGGTCAATTACCTTCAGCGCGACGATGTCGTGCTGGTGCCGATCAAGCTCGGGGTCGGCGTGCGGCTTGGGGTCAATGCGGGCTATCTGAACTTCACCCGCGAGCTGAAGAAGGTGCCGCTGTAATCTTCTCCCTCCCTGCCCTCGAAGCAGAGGGGGCGAAGTCAGCTAGTCCTCGCCGAATTTGCCCTCGACGAGCGCGACCAGCGCCGCCAGCGCGGCGTCGGCCTGCGCTCCGGTTGCGGCGATCTCGACCGTATCGCCCGGTGCGGCCGCAAGCATCATCAACCCCATGATCGAGGTGCCGGTGACGCTCGACCCGTCCTTCGTCACTGTGACGACGGCATCGAAGGTCGATGCCAATATCACGAACTTGGCACTGGCACGTGCGTGCAGACCACGGCGGTTGACGATGAGGACGGTGACCGGGCCAGCCAACTCAGGCGGCCTCGCCCAGAATCTTCGACGCGACCGAGATGTATTTGCGCCCCGCCTCCTGCGCCGCCTCGACCGCTGCGGCGACGCCCGCCGTCTTGCGGACGCTGGCGAGGCGGATGAGCATCGGCAGGTTGACCCCGGCGATGACCTCGACGCGCCCCGTCCCCATCAGCGAGATCGCGAGGTTCGACGGCGTGCCGCCGAACATGTCGGTGAGCAGGATGACGCCCCGCCCCGTATCGACGTGCGCGACCGCCGTGGCGATATCGGCGCGGCGTGCTTCCATGTCGTCGTCGGCTCCGATGCAGATCGCGGCGATGCTCTCCTGCGGCCCGACGACATGCTCCATCGCCGCGATGAACTCCGCCGCCAGTCGCCCGTGCGTGACCAGCACCAATCCGATCATGCGGCGACGGGCTCCGGTTGCATGGCGGCGAAATCGAGGACGTTGTCCTGGAGCGGTCGCGACTTGTCGCGATGGACGAGGTGCGGCGCATAGCCCGCCGCCGCCAGCCGGTCGGCGACGGCGCGCGCGACGAAGACCGAGCGGTGGCGTCCGCCGGTACAGCCGAAGGCGACGGTCAGGTACGCCTTGCCTTCGCGCCCATAGCCGGGGAGCAACGTCAGCAGCAGGTCGACGATACGCTCGAAAGCGGGGGCGAACGCCGGATCGGCGGCGATATGCGCGGCGACGTCGGCATCCTCGCCGGTCAGCGGGCGCAGCGCGAGATCCCAGTGCGGGTTTGCCAGGAAGCGCATGTCGAAAATCAGATCGACGTCGCGCGGAAGGCCGCGCGCGAAGCCGAACGACATGCAGGTCAATGTCAGCGGATCGGCGGTGCCGCCGAAACGGTCGGCGATTGCGGCGCGCAGGTCGGCGGTCTTGGTGTCGGTGGTGTCGATCACCGCATCGGCCCAGCGGCGCAGGCTGCCGAGCATCTCGCTCTCGGCGGCGATACCGTCGGCGGCGGGGCGGTCGAGCGCCAGCGGGTGCCGCCGCCGCGTCTCCGAAAAGCGCCGGGTCAGTTCGCCGGCCGCGCAGTCGAGGAACAGCAGCCGGATATCGACGCCGTCGTCGCGCAACGCCGCCAGCCGCGCGACGATCGCATCGCCGTCGAAACCGCGGGTCCGCGTGTCGATGCCGAACGCCAGCGGCCGCCCGAATTCGAGGTCCTGCGGGTCGAGCAGTCGGTCGAACAGCGCGAGGGGCAGATTGTCGACGGCCTCGTAGCCAAGGTCCTCGAGCGCCTTGAGCGCGGTCGACTTGCCCGCCCCCGACATGCCGGTGACGACGAGCACGCGCGTCGCGGCACCAGTCGACTGCAAATCTGAAGGGGAATCGTCGACCACGGTCGGGCCTTCTACGCCGACTCCAAAGCGCGTCAAAGCGGCTTCGACCTTCAGCGCCGCCGATGCCTCGAACGGCGCGAGCGCCACGCACGGCAGCGCGACGCCGCCGATGATACGCGCGTGCGGCTCGGGCAGCCGGTCGGGGGTCGCTTCGAGATCGAAGGCCAGCGCGACGGGAACGTCAGCGACCCAGCTCGACTCGACGATCCCGACGCCGCGCAGTTCGCGCTTGCCCGCGATGGTCGGCGGCGGCGCGGCCCGCAAAATGGTCCCCTCGCGCTGCAACTCCACCTGGTCGTCGGCGACCAGCCGCCAGCCCCGGTCGAGCAGCCGCGCCGCGAGGTCGGACTTGCCGCTTCCCGATCGCCCCAGCAGCAGCACGGCGCGGCCCTGCAAGGCGACGCAGGTGGCGTGGACGCGGATCATTGCCAGCTCACGCCGCCGGCAGGCTGACGATGAAGCGAGCGCCCGTGCCGCCCTCGCTGTCGCCGACCTCGATGCTGCCGTCGTGCGCCTCAACGATGGTCCGCACGATCGCAAGCCCAAGTCCCGAATGGCGGCCGAAATGCTCGTCGGCCGGACGTTCGGTGTAGAAGCGGCGGAAGATGTCCTCGCGGTTTTCCACCGGGATGCCGGGGCCGTTGTCGTCGACGCGCAGCAGCACCCGGTCGTCGGCACGCACGACGGTGACGACGACGAGGCCCCCGGTCGGCGAGAACGACAGCGCATTGTCGACGAGGTTGCGAACGACCTGCGCGAGCCGGTCGCCCTCGCCGAGCACCACCGCCGTGTCGCCTTCGGGCCGCGCATAGGCGATCTCGATGCCACGCGGGCAGCCGCCGGTGTCGTAGGCGCGGACCAGCGCACCGGTCAGGTCGCCGAGATCGAGCCGCTCGAAGCGACTGCGCGACAGCTCGGCATCGAGGCGGCTGGCATCGGCGATGTCGGTGATCAGTCGGTCGATGCGCCCGACGTCGTCGCGGATCACCTCCATCAGCTGCTTGCGCAGGTCGGGCGTCCTGACCAGCTCGAGCGAATCGACCGCGCTGCGGAGCGACGCCAGCGGGTTCTTGAGCTCGTGCGCGACGTCCGCCGCAAACGCCTCGGTGGCGTCGATGCGCGCGCGCAGCGCCTGCGTCATGTCGCTCAGCGCGCGCGCCAGCTGGCCGATCTCGTCGCGGCGCTCGCGGAAGCGCGGCACGGTGACTTCGCGGGCGCGCCCCAGTCGGACGCGCTGCGCCGACACCGCGAGCAGGCGCAGCGGACGCACGATGGTGTCGGCGAGAAAGTTCGAGAAGAACAGGCTGATCGCCAGCACGCCGAGAAACACCAGGCCGAGCGTCCCGCGCTCGCGGCGCACCAGCTTGGTGATGTCGCGGGTGTCGATGGTTAGTTGCAGAGCGGCGGCCGTGCCGAGTGGCGCGGCAGCGGCGATGATGATCGTCCTGTCGGGCGCACGGCGCAGCGCATCGGCGACCCGCCCGCCCAGTGCGGCTTCGACCTCGGACCACGCGGTCGCGGTGTCATGCCGGGGTTCGGCGTAGTCAGGCAGCACCTCGGCCTTGCCGAAGCCCTCGATGACGATGTCGAGCGTCCGCGCAACCTCGCGCTTGAACGGCTCGGTACGCGGGTCGACGAGCTCGAACGTCGGCTGTGTGGTCGTCCAGCTGTCGGCGACGCGCGCACCGTTCGACGCATAGACTTTGAGCCGCGTGCCCGTCGTCGTGCCGAAGCGCGCCGCAAGGCGCGGCCAGTCGCGCGGCGGCGCGGCGGCCATGAAATCGCCGATCAGCGCCGCCTGCCGCCGCAACTCGACGCGGCGTTGGTCGACCAGCCGCTCGCGGAACGAGTCGAGGTAGATGACGCTGATCGCCAGCGCGAGAATAGCGAAGACGTTGACCGCAAGAATGCGCGGCGCGAGGCTAAAACGCCAGCGCTGCGAAGGCTTCGGAGCCTCCGGGTCACCGTCGTCGAGACGTTTCGACTCAGGCTTCGTTGAAGCGGTAGCCGACGCCATAGAGCGTCTCGATTCCCTTGAACTCGTGGTCGACGGCGCGGAATTTCTTGCGCAGGCGCTTGATATGGCTGTCGATGGTGCGGTCGTCGACGTACACGTCGTCCTGGTATGCGGTATCCATCAACTGGTCGCGCGATTTGACGAAGCCGGGGCGCTGCGCCAGCGCTTCGAGGATCAGAAATTCGGTCACCGTCAGCGCGACGTCGTGCGCGCCCGACGGTGTGGCCCACGCGACGCGGTGGCGCGCGGGGTCCATGCTGAGGCGGCCGCGCACGATCGCCGGCCCGGGGACGGGGTCGCCTTCGACGGGAGCCTCGCCCTTGCGGCTCGCGGCGCGGCGCAACACTGCGCGAATACGCTCGATCAGCAGGCGCTGGCTGAACGGTTTGCCGATATAGTCGTCGGCACCCATCGCGAGGCCGAGCGCCTCGTCGATCTCGGTGTCCTTCGAGGTCAGGAAAATCACCGGCAGCTCGCTCTTGTCGCGTAGCCGCCGCAGCAACTCCATGCCGTCCATGCGGGGCATCTTGATATCGAGCACCGCGAGGTCCGGCGGGTTGTCGGTCAGCGCCTTCAACGCCGCAGCGCCGTCGGAATAGAGGCGCACAGCAAACCCCTCGTTCTGCAACGCGATCGACACCGAGGTCAGGATATTGCGGTCGTCGTCGACAAGGGCGATGGTCGGGGCGGCGGACATTTCCGTTCCTTGGGACGCCTGCGATGCGGTGGCAAGAGCACCGGGGAACCCTGTTAAACGCCGATGGTTGCGTCTCTGTCCGAATCAGGAGACCTGCCATGATCCGCCATGCCTTGCTTGCCGCTGCCATTTCCGCTGCCGCACCGCTCGCCGCGATGCCGGCGCCCCCTGCCCCCGAGTTCGTGAAGATGGCAGGAGCGAGCGATCTTTATGAAAAGACGTCGAGCCAGCTGGTCTTGAAGACCGCCAAGAACGCCGACGTAAAATCCTTCGCGTCGATGATGGTCGCCGACCACGGCAAGACGACCGCCGAAGTGACCGCTGCGGCCAAGAAGGACGGCCTCAAGCCGATGCCGCCCAAGCTCATGCCCGCGCAGGCGAAGATGATCGCCGACCTCAAGGCTGCCAAGCCTGCCGATCGCGAGAAGGTCTATGTCAGTCAGCAGGTAACGGCGCACCAGCAGGCGCTCGACCTTCATACCGCCTACTCGACCGGTGGCGACAAGCCTGCGTTGAAGCAGGCATCGGCGGGCGCGGTCCCGATCGTCCAGACCCACCTCAACAAGATCAAGTCGATCCAGTCGGCGATGGGCACGATGTAGCCGCTTCCCCGACCCGGTTTGCGACGCCGCCGGCCCACCGCTGGCGGCGTCGCTTTTCGGTGGGCATTTTCCCGACGCCAACGCCTGCCCGCTCGACGCTCGGCAGGCCGCGACTTTGACGTGCAACGCGAGGAGCGTTAAGCGGCGAAAATATTATTCGGACATGGCGCTGGCGATTTCGTCCGCGAGTTGCCCTTTAGGAGATCGTCGTTGACCGCTTCCCGCCATGATCTCGCGTCGCAGGGTTTTCCGACGCAGGCGGCGATGCACTGGAATCTCGGCACCGCGCCGCTGATCGAGCTGGCGGTCAAGCGCGGCGAAGGCCTGCTGTCGAAGGACGGTGCCTTCGTTGTCGAGACTGGAGCCCATACCGGGCGCTCGGCGAACGACAAGTTCATCGTGCAGGACGAGGTCACCGGTCCGGTGATCTGGTGGGGCAAGACCAACAAGCCGATCACGCCGGCGCAGTTCGCCGCGCTACGCGCCGATTTCGCCGCCGCGCTGGCCGCGAAGGAGACCTTGTTCGTCCAGGACCTGTTCGGCGGCTCGCAGCCCGAACACCGTGTCCAGGTCCGCGTCATCACCGAATTCGCGTGGCACTCGCTGTTCATCCGCACGCTGCTGGTGCGCCCCGAGGCGGCGGCGCTGGCGGATTTCCTCCCCGAGTTCACGATCGTCGACCTGCCGAGCTTCGAGGCCTCGCCAGATCGTCACGGCAGCCGCGGCAAGACCGTCGTCGCGGTCGATTTCGAGGGCAAGATGATCCTCATCGGCGGCACCAAATACGCCGGCGAAATGAAGAAGTCGGTGTTCTCGATTCTGAATTACCTGCTGCCGGTCAAGGGCGTCATGCCGATGCATTGCTCGGCCAACATCGGCCCGAACGGCGATACGGCGGTCTTCTTCGGCCTCAGCGGCACCGGCAAGACGACGCTCAGCGCCGATGCATCGCGCACGCTGATCGGTGACGACGAGCATGGCTGGTCGGATACCGCCGTGTTCAACTTCGAGGGCGGCTGCTACGCCAAGGTCATCCGCCTTTCTGCCGAAGCCGAGCCCGAAATCTACGCGACGACGAAACGCTTTGGCACCGTCCTCGAAAATGTCGTCATCGACCCGGTGACGCGCGAGATCGACCTCGACGACGCGCGTCTCGCCGAGAACAGCCGCGCCTCGTACCCGATCGACTTCATTCCAAACGCCAGCGTCGACAACCTCGGGCCGGTGCCCAAGACGATCATCATGTTGACGGCGGACGCGTTCGGCATCCTTCCTCCCATCGCGCGCCTGACCCCCGCGCAGGCGATGTACCATTTCCTCAGCGGCTACACGGCGCGCGTCGCGGGCACCGAGATCGGCGTCACCGAGCCCGACGCAACCTTCTCGACGTGCTTCGGCGCGCCGTTCATGCCGCGTCACCCGAGCGTCTACGGCAACTTGCTCAAGGAGCGTATCGCCAAGGGCGGCGTGACGGTATGGCTGGTCAACACCGGGTGGACGGGTGGCATCTACGGCGTCGGCAAACGGATGCCGATTCGCATCACCCGCGCTCTACTCAATGCCGCGCTCGACGGTTCGCTCAACGACGCGCCGTTCCGCACCGATCCGAATTTCGGGTTCGAAGTTCCGGTCAGCGTCGCGGGCGTCGACGCGCAGATCCTAAACCCGCGCGCCACTTGGACCGACACCGCCGCCTACGATGCCAAGGCCAAGGCGCTGGTCGGCATGTTCGTCGCCAATTTCGCGCAGTTCGAGGATCACGTCGATGCGGGCGTGCGCGAGGCGGCGCCGCACGCCGCCTGACACCGTAACGAGTTTACGCTAGTCTTCCCCGACTCACGTGGGGGAGGATCGACGATGGCGCGCGAACTCGACATGGACAAGCTGAACGTCTTCATGGGCAAGATGGTCGGCGACATGAGCGCGTCGCTTTCGGGCGCACTGATCATCACCGGCGCGAAACTCGGCCTATACAAGGCGCTCGCCGACGGCGGGCCGCAGACTTCGGACGCGCTCGCGACCGCCACCGGCCTTGCCGAACGCTACGTACGCGAATGGCTGAGTGCGCAGGCGGCGTCGGGCTACGTCGAGTACGACCCGGCGACCAAGACGTTCGAAATGTCACCCGAGGCCGCGATGGCGCTCGCGAACGAGGACTCGCCCGCCTATGTCGCCAGCGCGTACGAGCTTATCGCCGCCGCTTACATCGACGAACCGCGCATCTCCGAGGCGTTCAAGTCGGGTGCGGGGGTCGGCTGGCACGAGCATCACCCGTGCCTGTTTCGCGGCACCGAGCGCTTCTTCCGTCCCGGCTACCGCGCCAATCTTCTGCCGAGCTGGCTGCCGTCGCTCGACGGCGTCGTCGCCAAACTCGAGGCGGGGGCCAGCGTCGCCGACATCGGCTGCGGCGCAGGCGCGTCGACGATCATCATGGCGCAGGCTTTCCCCAACAGCCACTTCACCGGTTTCGACTACCACGTCCCGTCGATCGAGCGCGCGCGCGAAGCCGCAGCCGAGGCCGGCGTCGCAGCCAACATCGACTTCGCGGTAGCCAGCGCGAAGGATGTGCCCGACGGCCAGTACGACCTCGCCGCGGTGTTCGACTGCCTCCACGACATGGGCGACCCCGTCGGCAATGCCGCGCATATCCGCGCCTGCCTCAGGGCCGACGGCACCTTCCTGATCGTCGAACCCTTCGCCAACGACGCGCTCG
>JBBQVB010000077.1:0-11819 GCA_038211965.1 Sphingomonadales bacterium
TCGTCGTCGTAGCTCGTCAGGTCGACGCCGGTCAGCACGACCTCGTTGCAGCCGCCATCGACGAGGCGCGCAATGTCTTCGACCACTTCCCGGGCCGGGGTCGACACCGACGGGCCGCGCGCGCGCGCAATGATGCAGAAGGTGCAGGCGTGGTCGCAGCCGGTCTGGACCGGAACGAAGGCGCGGGTGTGTGATGCGACCTGAGCGCGCAGATGCGGCAGGTCCGAACTCTCTTCCCCCTCCCCTCCCGGTGCGCCTCCTGGCGAGCCGAGAGAGGGGAGGGAGACATACGAAGCCCGCGCGAACTTCCCGCTCCGCCCCACTACCGCACTCACCTCCGCCATCGCGAATGCGTCGCTCTCGACCTCCGCCGCGCAGCCCGTCACGACGATGCGCGCGCCGGGACGCTCGCGCGCCGCACGGCGCACCGCGGCGCGCGCCTGCCGCACCGCCTCGCCCGTCACCGCGCACGAATTGACGATGACGAGGTCGGGATCGTCGCACAGCTTCGCCAACAGCGCCGATTCGGCGATGTTGAGGCGGCAACCGAAGCTCAGAACCTCTGTCACCGGAATTCGTCCGGATCGACCTGGCCGACGAACACCGTCACCGCCGGACCGCGCAGCGTGACATGCCCGTCGGCGCGCCATTCGACCTGCACATCGCCGCCGGGCAGGCCGACCGTCACCGACCGCCCGACCAGTCCGCGCTGCATCGCGACGAGCGCGGCGGCGACCGCCCCCGTGCCGCAGGCGCGCGTCAGCCCCGCGCCGCGCTCCCAGACGCGCAGTTTGAGATGCCCTTCGTCGATCACCTGCGCGACGCCGACGTTGATCCGCTCGGGGAACAGCGCGTCGTGCTCGATCACCGGCCCGAGCACGCCGAGCGGCACCGCGTCGACATCGGGGACGAAGAACACCAGATGCGGATTGCCGACATTGACCGCGCCGGGGCGCGCCAGCCCGTCCCACGCGAGCGGCAGGTCGAGCGTGTCCATCGCATACGCCAGCGGGACCGCGTCCCATTCGAAGCGCGGCCGCCCGAGATCGACCGTTGCGGCTGCTGCTCCGGCTTCGGCGTGGAGCAACCCCCCCGCCGTATCGATGACCGGCGACCCGCCGAGCAGCGCCGCGACGCAGCGCGCGCCGTTGCCGCACGCGCTCACTTCGCCGCCATCGGCATTCCAGATCCGCATGAAGGCGTCGGCACGGTCGCTCGCTTCGAGAACGAACAGCTGGTCGCAGCCGATGCCGGTATGGCGGTCGCTTAAGGCCCGCACCTGGTCGGCGGTCAGCGCGAGCGGCTGCGCGCGCGCATCGAACACGACGAAGTCGTTCCCCAGCCCGTGCATCTTGGTGAAGGCGCGCATCATCGCGTCGGCGATGTAGGCGGTGCGCGCGCGCGTGTCATCCGTCGCACCGATGTCATATCGTTGCAGTAACATCCCGCACCCACTACCGCGTTGGTGTTGTAGCGTTCGCGTCCTGCCCCGACGATCCCGCAGGGAGACCGCCCGTGAAGACCCTGTTCGCCGCGCTCGCACTCGCCGTCGCGACGCCCGCCCTCGCCGGCTACACCTATGTCACCGTCGACGCCCCCGCACCGGCGACGCTCGGCACCATCGTCACCAGCATCAACGATCTCGGCAAGGCGACGGGCTATTATGTCACCTTCAACCCGAGCGCGCCGCCGGGCGCGTTCGGCGACTATACGGCATTCACCGTCAACGCCGACGGCAGCGGCTTCACCAGCTTCAGCCGCCCCGGCTATGCCCAGACGGGCGCGGCGGGCATCAACAATGCGGGCGACATCAGCGGCGTGTCGTTGACCGCCGCCAATGTCGGCACGGGCTTCATCCGCTCGGGCGTCGACGGCAGCTACCGCGACATCGACCCCAATCTCGGCGGCATCACCGCCAATTATTCGGAGGCGATCGGCATCAACAACAGTGGCTGGGCGACGGGCTTCTACACCAACGATGCGGCGGCGACGGTCGCCACCCTCGAGTTCTACGCGCACGGTTTCATCACCGACGGTACGCACTATTTCACCGTCGATATCGACCCGTCGATCGGCTTCGGCACGCGCGTCATCTCGATCAACGATGCCGGGATCATCACCGGCACCTATCTCGACAACACCCCCGATCATTTCCGCCACCCGTTCTTCGGCACCGGGCCGGGATCGCTGACCCCGCTGCCCGCCGATCCGTTCGGCGCGCCGGCAGCGGAACTCGGCAACATCACGCTGAGCGGCAAGGCCACGTATAATTCGCTGTTCCCGACGCCCGCGAGCCCGCTCGGCTATGTCACGGCGGGATTCATCGTCGATTTCAATGGATCCGGGGTCGAGCCCGTCAATGTGCCCGGCGCATTATTTACCGAGACCTTCGGCATCAATGAGCGCGGCGATTTCACCGGTCTCTATCTCGATGGGGCCGGGCTGCACGGTTTCATCGCATCGTTCATTCCCGAACCCGCGACATGGACTTTGCTCCTCGCGGGCTTCGGCCTGAGCGGCGCGGCGCTGCGGCGGCGAGGGCCACTCGCGGCCTGACCCCCTTCCCGCCGCGCTCGCTGCGCCTATAACGCGCGCTTCCCAATCGCGGCGCGAGTTCGGCCCCATGCATGACATCGACCATTTCATCGGCGGCGCGAGTGTCGTCGGAACCTCGGGCCGCTTCGGCGACGTCTTCGATCCCAACACCGGGCGGGTGCAGGCGCGCGTCGAGCTCGCCACCGCCGCCGAGCTCGACGCCGCCGTCGCCAATGCCGCCGCCGCGCAGCCCGGATGGGCGGCGACCAATCCGCAGCGCCGCGCGCGCGTGCTGTTCGCGTTCAAGACGCTCGTCGAACGCGACCTCGAGCGGCTTGCCGAGCTGCTGTCGTCGGAACACGGCAAGGTCGTCGCCGATTCGAAGGGCGATATCCAGCGCGGCCTCGAAGTCATCGAATTCGCCTGCGGCATCCCGCACCTGATCAAGGGCGAATACACGCAAGGCGCGGGGCCGGGCATCGACATCTACTCGATGCGGCTGCCGCTCGGCGTCGGCGCGGGGATCACGCCGTTCAATTTCCCCGGCATGATCCCGATGTGGATGTTCGGCGTCGCCATCGCGTGCGGCAACGCCTTCATCCTCAAGCCCAGCGAGCGCGACCCGTCGCTGCCCGTCGAACTGGCGAAGCTGATGATGGAGGCGGGGCTGCCGGCGGGCATCCTCAATGTCGTCCACGGCGACAAGGTTGCGGTCGACGCGATCCTCGATAATCCCGCGATCAAGGCGGTGAGCTTCGTCGGTTCGAGCGATATCGCGCACCACGTCTATTCGCGCGGCAGCCTGAACGGCAAGCGCGTCCAGGCGATGGGCGGCGCGAAGAACCACGGCATCGTCATGCCCGACGCCGACATGGACCAGGTCGTCGCCGACCTCGCGGGCGCGGCGTTCGGCAGCGCGGGCGAGCGCTGCATGGCACTGCCCGTCGTCGTGCCGGTCGGCACAGCGACCGCGACGACGCTGCGCGAGAAGCTGCTACCCGCCATCGCGGCGCTCCGGGTGGGTGTCTCGACCGACCGCGACGCGCACTACGGCCCGGTGGTCAACGCCGCGCACCGCACGCGCATCGAGGATTATATCGCAATGGGCGTCGACGAGGGGGCCGAGCTCGTCGTCGACGGGCGCGGTTTCGTGCTCCAGGGCCATGAGGACGGCTTCTTCATCGGCCCGACGCTGTTCGACCATGTCACCGCCGACATGCGCTCGTACCGCGAGGAAATCTTCGGCCCCGTCCTGCAGATCGTCCGCGCCGACAGCCTCGCCGAGGCGACTGCGCTGCCGAGCGCGCATCAGTACGGCAACGGCGTCGCGCTCTACACGCGCAGCGGGGCCGCCGCGCGCGAGTTCGCCGCCAACGTCGAGGTCGGCATGGTCGGCATCAACGTGCCGATTCCGGTGCCCGTCGCCTATCACAGCTTCGGCGGCTGGAAGCGTTCGGGGTTCGGCGACCACAACCAGCACGGCATGGAGGGCGTGCGCTTCTGGACGCGCGTCAAGACGGTGACGCAGCGCTGGCCGGCGGGCGGCGTGCTGGCGGATTCGAGCTTCGTCATTCCGACGATGGGGTGATAGACCGCAGGCAGACTTTGGGGAGACTGACATGGACTCGCGTGAAATCCGGTTGAAGAGCCGTCCCGTCGGCATGCCGACCGCCGACAACTTCGAACTCGCGAGCGTCACGCTCGCGGCACCCGGCCCTGGCGAGGTGCAGGTGCGCAACACCTACATGTCGGTCGATCCCTACATGCGCGGGCGGATGTACGACCGCGCGTCGTACATCCCGCCGTTCGCGCTCGGCGAGGTGCTGCAGGGCCACGCCGTCGGCGAGGTGGTGGTGTCGAACGATCCGGGCTTCGCGCCCGGCGATCTGGTCAGCTCGATGTGGGGCTGGCGCGAGGCGTTCAACATGGGCGCGCGCGGCATCGAGAAGCTGCCGCGCGTCGCGGGTGTCCCCGAACAGGCCTATCTCGGCGTCCTCGGCATGCCGGGGCTGACGGCGTACGCGGGCCTCCTCGAAATCGGCGCGCCCAAGCCCGGCGACACGGTGTTCGTCAGCGGCGGTGCGGGCGCGGTCGGCTCGGTGGTCGCGCAGATCGCCAAGGCCAAGGGCTGCACCGTCGTCGCCACGGCGGGCACCGACGAGAAATGCGACTGGCTGCGCTCGGTCGGGGTCGATCACGCGATCAACTACAAGCACGGCAACCTGCTCGCGGCGGTGCAGGCCGCCGCGCCGCAGGGCATCGACATCTATTTCGACAACGTCGGCGGCGAGCATCTCGAGGTCGCGATCGAGGTCGCACGGCAGGGCGCGCGCTTTGCCGAATGCGGCATGATCTCGGGCTACAATGCCACCGAGCCGATGCCGGGGCCGCGCAACATCATGGCGGTGGTCGGCAAGAGCCTCAAGATCCAGGGCTTCATCGTCAGCAACTACAGCCATCTGCGCCCGCAGTTCATCACCGACATGACCGGCTGGATCGCCAGCGGCGCGGTCAAGTGGGAGGAGACGGTGATGCAGGGCATCGACCAGGCCCCCGCCGCCTTCGCCGGACTGTTCAGCGGCGGCAACACCGGGAAGATGCTCGTCCGACTGTAAAGCGGCAGGCGCATCGGCGGTTCATAGCTGTTACTGTCCCGCGATATCATCGAGTCGGGAGCGGACTATGATCTCCGGAAATCGCATTTCCGCTCTCGCCCTCGCCGTCGCGCTGGCATCCGCCCCGGCATTCGGCAAATCGATCGTCGTCAACGCGCCCGCGCACCGGACGGCACCGACGATGATGTCCGATGGCCGCGGAACGCCGCCGGTCGCGTCGTTCTTCCCCTTCGGATCGCGTTTCGACGGGGGCATACGGATTTCGGCGGGCGACTGGAACCACGACGGCTACGACGACATCGTCGTCGCGGCGGGTCCGGGCGGCGGCCCGAACGTCAAGGTGTTCAGCGGCGACGCGGCGACGATCGACAAGGATACCGGCGCCCCGGGCGAACTCGCCAGCTTTTTCGCCTACGATCCACGGTTCGATGGCGGCGTGTTCGTCGCGACGGGCGATTTCGATGGCGACGGCCACGCCGACATCATCACCGGTGCCGGGGCGGGCGGCGGGCCGCACGTCAAGGTCTTCGACGGCGCGACCGGCGCCGAGGTCCGCAGCTTCTTCGCCTTCGACGCGAACTTTGGCGGCGGCGTCGCGGTGGCGGGCGGCGACTGGAACCACGACGGTTTCGACGACATCATCGTCGGGGCGGGGCCGGGCGGCGGGCCGCAAGTCAAAGTCTTCGACGGCAAGACGCTGGATACGCTCGCCAACTTCTTTGCCTTCGCCCCCGCTTTCGGTGGCGGCGTCAGCGTCGCGACCGGCCGGTTCGACGGCAGCGACGCGTTGTTCGTCGGGGCGGGCGCGGGCGGCGGGCCGCACGTCAAGGTCTTCGCCCTCGGCTCGGGCGACCTCCTCGCCAGCTTCTTCGCCTTCGACGCGAGGTTCGACAGCGGCGTGACGCTGGGCACCGGCGACTTCGAGGGCCATGACAGCCTGTTCGTCGGTCAGGCGAACGACGGCGGCACGGTGCACATCTACGATGTCTCGGCGGGTCGCGTCGGGCAGCTCGGCTCGGTCCTCGATGTTTTCCTGCCCTATGGCGACGGCTTCACCGGCGGCGTGCAGGCGCTCGGCCTGTCCGCCTCCCCGCCGGTCGCCGGGGTTCCCGAGCCTGCCGTGTGGCTCCAGCTGATCGCCGGGTTCGGGATCGGCGGTACCGCACTGCGCCTGCGCCGCGCGCGCGCCGCCTGACGAGAATCGCCTGAGGCGTATCGCCTGAAGGGACGCCGCCGCGCCGGGACAGGCGCGGCGGCGCGGGTACGGTCCCGTAGGATCAGTCCGGAACGCGCACCCTTCGGCGCTGGCGGCGTCCCACCACGCCCGCCACGCCGAAACCGGCAATCATCAGTGTCCACGTCGCGGGCTCGGGAACGCCCGACGGCTCGGCGACATCGCCGGGCAGGATGACGCTGTCGTAGATGCGGATCGCGTCGATATCGCCCCGGAAGAACTCGGCGTAGGGCGCGAACTGCTGGCCGAAGCGCGTGAAGCTGCCGCCAGCCGCGCTCGCCGCTGCGCCCGCATTGCTGAACACCAGCCCGCCGTCGATGTAGAATTTGATGCCGCCCGCACCGCTGGTCAGCAGCAGGTCGCGCGTGCCGCTCTGGTAGGCGACGCCGGTGCTGGTGAAGGCGTCGGTCAGGCGAATTCCGCCGCCGGGTGCGGTCCCGATATAGAAGCCGCCGCCCGAAAACGCCTGGCTGACGATCTCGGTATGATTGCCGGGATCGGGCTGGCCATCGACGCGGATGAACACCGAGAACGCCGCGCCGCCGGTCGGAACGAGGTACGCGCCGAACCCGACGCTGTCGTCGATGCCGTCGAGATGGAGCATCCCGCCGCTGACCGTCGCGCCGCCATTGAGCGTGCCGTTCTCGGTGCCGACGCTGTCGGTCACCGCGCTCCCCGAAAACTCGTAGGCGTGGGTCAGCGTGGCGGCGGCCGGCGCGGCGGCTGCGAGCAGCACAGCGGTAAAAATCGTGTCAAACTTCATGGTCAAGGACCCCTTTACGGTTTCGATCAGCGTCCCGCCGCGAGGCGCGTGACGAGCATGCCCGTCACCGCCGACAGGTTGGTATCGACGGCGGCGACATAGCTCGTCTCGCTCGGCCCGCACGCGACCTTGTACGCGGTCTCCAGCTTCATTGCGCCGAGCATCCCAACGCCCGGGACGAAATTGCCGAGAATCCGCGCGCCGAACATCGCCTTGCTGGCGACGTTCGCCGCCTGCTGCCCGCCCGACGTCTCCATCTGCATATTCTCGGCGAGCGTGTCCTCGGCGAACATAAGGTCGCTGGTCAGCGCGACGGTGGCGGGGCCGCTGCTGCCCGGCGGCGTCACCGTCACCTGCGTCGCGACCGCCTGCGCGACGAGCTTGGGACTGCCGACGAAGCTCGATCCCGAGCGCGCGATGGCGAACAGGTCGCTGTGGCGGTCGGTCTCCTTGAAGCCGACGACCAGCCGGACGTCGACGATCGCCGCCCCGAGTTCGGTCGCGAGCTTCTCCTCCTTGACCACCCCCATCGAAAACGCCCAGCCCATCGAGCCGGTGCTGCCGAGATGCGGATCGGCGACGGCGTAGTAATAGGGGTCGCCGAACGCATTGGTCAGGCGGCCCTTGCCGCTCTCGGTCTTGATGTCGGCGGGCGTCGGCTTGGCGATGCCGGTCAGCGGCGCCCACGCGGCGGCGGCCTGCATCGCCGCGCGCGGCACCACCTCGTAGCCGGCGGCGACCAGCTGCGCGACGAACCCGGCATACAGCTTGTCGGTCTGCGCCTGCAGCGACGTGTCGGGCAGCGGCGTCTTGATGTGATAGGTCACCGTCGTCTGGTTGCGCTGCTTGCGCGTCAGCCCGAGCGACTCGGTGACATATTCGACCTGGAACTGGCCGATCGCCAGCCGGTGCAGCCCCGCGAGGCCCTTGGCGCTGGTGACCTTGGTCAGCGTCAGCGCCTGTGTCGCAGCGTTCGCGGGGGCGAACTCGACCGCCGGGGGGCCGCTCGGCCCGAACGAAATTGCCGACGCCGGCGGTGCCCCGCACAACAGCGCCGTCGCCAATCCCACGCCGAACCCGTTACGCACCGCTCTGTTAAGCATCGCCAAGCTCCCCTCGGACTGTCCCCTGTCCGATTCGTCTTGGTTAAGCCGCGCGCCTGGCCGCCGACATCCCCATTTGGGGGGTATCGGGAATGTTAATTCGCCAGCGCTCCACGACGCTGGCGCATCGTCGCGCCGACCATGCCGAAGCCGCCGATCAGCAGCGCCCAGGTCGTCGGCTCGGGCACCCCGGCAATCTGGATGATCTGGCGGTAGATCGCGGCTTGCACCACCGCCGTCGGGTGGATGCCGTCGAACGAGAAGAAGCCGGTGCAGTCGATCTGGCCGTTGACGGCGACGCGGCTGTCGCGGCAGTTCCCCGTCTGCGTGAACGGCGCGACGCCGAGCGATGCGGGGTTCACCGCGAGCTGCTGGAAGAACGACAGATAGCTGAAGCGCAGCAGGTCGGTGTTGCCGAGCGTCGGCTGGATCGCATCGAGACGCGCCTGCACCAGCGTGTCGAGGGCGAGCCCCGTGGCGTCGAGGTTGGGGATGCCGGTGACGAGGATGCGCCCCGCGCCGCGCGCCGCCAGTGCCTGGATGCTGCCCGCCAGCGTGTCGAGCAGTGCGGTCGTGTACGCCGCCGCGTTGGCGTAGCCGCCGATCTGCCCGCCTTCGAGGCCGAAGACGTCGTTGCCGCCGGCGTTGATGATGTACAGCGCATTGGCATCGGCGGTGTTGCCCGAGGCGGCGAAATACAGCCCGAGTTGCGCCGCAAGATCGGGGACGGCGTCGCCGTCGTTGACGATGCGCGCGCCGCCGAAGGCATAGTTGCTGCCGCCCGCCAGCGACGGCGCGAGGTAGTGCCCGTAGAACTGCTGGCTGAGCAGGTCGACATAGTCGGGACCGTTGGTGAAGCGTCCGGGGAAATAGCCGCGCGCCGGGTTGTTGTAGATATTGGTCGGAGCATAGCCGCCGGTCGCGATGAATACGTTGCCGGTGTCGATGAGGCTGTCGCCGAACCCGACGATCCGGCTGGGAATCGGTGCGGCGGCGACGGGGGCGAGCCCCGCGACGGCAAGCAGGACGGCGGCGACGGTGCGGACGATCATGATGCTTCCCCTTGGCTTGTCGTTGCGTACAGTCCGATTCGGCAATTCGATCAGACTTGAATTGTACCGCAAAGGTTCGTGAATGTCAAGTCGAAACTGTGTCGTAGACGTCTACACCGTCATCGACATGCCGCGATAGATGCGCGCGCGGTAGCGCGAATCCTCGGCGTCGGGAAGCGGCGCGCCTGCCAGCAGCACCGCGCGGGCGAAGCGTTTGACCTCCTCGAGATGCTCGTCGAGGTTGCGCGGCTCCTCCGACCGCACCCGCCGCGTCAGGTTGATCTGGTTGACCGGCACATCGTGGACGAGGCGCTCGTTCTCGACCGCGAGCGTCGCGGTGAACGCGTGCAGCGCGGTCTTGACGAAGTTCGCCAGCGCGAACGCCGGACCAGACGTACCCATCGCCACGTCGGGCGAGACGAGGACGAGCTGGCACTGGTCGTAGAGCGACGCCTTGCGGCTGACGCGGAAGTGGTGCGTGAGATTATCCTCGACGAGTTGGCCGAACTCGGCGGCCGGCAGCGGGTCGTCGCCGAACAACCGGTCGGGCAGCGGCGCGAACGGCGTCGAGACGATCGTCGTCGGCGGCCCCCACAGCGCCAGCGCGCGGTCCATCGCGGCCTCGATATCGGTTCCTGCAACGAGCGTCTCGATGCTCGCGGGCGCATCCTCGAGTTCCGCGACCAGCGCCGCCGCGCCGGTCTCGGTCGCGGTCATCAGCACGATGCGCGCGACGTGGCAGTCGGCGAAGGCCTGCGCCGCGGCGGCGAGGTAATCGACGAGATGCTCGCCGACCAGCCAGACGGTCTTGCCCTGCATGCGGTCGAGGCGCTCCTGCTTGGGGCTGCCGAACAGCTCGCGCTCGGTCGTCGAGCGCTCGAGGCTGAGGCCGCCCGACGGCATGAAGGTCTCGCCGCTGACGGCGCGGTCGGCGAGGAAGAACACCGTCGCCTGCGCGACCTCGCCCTCGGTCGGCATGCGCCCGAGGTTGAGCAGCGAGGTGACGCCGCCGCCGACCTTGGCGGCTTCGGCGGCGATTTTCGTCGCCGGCAACCACGGCTTGTCGTCGGGCGGCACGCGCAGCAGCCAGCCGCCGTTCGCCTCCTCGGTGTCCGGGCGATCCTTCCACGCGCTCGAATCGCGCAGATAGCCGCCAAGCCGCAGCCGCTGCACCAGTCGCGCCGCGATGCTGCGCGTCAGCAGGAAGCGGTCCCAAGTGCACGTATCGTCGCCCTCCTGCGCGCAGGCGAGGGCCAAGTCGCGCAGTTCGCGCGGATTGTCGGTGTCGTGGGCGATCTTGACGGTGTCGTTGCGCGACAGTCGGCCGAGCACGACCTCGACGCGCACGCCGCGCCGCATCGCGCGGACGCACGCGGCATGCACGGTGTTCAGCCGCTTGTTCTCGAGGATCAGCCGTCCGCGTCGCTCGAACAGCCCGGGCTTGCCCCCCGTCCCGCCGAGCCGGTCGCCGTCGACGGGTCCGGGCGCGATGGCGTTGATCTGGATCTCCGGCCCGAGAAACCGCGCCATCGACTCGACCATGGCGCGCTGGCCCGACTTTGACACCGCGTAGTCGGCGCGGTTGGGATAGGCGACCGCCAGATATTTCTCGCCGCCGAAGTAGCTCGAGACGTTGAGGATATAACCCGACCCTTGGCGCTTCATCAGCGGCACCACGTGGCTCGCCAGCACATAGTTGGAGATCAGGTTCGCATCAAGCGTCCGTCGCCATGCGTCGAGGCCCATGTCGACGACCATCTCCTCGGCCCCCGAAATCCCGGCGTTATTGATCAGATAGTCGATCCGCCCGAACGCGCGGACGGTCTCGTCGACGCAGCGCCCGAGGCTGGCGTGGTCGCTGACGTCGATGTTCGAGATCGTGCGGACGCGGCGCTCGACCCCTGAGAACCCGACATCCTCCAACTCGCCGACGATGCGCGCGCGCGCCGCCTGCAGCTCGCTCTCGCGGCGCGCGACGAGCATGACCTTCGCCCCCGCCAGCGCCAACAGCCGCGCCACCTGCCCGCCGATGCCCGCCGAGCCGCCGGTGATCAGCGCGACCTTGCCGAGGTGCAGCCCGGTGATGTTCTCGGCGAACCCGACCATCGCGACGCGCGCCCCGGTCGACTCGCCGATCGATTCGGGGAGGTGGAGATTGATCGGGCGGATGCGCCGCTCTTTCAGCAGGATGCGCGCCGCCTGCCCCGCTGCAAAACGCAGGTTTTCGGGTTCGGCGTTACCCAGCCGGACGATCTGGTTGCCCCATTCGGCCTGCCGACGCTTGCCCGCCGCGACATCGACCGCGCTCTCGTCGCGCCAGACGCGGATCAGCTCCTCGATCCCGGCGCCGAGCATCTGCCCCCACGCGTCGCCGTCCGCATCGCCGCCATTCGTCATGAACACGAAGCGTGGATCGTGGACGAGGCTGTCGTGGAGCTTCCAGTAGCGGCTGAGCGTCCGCGCGACGGCGACCGCGCTGGTCAGCTCGGCGTCGATGAAAGCCCCGACCGCAGCGTC
>JBBQVB010000078.1:0-11703 GCA_038211965.1 Sphingomonadales bacterium
CGAGGTTGTCGAAGCTGTGGCTGATCTCGTGGCCGATGACGGCACCGATCGCGCCGTAATTCGCGGCAGCGTCGAATTTCGGATCGAAATACGGCGTCTCGAGAATTGCGGCAGGAAAGTTGAGCGCATTCTGGAGCGGCAGATTGACCGCGTCGACCGTCTGCGGCGTCATCCACCACTCGGCGCGATCGACAGGCTTGCCGAGCTTGGCGATCTGCTGATGGTAATGGAGCAGCCGTCCGCCCTGCAGATTGGCGACCGGATCGTCGGAGCGCACGTCAAACCCCGCGCTGCTCCGCCACGTATCGGGATAGCCGACGCCGACGATGAGCACCGAGAGCTTGCGGCGCGCTTCGGCCTTGGTCGCCGGGGCCATCCAGTCAAGCGCCGCGACCCGGGTGTCGAATGCGGCGACGATATTCTTCACCATCGCTTGAATTGCGGATTTCGACGACGCCGGGAAATAGCGCGCGGCGTAGAGCTTACCGACCGCGTCGCCGAGCGCTTCGTTCGTCGCGGCGATCGCGCGCTTGTCGCGGGTGCGCTCCGACGGCGTGCCGTTGAGCGTCGTGCCGTAGAAATCGAAATGCGCCTGATCGAATGCGGCAGGGAGGACGATGGCGGTCTGGTTGACCGTGTGAAACGTCAGCCAGTCCTGCCACGTCGTCAGCGGTTCGCTGGCGACCATCGCCGCGATTGCGGTGATCGCGGCGGGCTGCCAGACGATGAAGTCCTGCTGATGCGGCAGCTCAGCCGCAGTCCAGTACGCATCCCAGTCGATCCCAGGAGCCTTGGTCGCAAAGTCGGCGCGCCGCCACGGGTGATTCGAGACGCTCGCGTTCTGACTGGTCACGATGTCGGCGTGGGCCTGCGCGATCTTCGTCTCGAGCGCGACGATCCGCGCTGCCCGCGCCGCCGGTTCGCTCATGCCGGCGAGACCGAGCAGCTTGGCGACATAGCCGAGGTAGGCGGTCCGGAGCGCGACCATCTCGGGCTTGTCGGAAAGATAATAGTCGCGGTCGGGCAGGCCGAGTCCGCCCTGCATGAGATACGGCACGGTGACGGTCGGGCGGCTGAGGTCTTGCGTGACGAACAGGCCGAACAGGTTTTCGGTGGCCAGCTGGGTGTCGTTGAGCGGGTCGGTATCGGCGCGCATCGATCCGCCGAGCGCTGCCGAAAGCTGATGGACGTCGTGCAGTGCAGCGATCGCCGCGAGCTGCGGCTTCAGCGGTTCCAGACCGCGCGCCTCGATGCGATCCGTGTCGAGGAAAGCGGCGTAATAGTCGGCGATGCGGCGGGTATCGGACCCGGGCGCCGCGTTCAGCCTGGCGGCACCGGCAATGAGTTCGGCAGTTCGCGCCTCGGCGACCTTGAAAACCTCGTAGCCCACCCCGGTCGACGATCGATCGGCGGGAATTTCGGTCATCGCGCGCCACGCGCCGTTGACGTAGCCGTCGAAGTCGTCGCCCGGCAACGGGACGGCGGCGGCGACCTTACCTGGCGCAGTTGCCGGCTGCGCGACACTCGCGGTGGCACAGAGCAGCGACAGGACCAACAGGCTGTGCTTCACGGATCGCCCCTTCCAGCTTTGACCGACGACGGCTGTCGCACATGCGCTGCGGTTCCGCAACGGGACTTGCCCGGCCGGTTGCAGCCTTGGTGGCATGCAGCGTCGGCGAAGCTGACGGCAGGACGGCTGAAACTGTTGCATCGCCCCACAGTCGCGCTAGCCTCCCCGCAAAAGGGGTCGATGATGAGATTTGCTGCACGACTGGCGGCTGCGCTGTTCCTTGCCGCCCCTGCCCTCGCCGCGATGCTCCCGACGCCCGCGCGCACGCCCGGCGAAGGCGCTGGCCCTTATCCTACCCTCGTCATTCGCGGCGTCACGATCATCGGGGGCGACGGCAGTCCGCCCTATGGACCCGCCGATATCGTCATCGAGGGCAACCGCATCGCCGACATCCATTCGGCAGGGACGCCCGGCCTGCCGCTCCGGCGCGACCGCGAACCGAAAGGCGCGACGCGCGAGGTCGACGCGACGGGGATGTTCGTGACGCCGGGCTTCGTCGACATGCACGGCCACAGCGGCGACGCACAGAAGGCTCCCGATCCGTCGTACGCCTATCGCCTGTGGCTGGCACACGGCGTCACGACGGTGCGCGGCGTACCGCTGTTCGGAGACGACGTCGCGCATGCGCTCGACGACCGGCGGCGCAGCGCGGCGGGGGAAATCACCGCGCCGCGCCTGTTCGTCTACCAGACGCTCGGCAGCGGCGCGTCCAGCGGTTGGGCGCAGGGCCGCGTCGACACCCCCGACAAGGCCGTGGCGTGGGTACGCTGGGCGGCGAAGGCGGGCATCGACGGCATCAAGTTCTTCAATCGCGGCGACGAGACCCCCGCCATCGACCGCGCCGCGATCGCCGAGGCGAAGCGGCTCGGACTCGGCACCGTCGCGCATCTGTCGCAGCCCAATATCGCGGCATTCAACGCGCGCGACGCCGCCGCTGCGGGCCTTGGCACGATCACTCATTTCTATGGGCACTTCGAAGCCTTGCTCAAGGACCGCCAGGTGCAGGACACGCCGGCCGACTATAATTTCAATGACGAAGCCAAGCGCTTCGGCGGCATTGCCGAGATCTGGGACCAGATTTACGAGCCCGGCGGGCCCGAATGGCGCGCCTATCTCGACGCACAGAAGGCGACGGGCGTCGTGTTCGATCCGACCTTCAACATCTATTCGGCGTCGCGCGACCTGATGCGCGCGAAGAATGCCGACTGGCACGACGCGTACGCACTGCCGTCGATGACCGACTTTTACGCCTCGAACCGCGACAACCACGGCTCGTATTTCTACGACTGGACGACGGCGAACGAAGTGACGTGGCGCAATTTCTATGGGCGCTACATGCGACTGGTCAACGATTACAAGAATATCGGCGGGCGCGTCACGACGGGGTCGGACCCCGGCTTCATCTGGCAGCTGTGGGGGTTCAGCTATATCCTCGAACTCGAACTGCTCCAGGAAGCGGGGTTCGCGCCGCTCGAGGTCATCCAGTCGGCGACGATCAACGGCGCACGGACGCTGTACGAGCCCAAGCACCAGGAGCCGCCGTTCGGGCTGGTGCGGCGCGGCATGATTGCCGATCTCGTGGTGATGCCCGAGAACCCGCTGGCGAATTTCAAGACGCTCTACGGCACGCAGACCGAGCGCCTCGATCCCGCAACCAACCGTCAAGTGCGCGTCGGCGGCGTCCGCTGGACGATCAAGGACGGAATCGTCTACGACGCGCCCGCGCTGCTCGCCAGCGTCCGCGCGCAGGTCGCGGCGGCGAAGGCGGCGCGGGGGTCAGGCGCGCCGTAGCCGGGCGATGAAGAACCCGTCGACCCCGCCGGCCTCGGCGAGCGCGCCGGGGAGGAGACGCAGCCAGCCCTGCGGTGCAGGCGCGACGCCCGCTGGGCACTCGGCGGCGGCGATCGGGTCGAGCGTCACGGCGGGGGTGCGCGCCAGCAGCGCCTCGATCTGCGCCTCGCCCTCGGCGCGCTCGAGCGAGCAGGTCGAGAAGACGAGCGTGCCGCCCGGCTTGAGCCACGTCAGCGCACGGTCGAGCAGCGCGGCTTGCAGCGCGATGACAGGGGCGAGGTCGCGTGCGGCCTTGACGTAGAGCACGTCGGGATGGCGGCGGAAGATGCCGGTCGCCGAACACGGCGCATCGAGCAGGATGCGGTCGAATGGGGCTTTCGGCTGCCACTTCAACGCGTCGGCAACGACCACGGTCGCGCTCAGCCGGGTCCGCTCGAGGTTTTCGCGGACTCGCGCCAGCCGCGCCGCCGAAATATCGAGCGCGGTGACCTCGGCCCCCGCGGCAGCAAGCTGCAGCGTCTTGCCCCCCGGCGCGGCGCACAGGTCGAGCACCGCCTCGCCCGCTGCCGCCCCGAGCAGGCGCGCGGGCAGGCTCGCGGCGAGATCCTGCACCCACCACGCGCCCTCGACGAAACCGGGGAGGCTGGGGATGGCGACACCCCGCGCGGCGCGGACATGACCGGGCAGCAGGCTGCTGCCGCCCAGCGCCTGCGCATAATAATCGGTCTCGCGCGCGTCGCGGAGCGTCAGGTCGACCGGCGGCGGCTCGGCGAGGGCATGCGCGGCGGCGTGCGCAACGTCGTCGCCCCAGGCGCTCGCCCAGCGCGTCGCGAACGGCTCGGGCAGTGTCGGCATAGCGGGCAGGACGACATTCTCGCGCAGCAGCCGCGACAGCACGGCATGCGCGAGGCGCCGCGGCCCGCCTTCGAGCAGCGCCAACGTCGTCGCCACCACGGCGTGATCGGGGGTGGCGAGCAGCAGCCGACCCACCATCCCGATGCGCAGCGCCATGCGCGCGCGGGCGTCGTCGGGCAGCGGCTTGGGGGTCGCACCGTCGATCAGCGCGTCGAGGTCGGGGAGCCAGCGCAGCACGCCGCTCGCAAGGTTGCGCGCCAGCGCACGGTCGTCGGGGCGCGTCACGCCGCGCAGCGCGGTGTCGAGCGCGTCGTCGAGTGCTTGCCCGCGCTGGAGCACCGCGCCGAGCAGCTTCGACGCGGCAATCCGCGCGGCAGCCCCCGGCGGCAATTCGGTCCGGGATCGGCGCGGCGGGGCGATGTCGCTCAAGTGCTTGCCGTCTGGCGGCGCAGGAAGCGGCCGATCTTGTCGAAATAGGTCACCGGAAACAGCCGGACAATCAGGTCGATCATCCGCGCATCTGGGCCGATCAGAACCTTGTGCAGCCCCTTTTCCATCCCGTCGACGATGACCTGCGCGGCCTGCTGCGGCGTGGTCGGCGAATTCTTCTCGAACGAATCGGCGTGGTCGAAGGCGCTCGCGACGGGCATCGCACCGACGAACTTGCCGTTGCGGACGACATTGGTCTTGATGCCGCCGGGATGGACGCGGACGACGCGGATGTGCGGATCGCTGACCGCGAGCTCGAGGTGAAGCGCTTCGGTCAGCCCGCGGACCGCGAACTTCGAGGCGTTGTAGGCAGTCTGGCCGGGATAGCCCATCAGCCCGAAGACCGAGCTGACATTGACGATCCAGCCCGCCTCCCGGCCTTTGAGATGTGGCAGCGCGGCGCGACAGCCGCTCACGACGCCGTCGAAATTGACCGCCATGACGCGGTCGAAGTCGCTTCCCGGGGTGTCCTCGAACGACCCCATCACCGTCAGCCCGGCGTTGTTGATGATGCCGTCGAGACCGCCGAACTCCGCCGCCGCCCCGTCGACCCACGCGGTGACGCCCGGATCGTCGCTGACATCGAGGACCGTCGTCGAATGATGGGCGTTGCCGAGCAGCGCCGAGGTCTCGGCGAGCCCCGCCGCATCCTTGTCGGCGAGCGCGAGACGCACCCCCTTGCCCGCCAGCAGCACCGCGAGCGCGCGCCCGATGCCGCTGGCCGCGCCGGTCAGCGCGATCGTGCGACCGTCGAGGCGGGCGGGTTGATAGGCCATGACGTTCCCCATTCGCGCATTGGCGCGTTATGACCGCTGCCTAGCGCAACCTCGACTGCCGGAGAACCCCAAGATGGCCAGCCAGCCCAGCCTGTTGCCCGACGACCTGCCGCCCGAACTTCCCATGCCCGCCGAGCCCGAGCCCGAGATGGACCCGTCCGCGCTGCCGGTACCCGAGATGGCGAGGGAGGTCGGCGGGCGCGGCGGCCCCGATCCGGTACGCTACGGCGACTGGGAGATCGGCGGGCGCGCGGTCGACTTCTGAACGGCGGCGCGACTAGCTCATCGCCTTCAGCGCCAGCGGCATGACCTCGTGCGTGCCGTCCCAGATCATCTTGGCCGCAACGAGCACGATCACCCCGAACCCGACATAGGCGATCCAGCGGTAGCGTTCGATCACCGCAGCGATGCTGTTCGCCGCGATGCCCATCAGCGCCACCGACAGGACCAGCCCGACGACCATGATCGCCGGATGCTGGCGCGCGGCGCCTGCGACCGCGAGGACATTGTCGATCGACATCGACAGGTCGGCAACGGCGACCTGCGCCGCAGCAGCGCGAAAGCTCTTCGCGGGCCGCACCTCGCTCGCGTCGTGATGTGCCGGCGTGCGGATCTCGCGCCACATCCGGTACGCCACCCAAAGCAGCAGCAGCCCGCCCGCGAGCACCAGCCCGACGATGCCGAGCAGCCACGTCGCCGCGAGCGCGAAGCCGATCCGCATGACGAGCGCGGCAACGATACCGATCAGGATGACACGACGGCGCTTCTTGGGCGGCAGGCCCGCTGCGATCGCGCCGACGACAATGGCATTGTCGCCCGCGAGCACGACGTCGATCAGCACGACCTGGCCGAAAACGGCAAGGGCTTGCGGGGTCAGGGCGAGGCCGAGGTCCATCGCGGGCCGGTTACGCGTGCAGCGGGGGAGCGGCAAGCGCGGCGCGCCCGATCCAGTGCAGGCCCGCACCGTGGCGCGCCAGCCAGCGCCGCTGCGGTGCCGGGTCGCCGCCGTTGAGATCGGTGGCGAGCGCCCAGAACGCCGCGCCGTGGTTGGGGTGGACAAGGTGTGCGACCTCGTGTGCGACGACGCTGGTGCGGACGTCGGGCGGCGCGAGGATGAGCCGCCAGCTATAGCCGATGCGCCCCTTGGCGGTGCTGCAACTGCCCCAGCGCGCGGCGGGGTCGCGTACCGCGACGCTCGTCACCGGTCTGCCGATTGTCGCCGCCAGTGCGCGCGTTTCGGTGTCGAGCACCGCGAGGGCGTGAGCGCGCAGCCAGCGCGTGACGCGGCCCGGCAGCGTCGCCGCGTCGCCGCCGATGTGCAGCGCGTCGCCGTCGCGCACGACTCCGCGCGGGTGGCCGGGGCTCCAGTCGAGCGCCAGCGTGCGACCCGCGAACGGGATCACCGCACCGGGCACGAATGGCAGCGCCACCGGCCATTTCGCGACGCGCGCCGCGATCCAGCCGTTATGCGCGGCGAGAAAGGCGGTCGCCTCCGACAGCTTCGTGCGCGACGGCAGCGTCAGCCGCACTTCGCCCGCCACGGCGTCGGCGCGCAGCGTCAGGCGGCGGGCCCGCGCATTGCGGACAAGGGCGACGGGCACGACCCGTCCCGCAACGTGGAGCGGCGGCAGCGCCACCGGCGGTGCGGCAACGACCGGCGCACGAGGCCCTCGGAACAGCCGCAGCATCGCCTAGAGCGGGGTTTCGATGATGTGGTTCTCGAGGCTGCCGGCGTCGTCCTCGCTCACCGTCCAGCCGCGCGTCGACGCGCCCGCGGCATGCACTGCCTCGCGGTCGCCGCTGATCAGATGGTGCCAGTCGGGCAACCCCTGCCCGCGCTGGACGCGCAGATAGGCGCAGCTCGACGGCAGCCACTCGAGGCTCTCGAGCTTTTCGGGCGTGAGGCGGACGCAATCGGGGATCAGCGCCTTGCGGTTGCGATAGTCCTTGCACAGCCCGGTGCGGCCATCGAGCAGACGGCACGCGACGTTGGTCGGGTAAAGCTCGCCGGTCTCCTCGTCCTCGAGCTTGTGGACGCAGCACTTGCCGCAGCCGTCGCACAGGCTCTCCCACTGGACGCGGTTCATCGCGCGCAGCGGCACCGTTTCCCAGAAGCGCTCAGCGGACATATTTGGTCAGGTCCGCGGCAATCTGCGCCGCAGTCGCATCGTGCGCGAAAAAAGCGATCGGCTTGGCATCGGGGCCCATCAGATAGGTCATCGCGACATGATCGACGAGATAGTCCTTGGCTCCCGGTGGTCCGGCGCGCCTGGCGTAGACGCGGTAGGCCTTCGTCGCGGCAGCGACCTGCGCCGGTGTGCCGGTCAGCGCGACGAGGCGCGGATGGAAATTGGCGGCGAACTGAGCGAGTGCGGCGGGCGTGTCGCGTTCGGGATCGACGGTGACGAACACCGGCACGACCTTCGCTCCGAGCGCGGGTTGCGCCGCCTCGAACGCCTTGAGCCCCGCCGACAGCTTCTGGACGTCGAGCGGGCAGACGTCGGGGCAGAAAGTGTAGCCGAAATAGATCAGCGCGTACTTGCCGCGCAGGTCGCGGTCGGTGAACGGCTTGCCGTGCTGGTCGACCAGCGCGAACGGCCCGCCGATCGCGGCCCCCGCGAGTGGCCCGGCGGGCGGGGCGGCGGTGCATGCCCACAACCACAGGCCGAGCCCCAGCGCGGCGAGCGCGGCGCGCGCCGGAGCGAGGAGGCGACTGTTCATCGGCGGTTGCTCGACCTAAGACTAAGGCGCGCACATAGGGCGGAGTGAAGAACATGTCGACTTGGCGCGCGGTTTTCCCGGTCGCGGTGATCGCGCTCGCGGCGGCAACCCCGGCGGCGGCGCAATTCTCCGAGGCCTATAAGTTCATCAAGGCGGTCAAGGACAAGGACGCCGGAGCGGCGACCAAGCTGCTCGACGCCCCGGGCACGACGATCGTCAACGCCCGCGACGGCCAGAGCGGCGACACCGCGCTGCACATCGTGACGCGCCAGCGCGACCTCGGCTGGATCGGCTTCCTGCTCCAGCACGGGGCGAACCCCGACCTGCGCGACCGCGACGGCGCGACGCCGCTGCTGCTCGCCGCGACCACCGCCAACCCCGAAGCGGTGCGCATCCTGCTGCTCGTCCGGAGCCAGGTCGACGCCGCGAACCGGCTCGGCGAGACGCCGTTGATGAAGGCGGTGCAGGCGCGCGACCCCACGTCGGCGCGACTACTGCTCGATGCGGGCGCGAACCCCGACTTCGCCGACAATACCGGCAGCACGCCGCGCAAGGCGGCACTGGCGGACGCGCGCGGCGGACCGACCGCGCGGCTGCTCAAGGATGCCCCGGCGCGGGCCAGCAAGCCTGCGCAGGGGCCGGTGCTCTGATCAGGGCAGCACGACCTGCCGCACCGCTTCGCCGCTCGCGAGGCTGTCGAACAGCGCGTTGATGCTCGACATCGGCCCGACCGACGTCAGCAACCGTTCGACCGGCAACCGTCCCGCACGCCACAGGCCGAGATAGCGCGGGATGTCGCGTGCCGGGATCGCGCCGCCGAGATAGCTGCCGATGATCGTCTTGCCGTCGGCGACGAGGCTGACGGCGGGGATGCTGAACGCCTCGGCAGGATTGGGCAGGCCGACCGTCACCAGCCGCCCACCGCGCCGGGTCAGCGCGTACGCCGTCTCGAGGACGCGCGCTTTGCCGACCGTCTCGACGACAAGGTCGGGCGCTGCGATGCCGCGCTCGTCGCCCGGCGCGAACGCCGCCGCCGCACCGAGTTCGAGCGCCAGCGCGCGCTTGGCCGCGACAGGGTCGATCACCGTCACCGGATTCGCGCCGCCTGCCAGGGCACCGAGCAGCGCCGCCAGCCCGACGCCGCCGAGCCCATAGATCGCGACACTTTCGCCGGGGCGCAGCTGGCCTGAATTGAGCACCGCGCCGACCCCGGTCAGTACCGCGCAGCCGAACAGCGCGGCGATCTCGACCGGCACGTCCCTGTCGATCCTGACCGCCGAGCGTCGGTCGACGACGGCGTGGCTGGCGAACGCCGAGACGCCCATGTGATGGTGGACGGACTGGCCCGCCCGCGCCAGCCGCGTGCCGCCGCGCAGCAGCTCGCCGCGCCCGTTCGATGCCGCGCCGTTGGGACACATGTACGCCTCGCCGCTCATGCAGCGCACGCACGCGCCGCACGCCGGCAGGAACGCCAGCACGACGCGGTCGCCGACCGCGAACAGCATGTCGGCGGCGTCGCCGATTTCGACGATTGTTGCCACCGCCTCGTGCCCCAGCGCCATCGGCATCGGACGCGGCCGGTCGCCGTTGATCACCGACAGGTCCGAATGGCACAACCCCGCCGCGTCGATGCGGACGAGCAGCTCCCCGGGACGCGGGGCCGCAAGATCGACCTCGGCGAGCGTCAGCGGCGCGGTCGCGGCGTAGGGGCCGGGGGTGCCGAGCTGGTCGAGGACGGCGGCGGTGATTTTCATGGCCGTCAGCTCTTCGCCCATTTCTTCTCGAAATCCCACACGTCCTGAAACCCGATACGCGCGCTGAATTCCATGAAATCGAACATCGGCTGGCCGGTCGCATTGCCGTCGCCCGCATCTTTCAGCCGCCGCAACGCGGTTTCCATCGCGCTCGCCGCGACGAGGCTGGTCAGCGACGGGTAGATCGCAAAGGCATAGCCGATGTCGGCCAGTTCGGCAGCGCCGAGCACGGGAGTCAGCCCGCCGTTCGCCATGTTCGCCATCATCGGTCGATCGATCGCCGCGCACGCCGAGCGCATCTCGTCGGCGCTGGTCAGCGCCTCGCAGAAGACGATATCGGCCCCCGCTTCGGCATACAGCTGCCCGCGCGCGATCGAGCCTTCGAGCCCCTCCGACTGACGCGCGTCGGTCCGCGCGATGATCAGGAAGTCCGCCGAGCGCCGCGCCGCGACCGCGACACGCACCTTGTCGGCCATGTCCGACGCCGCGATCAGCCGCTTGTAGGGCGTGTGGCCGCACTTCTTGGGGAACTCCTGATCCTCGATCTGGATCGCCGAGACGCCCGCATCGTCATAGCCGCGCACCGTGTGATGAACGTTGAGCAGCCCGCCGAATCCCGTGTCGGCATCGGCGATCACCGCCGCGCTCGTACTCCGCACCAGGGTCGCCATACGGTCGAGCATCTGCGTGTAGCTGACCAGCCCCGCGTCGGGCATGCCGTACGCCGACGCGGTCAGCCAGTAGCCGCTGCCGTACACTACCTCGAACCCGACCTTGTCGGTCATCTTGGCGGCGATCATGTCCTGGACACCGGGAACGGCGAAGAACGCCCCCGCCTCGATCATCGCGCGCAGGCGGGGGTCGGCCATCGGTCAGCTCCTTCGTCGTTGCGCTCGCATCGCCGTGGTCCGCCCGAGGGACAAGCGGCGCGCGCGGCACTATCCGGTGCTCGGGTAACGCCTCGCGCTCAATGCCCGACCGCGACCGCCGCGACCCCGCTCGCCGCGAGCTGCGCGTTGAGCGCCGTCATCAGGCGTTCGAGCGCCGCTGCATCGACCGCCTCGGCGCGCGCGACCAGCACATCCTGCGTGTTCGAGGCGCGCAGCAGCCACCAGCCGTCGGCGGTGTTGACGCGCGCGCCATCGGTCTCGTTGACGTCGGCCCCCGCCGCCTTGAGGCGCGCCAGCACCTCGTCGACGACGACGAACTTGCGGTCCTCCGACGACTGGAAGCGCAGCTCGGGGGTGTTGATCATCGCCGGCATCGCGTCGCGCAGCGCGGTCAGCGAGCCGCCCAACTCGGACACCGCGCCGATCAGGCGGACGGCGGCGTAGATACCGTCGTCGAAACCGTACCAGTCGTGCTGGAAGAAAATGTGCCCGCTCATCTCGCCCGCCAGCGGTGAGCCGACCTCCTTCATCTTGGCCTTGACCAGCGAATGGCCGGTCTTCCACATCAGCGGCGTGCCGCCCAACTCGGCGACGCGGTCGAACAGCATCTGGCTCGCCTTGACGTCGGCAATGATCGTCGCGCCGGGCAGCGCGCGCAGCACCGGCACCGCGAGGATCGACAGCAATTGGTCGCCCCAGACGACGCGGCCCTGCCCGTCGACCGCGCCGAGCCGGTCGGCGGCGCCATCGAACGCGACGCCGCAGTCGCAGCCCTTCTCCCCCACGACACGCTTCAGGTGCGCGAGGTTCTTCTCGGCGGTCGGGTCGGGGGGGGGGTTGGGGAAGGCTGCGTCGAC
>JBBQVB010000079.1:0-11670 GCA_038211965.1 Sphingomonadales bacterium
CGCCCTCGCCGATGACGATGGTGCCGTCGAAGTCGAGCTGGTTGAGCGCGTCGCGCATCGCCTCGACGGCGGCGTCGTCGGCGGCGTGCTCGTCGCCGCGCCCAATCTGTCGCGACGCGGCGATCGCGGCATATTCGGTCACGCGGACCATTTCTAGGACGAGGACGCGGTCGAGGACGGCGCTGGCAGGGGCGGCGGAATTTGGCATGGACGCTCCGGATGACGGCGCGCACCGCCTAGTCCCCACCCCGCTAAAAGTCGAGGGCGTGGCGGTCGGGGGTCGAGACCTCGCCGGTTGCCGGAGCGCCCTAGAGGTCGAGGATGTGCATCATCATCGGCTTGCCCTGGACATCGTCCGACGCCGCCATGCGTTCGAGGGCGGCATCGACATCGCCCTGCGCCACGTCGTGCGTGACGATGACGACGAAGACGCCGCCGTCGCCGGCACGGCCGCGCTGGATCAGGCTTTCGATCGACACGCCAGCATCGCGCAGCGCCGCGGTCAGTCCGGCGAGCACGCCCGGCCGGTCGGCGACGGTGAGCCGCAGGTAGAAGCGCCCGCGGTGCGCGTCGCGGTCGGCGCGGCCGAGGTCGGCGAGCGCGGCGACGGGCATCCCGAAGACGGGGCTGACTTCGCCGCGCGCGATGGCGATCAGGTCGGCGACGACGGCGCTCGCGGTCGGCCCCGCCCCCGCGCCGCGCCCGGAGAAGAACAGCCGCCCGGCGAAATCGCCCTCGGCGACGACGGCGTTGAGCGACCCGTCGACATGCGCCAGCGGGTGGGCATGAGGGACAAGGCACGGGTGGACGCGCTGGAACAGGCTGCCGTCGGCGGCGCGCGCCAGGCCGAGGAGCTTGATCCGGTAGCCGAGCGTCGCGGCATGGTCGATGTCGGCGCTGTCGACGGCGCGGATGCCCTGCGTCGCGACGCCCGCGAAGTCGAGTCGCGCGCCGAACGCGATCCCCGCGAGCAGCGCCAGCTTGTGCGCCGCGTCGATGCCGTCGATGTCGATCGACGGGTCGGCTTCGGCGTAACCGAGGCGCTGCGCGTCGGCGAGCACCGCGTCGAAGGGCAGGCGTTCGGCCTCCATCCGCGACAGGATGTAGTTGCAGGTGCCGTTGAGGATACCATAAACCTGCGCGATGCGGTTCGCCGCCGCGCCGTCGCGCAGGCCGCCGATCACCGGCACGCCGCCCGCCACCGCCGCCTCGCAGCGCAGTGCGATGCCGCGCGCTTCGGCAAGTCCGGCCAATTCCACCCCGTGGTGCGCGAGCATCGCCTTGTTGGCGGTGACGAAGGGCTTGCCCGCGCCGAGCGTCGCGCGGGCTAGTGTCAGCGCCGGACCGTCGGCGCCGCCGATACACTCGACGACGACATCGACATCGTCGCGCATCGCCAGTTCCGCCGCGTCGTCGACCCAGGCGAAACGTGCCGGATCGAAGCCGCGGTCGCGGTGCCGGTCGCGCGCCGCAATCGCGGTAACGACGATCGTCCGCCCGGCGCGCCGCGCGATCAGCTCGGCATTGGCGTCGAGCAGGCCGACGACACCCCCGCCGACGGTACCGAGGCCGGCGAGGCCAATTCGCAAGGGTGTCACAGCGGTCCCTTGTCGAGAGCCGCCGCCAGCGCGTCCGCCAGCGTCAGCCGCCCGTCGTAGAGCGCGCGCCCGACGATTACCCCCGCGACCCCGTCGGCGGCATGGCGACGCAGCGCGACGATGTCCGCGACCCCCGCGACGCCGCCGCTGGCCAGCACGGGGATGCGTACCGCCCGCGCCAAGGCCAGAGTCGCCTCGACATTGACGCCCTTGAGCATGCCGTCGCGCCCGACATCGGTGAACAGCAGCGCCGCGACGCCCGCGCCTTCGAACCGCTTGGCAAGCTCGGCGACGGGCAGCGTTGAGGTCTCGGCCCAGCCGCGCGTCGTCACCATGCCGCCGCGCGCGTCGACCGCGACGACGATGCGGCCCGGGTGCGCCTTCGCCGACTGGATGACGAGGTTGGGGTCGGCGAGCGCGGCGGTGCCCAGCACGACGCGGTCGACGCCGCGCCCCAGCCACGCATCGAGTGCGGCGCGGCTACGAATACCGCCGCCGAGCTGAACCTTGCCGGGGAACGCCGTAACGATGCGCTCGACCGCCGCGCCGTTGACGCTGCCGCCGGCGAACGCTCCGTCGAGATCGACGACGTGGAGCGCGGTCGCGCCCGCTGCGGCGAAGGCTTCGGCCTGCGCGGCGGGGTCGTCGCCGTAGTCGGTGGCGCGCGCCAGATCGCCCTCCGCCAAACGCACGACGTGACCGCCGTGGAGGTCGATGGCGGGGTAGAGGGTGAAGGTCATGCGGTGCCCAGCCAGTCGCGCAGGAAGGCCAGACCATAGGCCTGGCTCTTCTCGGGATGAAACTGCACCCCTGTCACCGGCCCGCGCCGGACGACGGCAGCGAAGCGCTGTCCATAGTCGGTGGTCGCGGCGACGTCGGCGGGATCGCGGGCGGTCAACCGGTAGCTGTGGACGAAATACGCGCTGCCTGCCGCCATGCCGCTGCCCGGCGCCGGTGTTACGTCGTTCCAGCCGCTGTGCGGGATCTTGAGGGCGTCCGCGCCCGGTTCGAGACGCTCGACGACGCCGGGGATCCAGCCGAGGCCGGCGTGGACGCCGTGCTCATGACCCTCGTCGGCGAGCAACTGCATCCCGACGCAGATGCCGAGGAACGGCACCCCGCGCCCGTGGACGGCGGCGTCGAGGGCATCGACAACTCTGGCCTTCGCCTTGAGCGCGCCGATGCACTGCGCGAACGCGCCGACGCCGGGGAGGACGATGTGTGACGCCTGCGCAATGGCGGCGGGATCGCCGCTGACCACGACGTCGCGCGCACCGGCAGCGCTCAGCGCCTTGGCCGCCGACCGGAGATTGCCCGCGCCGTAGTCGACGACGACGACCGTCTCACCCATCGACGGGCAGCCCGCCCAACGTCCCCTTCGTCGACGGCACCGCGTCGGCTTTGCGCGGGTCGATGGCGACCGCGACGCGCAGCGCACGCGCCAGCCCCTTGAAGCAGCTTTCGACGATGTGATGGTTGTTGACCCCGTACAGCGTCTCGATGTGCAGCGTGATGCCCGCCGCGCCCGCGAACGCCGCGAACCATTCCTTGAACAGCTCGGTATCCATCTCGCCCAGTCGCGGCTGACTGAACGCCGTCTTCCAGACGAGATAGGGCCGCCCCGAAATGTCGAGCGCGACGCGCGTCAGCGTCTCGTCCATCGGGATCAGCGCGTCGCCGTAGCGGACGATGCCGCGCCGCTCGCCGAGGGCGCGCGCCACCGCCGTGCCGATCGCGATGCCGCTGTCCTCGGTGGTGTGGTGCGCGTCGATATGCAGGTCGCCGGCGACGCGCACGGTCAGGTCGATCAGCGAATGGCGCGACAATTGTTCGAGCATGTGGTCGAGGAAGCCGATGCCCGTCGCGACATCGTACACGCCCGAGCCGTCGAGCGCGACGGTCGCGTCGATGCGCGTCTCGGTGGTGTGGCGCTGGATTGTGGCGGTGCGCGTCATAGGAACTCCTGGCGCGCCTAGAGCATGGGGGGCGCGGCAGTTCAAGCTGGCGGCCCCGCGCCTGCGGCATTCGCGCGCGGTCGAGTGAACCGACGCCGCGCTCGGCTCGTTGACCCGCACACTTCAGACAAGGGCAACGATCATGGATTCCGAAGACCGGACAGGCGTTTCGCGGCGCGTCGTGGCAGGCGGCGCCGCGGTCGGGCTGGCCGCGGGCCTCGCCGCGCCCGCGCTGGCGCAAGGTAACGCGCCGACTTCCCCGGCCATCAGCGACCCGCGCACCAGATACCCCAAGCCGCCGTTCAAGGCGCAGACGCAGCCCTGGCCTGGCCTCGCGCGCGACATGGAGCCCAAGCCCGATCACGGCGAGACGAGCTACAAGGGTTCGGGGCGGCTCGCGGGGCGCAAGGCGCTGATCACGGGCGGCGACAGCGGCATGGGCCGCGCCGCCGCGATCGCCTTCGCCCGCGAGGGGGCTGACGTGGCGATCAACGACCTCCCTGCCGAGGAGCCCGACGCGCGCGAGGTCGTCGCCCTGATCCGGGCGGCGGGACGCATTGCGGTCGCGATCCCCGGCGACCTCCGCGACGAGGCATTCTGCAATCATCTTATTGCCGAAGCAGCGAAACAGCTCGGCGGTCTCGACATCCTCGTCAACAACGCCAGTCGCCAGCAGACGCGGCCGTCCCTCGACGCGATCACGACCGCCGACTTCGACGCGACGATGAAGACCAATATCTACGCGATGTTCTGGCTGACCAAGGCGGCGCTGGCGCATCTGGGGCCAGGGTCGGCGATCATCCAGACCACCTCGGAGCAGGCGACCGATCCGTCGGAGGACCTCGTCGACTATGCGATGACCAAGGCGGCGCAGCTCAACTTCACACGCTCGCTGGCGAAGCAGCTCGGCCCCAAGGGCATCCGCGTCAACGGCGTCGCGCCGGGGCCGATCTGGACGCCGTTGCAGGTCAGCGGCGGCGCGACGATGGAAAAGCTCACGAAATTCGGCGGCGACACGCCGCTCGGGCGTCCCGGCCAGCCTGCCGAACTGGCGTCGATCTACGTCCAGCTGGCGGACGCGAGCGCGAGCTACGCGACCGGGCAGATTTACGGATCGGCGGGCGGCAAAGGCCAGCCGTAGGCGGGTCGTGATCGGGGAAATGGTGCGCGACGCAGTCAGCGGCAAACCGGTCTCGGCCTGATTTTAACGACCGCACGCCGGCAGGCGACCGACAACTGACCGGGCATCGGCGGATCGACGACGAGCCTCGGTGCGGGCTGAGTATCGAGCGGGTACGTTGCTTCGGTAATCGCGTTAGATATTGTAATGAGGCATAAGGGAACGTGCATCGAGAGGAGGGCTGCCATGCGTAAAATCTTGCTTCAGGTCGCGCTTGCAGTCGCGGTTGCGCCGCTCGCGACCGTCCTTGCTCAGTCTCACACGAGCGTGATCGCCGCGGCGGTTGCGGGCCCGTCCCGCCCTGCAACCGATACGAGCACCGACATCATCCGCAAGCCGGCTGAGACGCTCGAATTCGCCGGCGTGAAGCCCGGCATGGCGGTCGGCGAGTTCTTTCCCGGCGGCGGCTACTTCACCCGCATGCTCAGCGCCGTGGTAGGACCGACCGGCCACATCTACGCGATCGAGAACGCCGGCTGGAAGGCTGCAGTCAAGGCGGATCAGACGATGCTCACCGACGTCAGTTTGGCAAACGTCTCGGTCGACGTCCTGCCCTTCGGGACCGTCAGCTTTTCGAAGCCGCTCGACCTGGTCTGGGTGACGCAGAATTACCATGACTTGAAGATCGCAGACTACGGCCAGGTCGATACCGCCGCGTTCAACCGCGCCGTTTTCGCCGCGCTCAAACCCGGCGGTGTTTTCTTCGTGCTCGATCACGAGGCACCGGCAGGCACCGAGCTCGCCGCAATCGCCAAGCTCCACCGCATCGAGAAGGCGCAGGTGATCCGCGAGGTTACCGCCGCAGGCTTCAAGCTGGCGGCAGAGGGCATGTTCCTGCGCCAACCCGGCGACGATCACCGCCTTTCGATCTTCGACAAGGCGATCCAGGGACACACCGATCAATACGCGCTCAGGTTCGTCAAGCCGAAGTCGAAGGTGTCTTAACTGTCGTCGGACCGGTCGCTTCAGGGATCTACGGCCTGACCGCCCTTCATGACCAACCTGATTTTGCGGATTGCCGCGACGTCCCGGGTTGGGTCGCCGGCGACGGCGACCAGGTCTGCGACCAGCCCGGCCCTGATGCTGCCGACCTTGTCACCGATCCCGAAGAGTTGAGCGTTCACCGACGTCGCAGCGATCAGCACCGCCGCGGCGGACATCCCTGCAGCCTGCATCTGTTCCATCTCGCGCGCGTTACTGCCGTGCGCGTATACGCCGACGTCGCCGCCCATGCAGATCGGCACTCCGGCGGCCCTGGCAAGCTTGAAGGAACTCCGGGAGAGTTGCACTGCTGGCGGCGCGGGCTCCTCCCCCTTCCAGCCGCGATAGCGTGCCACCGCGTCGGATGCCGCCAGCGTCGGGCAGAGCGCGATGCCCTTATCGTGCATCGCTTTGAAGATCGCGGGCGTGCCCCCGTAGCCGTGCTCGATCGTGTCGACTCCGGCGGCGATTGCACGGCGCATGCCTTCCTCGGTCACGCTGTGCGCCGCGACCGTCCGGCCCGCGTCGTGTGCGGCCGCGACTGCGGCTGTCATCTCGGCCTGCGACAGCGTCGGGCGGCTGCCGTCGCCACCTTGAAAGTGATAGTCGGCGTAGAGCTTGATTACACCCGCGCCGGCGGCAATCTGATCGCGCACGGCCCTGACGATCTCGTCAACGCCGCTGACTTCCTGCGCGCCCTGCGGCACCGCGACGCCCGGCTCATAGCCCTTGGGGCCATAAGCCCCGCGCGCGACGATTGCCTTGGTGGCGACGATCAATCGCGGGCCGGGGACGATGCCCTGATCGATCGCCTGCTTGAGCCCGGCGTCGGCATAGCCCGCACCCTCGGTGCCCAGATCGCGCTCGTTGGTGAAGCCTGCCATCAGCGTCGCGCGGGCGTGAACCACCGCGCGCGCCGTGCGCAGCGCCAGCGGCTCGTGCAGCACCTGATCGTCCCACGGCGTCTCGTTATAGGGATGCAGGAACAAGTGGCCATGGCCCTCGATCATGCCCGGCATCAACGTCGCATCGGGCAGGTCGATGATGCGCGTGCCCGCCGGCGCGGCCAGGTTCGGGCCGACGGCTGCAATCCGGTCGTCGTCGACAAGCACCTGCCAGCCGGGGTGCGGCTTAGGGTCGACGCCGTCGAACACTTGCGCCGGGCGAAGCAGGATCGTCGCCGCAACGCTCGGGGTTGCGGCCATCAGGGCTGCGGCGGCGATAGCGTTCCACTTCATCGGTGATTCGACTTCCTTGCGAGTGGGGCGAACGGCGGATAGCGTCGCTGTCATGATTAGACTGGTGCTGTGCGTCGCGGAAAGCCTGATGCTCGCGAATGGGGCTGCCGCTGCGCCGCCGTCGCGATGGGCGCAGCAGGCGGCAACGGTGACCATCACCCGCGACGACTGGGGCATTGCACATGTCAGCGCCGCGACCGACGCACAGGTGGTGTTCGGCGCGATCTATGCGCAGGCAGAGGATGACTTCGGGCGGATCGAAGCCAATTACCTGACTGCGCTTGGCCGCACCGCGGAGGCGGAGGGCGAGGCGGCGATCTGGCAGGACCTGCGCCAGCGCCTCTTCGTCGAACCCGCCGAACTGCAGCGCCAGTACACTGCCACTCCCGCCTGGTTGCGCAGGCTGATGGATGCCTGGGCGGACGGGCTGAACTTCTACCTCGCGACCCATCCGGCGGTGCATCCCAAAGTGCTGACCCGGTTCGAGCCGTGGATGGCGCTCAGCTTCACCGAAGGCAGCATCGGCGGCGACATCGAGCGGATCCCGCTCTCGGGGCTGCAAAACTTCTACGGCAAGGCACATGTTGCGCCGACTGCCGAGGAAACCGGCGCACGCCCGCAGGAGCCACGCGGCTCGAACGGCGTCGCCATCGCGCCCAAGAATACTGTCGGTGGCCACGCGCTGCTGCTGATCAACCCGCACACCAGCTTCTACTTCAGGTCCGAGCTTCAGATGACGAGCGGCGAAGGGCTGAACGCCTATGGCGCGGCAACCTGGGGGCAATTCTTCATCTACCAGGGCTGGAACGCCAAAATCGGGTGGATGCACACGTCGTCGGGCGTCGACAACGTCGACGAATTCGCCGAGACGATTGCGACAGCGAACGGCAAGCATTCCTACCGCTACGGCAAGGCGCTTCGCCCGGTCACGGCTGCTTCGGTGACCATCGCCTACCGCGCCGCTGACGGCCGTCTCGCCAATCGGACGTTTACCACCTTCCACACCCACCACGGCCCGGTCACCCGGAGCGAGGGCGGCAAGTGGATCGCAACCGCGCTGATGTGGCGGCCGATCCCGGCGCTCGAGCAGAGTTTCCTGCGGACCAAGCAGACCGACCTTGCCTCGTACCTCAAGGTGGCAGCGCGGCAGGCGAATAGTTCGAACGCCACTTTGTTCGCCGACCAGAAGGGCGAGATCGCCTATCTGCACCCACAGTTCGTGCCGATCCGCGCCGACCGGTTCGACTATGGGCGGCCGGTCGACGGTGCCGATCCGGCAACCGACTGGCGGGGGCTGCACAGCGTCGCCTCGCTGCCCAACGCAATCCGACCGCCGGTCGGCTGGGCGTACAACTCGAACAACGAGCCCTGGGGCGCGGCCGGCCCCGATAGTCCGAAACGTGCCGACTATGCGCGCTACATGGACAATGCCGGCGAGAGTGATCGAGGCCGCCACGCGACGATGCTGCTGACCGGCCGGCACGATTTCACGCCCGTGCGGCTGCGGCTGGCCGCCTACGACAGCTATCTGCCGGGTTTTGCTCGCCTGCTGCCGCCGTTGATCGCGGCCTTCGATGCGCTGCCCGCCGGCGATCCGCGTCATGCAAGGCTTGCCGAACCGGTGGCCGTATTGCGCGCCTGGGACCATCGCTGGGCAACCGACAGCACCGCGACTTCGCTCGCCGTCTTCTGGGGCGATACGCTGTGGAGCGACGTCGGCGCCTTTGCCAAGCAGGAGCGGGTCAACGTGCCCGACTATATCCTGACCCGCGTCTCTGCCGACGCGAAGCTGGCAGCGCTGGGGCAGGCAGCCGACCGATTGACCCGCGACTTCGGCAGCTGGCAGGTGCCATGGGGACAGATCAACCGCTTCCAGCGCCTCGACGACAGCATCGCGCCGCACTTCGACGACAGCCAGCCGAGCATCCCCGTCGGCTTCACCTCTGCACAATGGGGGTCATTGGCGTCGTTCGGCGCGCGACCGGGTGCAAACACACGAAAATATTACGGTAGCAGCGGCAACAGCTTCGTCGCCGTCGTCGAGTTCGGCGAGCGCGTCAAAGCGTGGGCGGTGACCGCCGGCGGCGAGAGCGGTGATCCTGCCTCACGCCATTTTGCCGACCAGACGGAGCGTTACGCGACAGGCAATCTGCGTCAGGTCTATTTCTGGCCCGACGAGATCGCCGGGCACGTCGAGCGTCGCTACCATCCCGGAGATCGATCGCGCTAAGCGTCGAGGTTGTCGGCGATGGATATACCGCACGATCGCAGAACTTGGGACTGTGTGGTGCACCCGGAGAGATTCGAACCCCCGACCCCCGCCTTCGGAGGGCGGTGCTCTATCCAGCTGAGCTACGGGTGCAGCGTCGGCAGCGATAGCAGGCGCGGCGCGCCCGCGCCAGTCACTTCGGGGCTTTGGGGATCGGCGTGTAGGGCACGAACTTGCCGAGCCCGCAGCTCGCGCCGGTGCGGACCCCGCCGCCCTGGACGATCACCGTGATGATATCGACCGAACACAGCTGGCTGAGCGAGGTCGCGTAGGTAAAGGCTTTCTCGAAGCCGAGCTGCGAGCATTTGTACGGCAGCGTGTTGCGCAGGATCTGGCCGCCGGTCTGGATGAAGTCGATCGTCTGGTCGTCGATGACCCGCGCCTCGCGAATGCGGTTGAGCGGAACGCAGTTGAGCGGCGCTGCGGCAGACGCGATGCCGGGCGCCGGTGGGGGTACTGCAGCGGCGCGCGGCGGGGCGGTGGCGGTGCAGGCGGCGAGGGCGGCAGCAGCGGTCAGGACGGCGGGCAGGGCGGCGCGCATGTTCCGGTCTCCCGAAGGACGAAGCCTATCGTGCGGCGGGTAACGCGCCGCCGTCAAGGTCGGGCGCGGAGCAAATCCTCGACCCATGCCGGAACCAGCGTTCCCGCCGGGCCGTGGCGCGCATCGTCGAACAGCGGCGTTCCCGCCGACGGCTCGAGGTTGAGTTCGAGCGTCGCCGCGCCCGCCCGCCGCGCCGTCTCGACGAACCCCGCCGCCGGATAGACCGCCCCGCTCGTGCCGATCGACACGAACAGGTCGCAGGCCCTGAGCGCCGCGTCGATGCGGTCCATCGCGTAGGGCATCTCGCCGAACCAGACGATGTCGGGGCGCAGGCGGGGCGCGGCGCAGCGCGGGCACGGCGGACCGTCCGACAGCGGTGCGTGCCAGACCGGTGCCGCGCCGCACGCGGTGCAGCGCACGCGCTTCAACTCGCCGTGCATGTGGACCAGTCGCCGCGCGCCCGCACGCTCGTGGAGGTCGTCGACGTTTTGCGTCACCAGCAGGAACCCGCCCGGCCAGTCGGCATCGAGCCGCGCCAGCGCCCTGTGTGCGGCATTGGGCTCGACGCGGGTCAGCGCCGCACGCCGCGCGTCGTAGAATTTCTGCACCAGCGCGGGATCGCGCCGGAACGCCTGCGGGGTCGCGACATCCTCGACCCGATGCCCCTCCCACAGCCCGTCGGGACCGCGGAAAGTCGCGATACCGCTCTCGGCGGAGACGCCGGCGCCGGTGAGGATGACGATGTTGCGGGGGGTGGGCATGCAAAAGATGGTAGCGGGTCAATACCAGATGTTGACGATGTAAAAAGCGTTGCCGATGTCTTGCTTGGTCGGCGCGGCGAGGCGGAACTGATTCTTCGTCTGGGCGACCTTGACGATCCCCAGGTCATTTATGCGCGGTCCGCCCCCGGCGGACTGACAAACCCACGCCGAGTTGGCGGCATTTCCCTTTGCTTCGATAGCCGCGATGTGTTCGTTTCCGACATAGCACATCACGTCCCAAGCCTCGATCTGACCGACCTCGGTTCGGTAGACTGCCTTCGGGCGCGCACGGCGTACGTCGTTCGATTTCGAGTCGGGGGTAATCTTGAATTCGGGCGAGTTGACCTTGAGCCAGTTGCCGACGAAGCCGTTGCAGTCGAGCCCGAACGACAGGTTGCAGATCCCTTGCAAGGTCTGCTCCCAGGTGATGCAGTCGTCAGCGAGCAGCTTTGCACACCTGCCGACTGTACCGCCGGCTTTGCCATAGCTTTTGATGAAGGCATCCGAATAGGCGACGAAGGCTTCGAGGACGCCCTGGATCGACCATGGCGACCCCTTGCCGACGAAGGCGTTCATGTACGACACAGGCCCGCCGGCGAAGTCCCACGCCTTGTTGCGGCTGGCCTGCGAGAGCGCGTTCTTGATCTTGATCGCCTCGGCACAACTGCCGCTCTTGCCTTCGGCATAGGCGCCGTTGCGGTAGTTATTCACCGCAACCGTGGCGAAGCCACCGCCGACCGGAACCTGAATGTTCTTGTAGAGGTCGAGCATCCCGCGCGGTCCGAGATACTGGCCGGGGTTGATCCAGTTGAACACTGTGACCTCCGTCGAAGTGTGGTGACACTAGCACGTCATGTGTTGGATTCGAAATCGATCGGGCGGTCGCGCGGAGTTGGGTGCCGGTGTCAGGCTCCGCCGAGCGGCCCCGCCGCAAACCCAGCGCGGTCAATGGCGTAGATGACGTGGACGATCTCGCGGCCTGCCAGCACGGTCCGCTGGCGGCGGTCGGTGAGGATCGCGCCGATCTTCTCGAGCGCGCGGCGCGAGCGGGCATTATGCTCGCCGACGAGGAAGATGGCGCGGTCGAAATGTGCCAGCGCGTGGGCGAGCATCAGGCGCTTCATCGCGGCGTTGACGGTGCCGCCCC